>JANOQR010000198.1:0-21900 GCA_031414935.1 Luteolibacter sp.
GGTGAAATCAGCGACGGTCGGGTAGAGATCGACAAACTCGACCAGTGAACGGCTCGTCTGGCCACCCTTCATGCCGGGAGCGGCGATGATGAGAGGAGTGCGACAACTGCGCTCAAACAGGGTGTTTTTGTTCCACCAAGTACGTTCGCCCGTGTGGTAGCCGTGATCGCCCACGAAGATGACGACGGTTTTGTCCCAGAGCTTGTTTTTATCCAGCGCATCCAGCACCCGACCGAGCTGCGCGTCCATGAAACTGGTGCTGGCACAGTAGGCTCGGAATAACTCACTCCATTCCTGATCGGTGAACTTGATGAATGCCTTGGAGAGGCCGCCAGATCCAATGGTATGTCCTGGCGAGGGGGCGATGTCCGCAGGGTCACGCCAATGCTTCAACTGATCTTTCGGATAGAGGTCAAAATATTTTTTTGGCGCGACGAACGGATCATGCGGTTTCATGAATCCGCAACCGATGAACCAAGGCTGCTCGCCGAGTTTTTCGATCATCGCCACCGTCGCAGCAGCGATCTGGCCGTCTGGCTGGTCATCGTCCGTGCCAGCGGCAGCACCCCACGCGCACCATGAAAGCGCGCCGTCAGTGACATTGCGACCTTCGATCATTTTACCGCCGAGCTTGGTCGCCTTGAAAATTTGTGCAGTGTGCCATGAGCGACCCAGATCCGCCCAAGTTGCCCGTTTTTTGACATCGGCTCCGCCTCCTAAGTGATAGACTTTTCCGAACGCATGAGCCTGCCAGCCAGCGTTTTTGCAGAGTTGAGGCATGGTGACGACGTCTGGCATTTTGAGCCGCAGGTGGTCCGAGTTGTTGACGATGCCGGTTTGTTCCGCTCTCAGGCCAGTCATCATGGAATTGCGGCTGGGATTGCAAACCGGGTATTGCACGAAGGCCCGCTCGAACGTGGTGCCACGGGCGCGTAGCCGATCAAGATTCGGCGTCTTCACGACATCACGCTGAAAGGCTCCGCCGAAATCGCGCAGGTCATCGGACATGATGAGAAGCACGTTGGGTCGCTCTGCCGCGTGGGCGATGGAGATGAGTCCGCAGAGAAGAAGCGTTTTGAGTTGGAGCTGGATCATGGTTACGAAGGAAATATCAGTCAGATTTGATGGGATTTTTATTTGGGCAAAGAAGCGTGGTCTCGACTAGGCATCTCTGTGGAAACCGGACGCTCACCACGTAACAGACGGCCACCTTCACCGGTGAGCCAGAGATAATGGTCGCTGGGCAGTCCTTGGTAAGTGAGAAACGGGTTGCTCCCAACAGGTGGTTCGTTGGTGCATTTAAAGATGGCTGTCCCTTCGTCCACTTCATCAAACATTGCTACGTAAATCATCTGTGAACCTGCTTTCTTGGCGGCAACGAATTGAGACCAAAGAAACTCACCTTTAAGCCGGGGAATTTGATCTAACGGAGTATTTCCCCTAAGATTGTGCCAACTGAAACCTGGAAAAACTACGGGCAAAAAATCCAGTGATTGCTCGCGACACCAATTGACATCGGGTTCCCAGTGTTTTCTGCCGTGATCCGAAGCTTCTTGAGGGCTGATGTAGCGCCCTGGCGTCCACGGGCTAACGACATCGGCGAGTTTCAGTAAGTCATGCAGTGCTGGATCGGGCAGAGCGTCGCGGTTTAACTCGCGCCAGCCAGTGGGAACTCCGAGCATCACTGAGCAACCGTCGGCTTTCAGGAGTTCGACCAAGGACCGGCATTCAGCCAGTGAGTATTTCCGCTTCTCATTGAAACCCACGCCCCAGACGACGACGAGAGGTTTGCCGCGATGCCGGAGATAAGCTGGATCATCGCCGATTCGCATCTGCTTTCGCAAATTACGCCAGTCTTCCATGACTCGCATCAACCCACCGGATGGCAGCCCGCTTAAATCATACATCACTGCATAGGCCCGACCTTCTAGGTTTGCGCCCTCGCGGCAGTTAGCAAGCACTACATCCTTGTGGTGGCGCATGGTTTCATCTAGCAGCCCATTCGCGAAGCGCTGCACGAATGCACCATCAATACCGTATTCTCGCATCCAGCGGAAATGCCGTAGCACGGTATCCCGATTGTAAGAGCTGAATACTTCGGCCGGGCTACCATTGGTTAGTTTGAACCCGGTGGGGTATCGCTCACTGGCAGTCAACTCGGACACATCAGGCCATAAATCAACATGCACATTTCCGGGACCGGGTGTTTTTCCTTTGCTAGTGGCCCAATGTGTCCAACCAAGATTTGCCCCATCACCCTCACAGTTGAACCATCCTTGATAGCCCGTCATCACCTTGCCAGTTAGCGTGCTGGTGTCCACGCCGCGATTACTCGGGCCGTCGTAGGGCTTGAGTGGGTTAGGTCTGGTTTCAGCGATGGAGAAACTTGGTAAAGCCAAGCAAGCGATGAAGATGGAGAGTGATTTCATAATATGAGGGGAATATGAAAAAGATATAGATTCAGCGACTGCGGCCAGCTTCGATGATGTGCCGCATTTCGGCTTCCAGACGGGTGACGATTTCGGGATGTTTCAGGTATAAGTTCGAGGTTTCCGCGAGGTCATCCTTGAGGTGATAGAGCTGCCCCACGGGATCACCGGGACCGGGCGAGATGGTCTTGGGATCGGAGAATCCACCGGAGCCAAGTGCGTTGATGAGCTTCCACTCGCCGGAGCGGACCATCATCGCTGAGGAGCTGCCAGCCGCCATCACGATGGGGCCGCGGATGGGTTGATCCGTAGGATGCGAGCCATCCAGCACTGGCAGGAAACTGAAACTATCAGGTCCAGCACCAGCAGGCAGTTTCACCTCACAGATTTCAGCAAATGTCGCGAGCAAATCGGTAAAACAAATCGCCTGTGCGCTGGTAGAACCCGCTTTCACCCGCCCCGGCCAGCTCACGATGAATGGCATCCGGTGTCCACCTTCCCAAGCATCGCCCTTCATGCCGCGCAGGCCGCCGGAAGAGTCATGTCCGAAGCGTTCCCTATCAGTCGGATTCCACACGGGGCCGTTGTCTGAGGTGAAAACGATGAGCGTCTCACTCGTCATCTCGGCAGCTTCCAGAGTGGCCAGCACTCGACCGATTTGTGAGTCCACCGTCATGAGAAAATCGCCATACATTCCTGCGCCACTTTTACCCACATGCTCGGGGGCTGGCAGCCACGGGGTGTGCGGACCGGTGTAGGCTAGATAGAGCATCAGCGGCTCAGTTTTACCGCGATGTGACTCGATGACGGCACAGGCTTCATCGGTGAATTTGGGCAGCACGCGTTTCAATTCCAGGTCCGGCGCGATTTCGCCACCCCGCCAGAATTCACCCTGCGTGGGCGACCAGCCTGCGGAATGATTCTCGGCGATATGAGCGGTGGGTGGCGTCACTGCTAGATTTTCACGGATGTAGAAATAGGGTGAAATATCGGTCGAGGCACGCATCCCGAAAAAGCGATTGAACCCGCGATCAACCGGTCCGCCGGGGAGTGCCCGATCATAGCCGTTTTCACGAAAACCAAGATGCCACTTGCCGACCATCGCGGTGTGGTAGCCTTGATCTCGCAGCAAGGATGCGAGAGTCATTTGCTCTGCTGGGATCAGCGGCTCCTGCGGCCACCGGGTGATGTCGGTGCGGAATGGGTAGCGCCCCGTCATCAGTCCGTAGCGCGATGGATGGCAAAGCGGACCCGGCGCGTGGGCATCGGTGAAACGCATCCCACTGCGGGCGAGGCGGTCGATGTGGGGAGTGGCGATTTTCGACTGTGGATTGTAGCTACTAAGGTCGCCATAGCCCATGTCATCCACCAGGATGATGAGGATGTTAGGCTTCTTGATCGGTGAAGCCGCCGCCACCCGCGAGGTGAATGGCACCATGATAAGAATGGCAATCAGTGAGGGAAAAATTTTCAAAAACGGAGCGGGTTCAGTGAGTCGGTTTCTGCCACGGCGTCGAACCGCCTCGCTGGATATGCTGGCGGAGTCTAGCGGATAAGTCATTCAAGACCTCCCGATGAGTCGCCGCGAGGTTGGTTTTTTCCTGTGGGTCGGCTTTGAGATTGTAGAGTTCATACGGGCTGCTGGGGTTGTTTTGGAGCAGTTTCCAATCCCCATGAATGATGGCCTCATGGCTCTTTCCGCCGTATTGCGAACCGCCTTCGCGGCGGACAAAATAAAGATCACGCGACTGGTGAGTGGGGCGGCCTTGAAACTCGGAAACTAGACTCAGCGCATCAAGATCCGTAGCGGGTTTTGCCCCGGCGAGTTCGAGGAAAGTGGGGAAGAGATCAAAGTTTAACCCAGCATAATCGCTGTGAGAGCCAGCTTTGATTTGTGCGGGCCAGCGCACCATGAAGGGCACGCGCAGGCCGCCTTCGTAGTGCTCTTGTTTTCCCCCGCGCCATGGATCGTTGTTCTGGCCGTGAGCCAATGAGCCGCCGTTGTCCGAGGTGAAAATGACCACTGTATTTTCCACCAATCCGTTTTCTTTCAGCGCTTCTAACACGCGTCCGATTCGATCATCGAGGTGCTCGACGAAGGCCACGTTCATCGCACGTTTCTCGTCGAGTTGCGGCTCACGTTGTTTCACTTTCGTCAGCCACTCGGCGGGTGGCTCGATGGGGAAATGCGGCGCATTGTAGGCGAGATAGAGGAAAAATGGCTGGGACTTCGACTGTGCTCGCTCGCGCAAGTAGTCAACGGCCCAGGCGGAGAAAAGATCCGTCGCGTGGCCTTCAGGGGCGATGACTTCGGCGTTGCGCCGCATGTAGTTATTTCCGTGGCGCAGATGAGTCGTGTAGCTGTCCATCATGTCGCCGAGAAATCCGTGGAAAAAATCGAAGCCGCGCTCGTTGGGTAAATTTGGCGACTCCAGACCGAGGTGCCACTTACCGATGATTCCGGTGTGGTAGCCTGATTTTTTTAACTCATCTGCCAGCGTCGGCACCTTGGGATCGAAGTATCCCCATGAGTCTTCCGGCTGGGTGCGAATGACCCCAGGCACGCCGACTCGGTCCGCATAACGACCGGACAGCAACGCCGCTCGCGAGGGCGAACAGACGGTGCAATTCGCCCGCATGGCGGAAAATAACATCCCTTCCGTTCCGATTCGATCAATGTTCGGCGTGCATACGTCACCAGCACGATAGGCCGAGACATCACCGTAGCCGTGATCGTCGGCAATGATGATGAGAAAGTTAGGCTTCGTCGCCGCAGCGGATAGGCTCGCCAGCGTGATGAGAAGCAGTGCGGAGAGTAGGGGACTTGTGGGTTTCATCGGCGGCAGACGAATTTGCACGGGCGATACGGCGCAAATCCTCTCGCTACGACAACTACCGCTCTCGGGAAATTCGGGCCAGTCCCCAAAACGGGGACACGCGGAAATTCGATCCAATTTACACCAGAGTACGCAATTTCTCGATGCTGCGGGTGAACTCGGCTTTTTGATGCTCGCGCTCGAATTCTTTGGCATCGGTGCCGGTGGGTGCTTGCTGGATTTCCAACGGGCGACCTTTGCGACAAAGCGCGAGGAAAGCGGTGATGTCGGCGGCTTTGACGTGTGGGAAACCTTTCCAAAACGCCTCGGTCAGAAATGGGATGGGGCGTGCGGCGTTAGAAATGCTTTCCACACACAGCGGCGCGGTGGGGCAGAGTTCTTGGTATAATTTCACGTACGCGGGAACATCCATCAGCCCCTCGCCGATGGCGGTCCACTGGAAGATCGCGCCTTCGGGCGATTCCCAGATCATGTAGTCGCGGACGCTGCTGCAAAGCACGTGTTTGCCCAGCTTCGCGAGGTGCTTCATGGGGTCTTCCATGGACCAAAGCGCGTTGCCGGGGTCGAGCATTACGCCGCAAAGATCCGTGCCCACTGCTTGGATGACGGCGAGCACTTCGTCGCTGCGGGTGTCGCCCGCGTGATTTTCAAAAGCGAACTTGATGCCGGCATCTTGTGCGCGATTTCGCACCGCCTTCATCGTCGCGACAGCCTCCTCCATCCGAGCCTCAATGCCACCGGTGCCATAGCGGTCCTCGATGCTGCCAATCTTCATGTTCACCGTAGGCGAACCCAGCACGTCGGCTACTTGCACCGCCTTGGCGAGTGCCTGCTCAGGGGAACCAAAGGCATTCTTGGCACCTGATGGACCCGGACTGATGCCACCCGCGCCGATGCGGATTTTGACGCCCTTGCTGTCAGCGAATGCTTTCACTTTCACGAGATGCTCTTCCTCCAGACTCTCGAAATACTGAAGGCCATTGAGCAGCACGGCCCCGAGTTTTTGCTCGCCCGCATATTCGATGAGCGGCAACGCGGACCACTTCATGCCGCGCACGGAATGAGCATCAAGACCCAGCACGATCTGTGGCAATGATGGCGATGCAGCAGCAGCCAAATGCGGAAGCCCGACGCTGCCGATAGCGGCCAGCGAGAGGGTTTTCAATGCCGCACGGCGTGGGATGGAATGGGCAATCATGGTGTAGCTTAAAAGGCTATTCAGCCCGCAGAGGCCATGCCAGTCCTCAATACGGGGACAGCATCGAGAAGCAGGGACCTCACTCTCCCTTTTTTTCCTCTGCCTGCTTGTTGCGACGGATGTATCGCAGTCCTTAACGTGATTTGAGTTGTTCCCGCCATTTTACCGGGTCCGAATGCTGGTGGAAAAAGCCAACGATCACGATCTCGGCGGGATCGATCCGAAAGAACAGCGCGTAAGGGAACCTGGAAAGTCGGACCCTGCGATACGGATCAGCGATCATGTGAAATGCTTCCGGGAACGGGGTCAGCTTTTCCACCGCGCCTTGCAGCTCCGCGAGAATGAGCCCGGGAAGCTCTGGACTCTGGTGGGCATACCAAGTGACGGCTTCATCGATCTCAGCCAGACACGCGTCAATGAATCGCGCGTTCATTTCACAAACTTGGTGCGCAGGGCTTCGATGGCATCTAACGCGTCAACCGACCCCATTTCGCCATTTTTGTATGCCTCGTAGCGAGATTCGCATTCCGCGATGGCCTTACCGTTCCACTCACGGTCCGCTTCCACTTCTAGGCTGGTGTAAAGCAGCTCGGCCAGTCGGATACGGGACAGCGGGCTGAGTTTCAACGCTTCCTGTTCGAGGGTAAGAGTATCCATGTGGCGAAAGTAGCATTCGCCCCCGGCGGCGGAAAGGCAAAGTTCGACCTGATTCACAGGTCGGACGATACCTGATCTTTTTCGCACAACGAATCACAGAAATTGACGATTCGCGTGGGGACGAACGGAAAACGAAAACAGCGTCGTGTCCCCGTATTGGGGACTCGCCTGCGATTGGGTTCTTTGACAATTTGCAAGGCGGGTTATAAATCCAAAGGTCTCCTCGACGATTCGTTTCTCATTTAAAAAACCATTTCCATGAAATCTTTCACCCTTCAAGTCAACGGCACGCCGCGCACTGCGGAAGTGGCGGATGACACGCCACTCCTCTGGGTGCTGCGGGATCATCTCGATCTCGTCGGCACGAAATTCGGCTGCGGCATGGGCCTCTGCGGAGCCTGCACGGTCCACGTCGATGGCAAGGCCGTCCGCTCGTGCAGCCTGCCAGTTTCCTCAGTCGGCGACAAAAAGGTCACGACTATCGAAGGGCTAGCAAAGGGTGGAAAACTCACCGCAGTCCAGCAAGCCTGGTGCGATCTAGATGTCGCCCAATGCGGCTATTGCCAATCCGGCCAAATCATGTGCGCCACCGCCCTACTTGCGGAAAAATCCAAGCCTTCAGACGCCGATATCGACGAAGCCATGTCCGGCTGCCTCTGCCGTTGCGCGACTTACAAACGCATCCGCCAAGCCATCCACACCGCCGCCAAATGAACACTCATCTCAACCGCAGAAACTTTTTCCGTATCAGTGCTCTCGCCGGCGGTGGTTTTTTTCTGGGCTCTTGGAACGCAGAAGCCGCCGAGGAGGCCGCCACGTTTTCACCGAACGCATTCATCCGCATCTCACCGCAAGGCAGCGTGACGATTCTCTCGAAAAACCCAGAAATCGGCCAAGGCATCAAAACCTCGCTGCCCATGATGATCGCCGAGGAACTCGAAGTGCCGTGGGAAACAGTGATCGTGGAGCAAGCACCGGTGGATCGTCCCGCTTTTGGCAATCAAGCCGCGGGCGGCAGCAATTCCACGCCGAGCAACTACGATAACCTTCGTAGAATGGGAGCCATCGCCCGCACCATGCTCATCCAAGCGGCGGCTGACGAATGGAGAGTTTCCGTCGATGAATGCGAAGCCGTGGCAGGGCAAGTGATTCACAAGTCGAGCGGTAAAAAACTCACCTACGGCGCACTCGCCACCGCCGCTTCTAAGCTCCCAGTGCCGAATGCGAAGTCGGTGAAGTTGAAAGCGGTGGCGGATTTCAAACTTCTCGGAAAGCGGATCGGCGGCGTGGACAACCCGAAAATCGTCACCGGCCAGCCATTGTTCGGCATCGATCAGAAACAGCCGGGAATGAAATACGCCGCTTACGTCCGTTGCCCGGTGTTCGCGGGAAAAGTGAAGGAAGCGAACTTGGCGACCGTGAAAAAACTCCCCGGCGTGGTGGACGCTTTCATCCTCGAAGGCACTGATGACCACTACGGCCTGATGCCCGGCGTGGCGATCATCGCGAACGACACTTGGAGTGCCTTCAAGGCGAAGGATGCGCTCAAGGTGACTTGGGATACGGAAGCCAAGGAAAGTTTCACCGCTCACGCCACCATGGCTGCCACGGCGATGAAGGGCAGCGGCACGGAAATCCGCAAAACGGGCAACCCGGATTTCCCCGACGATGGCCAGACCCTGGAGTCCGTCTATCACTACCCGCACCTCGCGCACGCCACGCTAGAACCTCAAAACTGCACCGCCGTTTTCAAAGATGGTGCGCTGGAAATGTGGGCACCGACTCAAGCTCCGACCGGCGGGATCGGCTCCATTTCGAAAACGCTCAACATCCCGGTGGATAAAATCACCGTGCACTTGACCCGCATCGGCGGCGGATTTGGTCGCAGGCTTCTATCAGACTACATGGTGGAATGTGCTGCCATCGCCCAGAAAATGGCAGGCACGCCGGTGAAACTCACTTGGACGCGGGATCAGGATCTCGGACATGATTTCTATCGTGGCGGCGGCTGGCATCGCTTCCGTGGCCGCGTGGATAAGAACGGCAAGATCGACTCGTTGGCGGACCACTTCGTTTCATTTGGACTGAACAACGACCAAAATGTCGGTCACGGCGCGGGTCTTGGTCCTGGCGAATTTCCCAGTCACTCGGTGCGAAATCTCCTGTTTGAACGCACGATCCTTCCCAGCAACACCCCGCTCGGCTGGTGGCGCGCGCCCGGCGCAAATGCTTTGGCGTGGGTGTTTCAAAGCTTCATCGATGAATTGGCCCACGCCGCGAAGAAGGATCCCATGGAATTCCGCTTGGACCTGCTACGCAATGCCCCGAAGAAAAAAAACGCCAAGCCAGATGACTTCAACGCGGATCGCATGATCGGCGTGGTGGAGCTGGTCGCGAAAAATTCCGGCTGGGGTGAGAAGCTGGCGAAAGGCCGCGGCAAGGGCATCGCTTTCTACTACAGTCATCGTGGTTACGTCGCGGTGGTGGCGGACGTGACCGTGAGCAAGGACGGCATTCTCAAGATCAACCAACTCACCGCCGGGGTGGACGTCGGGCCGATCATGAATCTCAGCGGCGCGGAAAATCAGGTGGAAGGCTCCATGCTCGACGGTCTGAGCGCGGCTTGGTTTCAGGAAATCACCGTGGAAAATGGTGCCGTGAAGCAGACGAATTTTCATGACTATCCGCTGCTCAGGATGAAGGACGCGCCGAAGGTGGAGGTGTTTTTCGCCAAGTCTGATTTCCCGCCGACGGGTCTCGGCGAGCCAGCTCTACCACCGACGGCCCCCGCGATTTGCAATGCGATTTTCGCCGCCACCGGCAAACGCATCCGTACGCTGCCGATGGCGAAACAGGACTTGAGCTGGACCTGAAATGAGTGACTGGCCTTTCCTCTTCGACTTCGCCCGTCGCCACTGTGGCGGGCGTCTCGCCTTGGCCACGCTGGTCGCGCGGGAGGGATCGAGTTACCGTCAGCCCGGTGCGCGGATGTTGATCGCCGAGGATTTGTCCTATCAGGGTTCACTCAGCGGCGGCTGTCTTGAGGACGGCATCGCCAGCACTGCGGGAAAAGTTTTCGCTGAGGGGAAACCGCAGCGCATGGTGATCGACACCCGCCCGCACTTCGGCTGCCCAGGGAAACTGCATGTGCAGGTGGAGAAAATTTCCTCCGAACTCATCGAGCAAATCGAAGCGGAACTGCGGCAACGGCGTTCGCTGCTGCTCACCACGGATGCGAAAGGAACCCGTCTCGCCGCTGGTGAAACGGGGGATTTGCTAGAGAAAGTCTGCCCGCCACCCCGCCTCGTCGCCGTCGGATGGACCCATGACATGGACCCTCTGCTCGGCTTCGCGAAAACACTGGGCTGGGAGCTTCATCGTGTCCTGCGCGATCCACGGATGATCGCCGAGACCTCGCCCGTCGCCGGGGAAACCGTGCAGGCCATTTCCGCCGAGGAAATGATCGCAAAGTTCACGCCAGACGCCTCGACCGCTGTGCTCGTAATGACCCATCACCTCGTCACCGACTTCGCCTATCTCAAGGAAATCCTGCCAGCGGGCTACGGCTACGTCGGATTGTTAGGCTCAAAACGGCGGCGGGAAACTCTATTGGCCGAGCTAGGCGAGCTGGGCCTGCTAGAAGATCCCCGCATCACCGAGCGGCTTCACGCGCCCGTCGGCCTCGACCTCGGCGGCCACCATCCCGCGACCATCGCGCTCGCCATCATCGCAGAAATCCAAGCCGTGCTCGCCGGGGCCGACGCCGGATTTCTCCGCGACAAAGCGGGCACCATCCATCCGCAACCGCTCGCGCTCCGATGAAACTCGGCGCCGTGATCCTCGCCGCTGGCAGAGCGAGTCGTTTCGGCTCGCCCAAGCAGCTCCTGCAAATCGAAGGCGAAACTTTGATCGACCGCGCCTGCCGGATCGCCTCGGAAGCAGGCTGTCAGCCGCTGGTCCGCGTGTTGGGAGCGCATTCAGAAAAAATTCTCGAACACCCTTGTCCGTCAGGCGTCGAGACGCTCGTCCACGCGGACTGGGAAAAAGGAATGGGCAGCTCGTTGGCGGTGGGAGTGTCGCACTTGCTAGAACTTCATCCGGAGCTGGATGGCGTGTTCGTGTTGCTAGCCGATCAACCGATGATTTCCGCCCAACTGCTGGAGACGATGAAATCCAAACTCCAGAGTTCTTCCGTGGTCTGGTGTGGTCATTCAGACGCCAAAGGTCCACCCGCCTTATTTTCGCGAACCCACTTCCCCGAGTTGATGGCCTTGCGAGGCGATCAAGGCGCGAAATCCGTAGCTGCAAGTCACCAAGCCGCGCTGGTTCCCTTTCCTGATGCTGTCTGGGACATCGACTCCCCGGAAGCCTGGCAGCGGTTTCAGACACAAGCCAATTTTCAAAAACACCCTCATGAAAACTAACTACTACCTCGCCACGATTCTCCCCGCCGTTCTGCTCGCTCTTCCGGTTTCTGGCGATGAGGAAAAGTGGACTGACTTGCTCGATCCCAAGCTCTCTCAGTGGGAACTCTGGATGGGTGTGCCACGCACCAGTGTGAAGGGCCTTCCAGAAGGCACGCCACAACTGGACGACTACAACGTCGGCACGCCGCTGGGTCTAGCGAACGATCCCAAAAAGGTGTTTTCGGTGATTGAGGAGGATGGCAAGCCAGTGCTCAAGATCACGGGCGAGATCTACGGCGGACTCACCACGCTCAAGGAATTTGGAGACTATCACTTTTCTTGTGAGGTGAAATTCGGCGATAAAAAGTGGGAACCGCGACTCAAGAAACAACGTGACAGCGGCGTGCTCTATCACTGCACTGGCGAGCACGGAGCCTTCTGGAACGTCTGGATGCGCAGCGTCGAATACCAAGTGCAGGAGGAAAATTTAGGCGACCTCTACCTGCTCGCTGGCGTGGCGGCGGATGCGCCGACGACTCCAGTTCCCGATCACATCCCCGGCGTCCCTCCATCGCGGTGGGACATCGCGAAGCCTTTCGCTCCAGTGCGGGGTTCCGTCGAGCGATCAACCAACCATGAAAACCCTCACGGCGAGTGGACCACTGCGGAGTTTTACGTTCTCGGTCAGCAAGCGATTCATCTGGTGAACGGTCACGTCGTCCTTTCCCTCGACAAGGCCCGGCTCAAAGACGGCACGCCGCTCGCGAAGGGCAAGCTACAAATCCAGTCCGAAGGCGCAGAGGTTTATTACCGAAACATCCGCCTCCGCCCGATCACGGCCTTTCCCGCGAAGATCCTCGCCGATAGTAAATTAACTCCCAAGCCATAAAAGCTTCGTCTGCCACCGCGCTGAACAGAAGCAGTGCGGTGAGCAAAAGTTTTGTTTAGGGAGATTTTTTTGCAGCAAGGTATTTCCGCTCTTCCAGCTCCTTGAGGGTCAGCGACTCGATGTGGCCGTCGAACATGCAAACATTGACGCGATTGCCGTGCCGTCCCGCTGCTGGTCCACCGTTTTTCCAATCCTTTGGATTATTCCTCACCGCGTACCAGCCGTTTTTAGGATCTGAGCCTCTTTGGGCGTCGCCAACCAACCAGGTGGTGCTGGGGCTCTCGATCAAGCTCATCCGTGATGGACCTCTATCCACGTGAGCGGGATAGTTGATAATCCCCTCCACGACTCCATAGCCGCCGTGGTTATCCGAGGTGTGATCACAGCTTGGGCATGCCCAAACGCCTTTGCCGCACGGATTTGGAACGCCCGGCGTTATCTTTGCGCCGAGGTGCCCAGCCCGGGCCAATAAGACGGGCCAGATGGGCTTTGTGGGGCCGTCTGCCGTTTCGCCCGCGAGGGCGATCAAGCGATCATTATTATCCGCAGAATAGGTGATGAGGGCAGTGCCGACCTGCTTGAGATTTCCAATGCAGGTCATGCTCTTCGCCTGAGTCCGCATCCTCTGAGCCGACGAAAATCCGACAAGGGCGAGGATGATGACGATGACGATGACGACGAGAATCTCAGTCAAAGTAAAGCCTCTGGCTGACTGCGGCCCGCAAAGGGTGCCGGATGAACGGGTTTTCATAGGGTTATGGGTTAGATCGTATTGGCTGTTTTGAGCCGATTCACACGGCACAAAATTCAATACGCTGCAAAGTTAACTCGCCCGGAAGAGTCATGCTAGTCCTCAAAACGGGGACACGCCAGTAAGTCAGAGGTGGTGTGCCTTTCAAAACTATTTTGCCTCTGAGGGAGGCAATTCAGGGCGAACTCCGGTCAGTGGGTTTTCCCGAGTTCGTCCAAGTTGGCCTGCCAGCCATATCGGCAGCACGCAGCAACTGCGTCAAGCGATGGATAGCTTGTATCAATACAACTTCGTCCCGGGCATGGGCGTATTCCGCGAACAAACGAAGCCTCACTCGGGACGCCAATACGCACTGGCGGCCTCGAGTACTCTGCTACCGTTTCTATTGTCATGCCTCCAGCAGCTTGATGCGCATCGGGTCCAAGCTCGGCGCGGAGGACTTTGCCGGCCCCTTCATCAGTGCCGGAGCTTGGGGGCATTTCTCCCAGAAAGTGGCCACAAGCGGATCAGCCGCCACACTCGCCGTGCACTTCGGCTCCATGCGGCTCGACCGCCCCGAACTCATCGCGCCTGCTCAAAAAGCAGAGACCCCCTCGGTCATGCTCGCAGGCAAGCCTGTCGCGCACCGTGTCGAGTCCATTGACGGCCGTCTCGCCATCGTGCTGACGCAATCACAGACGTTCAGCCCGGGCAGACATTGGAAGCGATGGCCTAGACCGTTTGCCAAAAGTCATTTCCGAAACGTAAAGCTGCAAGGAGCGGCGGACTCCGATCCGCCGAGGTCCATGAAAAGCCAAAGTGTAGAGGATCGCCGCTGCTCTTTGGCTTACCATCGGCAGCGGCGATTCGGAGATCGCCGTTCCTTGTTACCAGCGATGCCATCGCGCAAACTGGATGAAGGAAGCAACTTTTGGCAAACGGCCTAACCTTCAGTCCGCCACGAGTGCTGCTTCTAGATACGCTCAAGTGAGCCAGGATTTGTGAAAATTGCGGTAACGTTGCATAGGTATTTGGGCGAATGAGTCATCGCACGTAGTCTAACTTTTCAGGGCAATGCCATTAAGGATTCAAAACCCAAGGAGCAGCGGACTAGCCGGGAATTCCTAGCAAAACTTTGACTGTTTTGACGGAATTGCGGATGAGTAGCTGTTGATCGGGATCTTTCACCATGCCGGCGAGGACGGCGATGAAGGCGAACAGGATGAGAGTGAGTGCAGCAACAAGAAGCCAATAGAAGACGGCGAGGAGGATGCCGGTGGCGTCCATTTTTTTCCGTGAGCCGTAGCCGGGCGGGCAGGAAAAACAGCGGTAGCCAAGCCAGAAGTTGAGGCCGGGAACGACGGTGGCTAGCAGCCAGAGCCGGGTCATGCCGAGATTTTGCAGGCGTTTCATGCTGAACCACGCGAGGGCGATGAGTGGGACGAAGGCGGCGATGGGTAGGATTTTCCCCATGATGATCTCGCCGAATTGTTGGGTGAGCAGTGGGCTGGTGATGACGAGGGCGTAGTGCCACGCGCCGGGTAGCAAGAGCAGGGTGAGGATGAAACTGCGGCGTCTGGCTCCGGGCCAAGATTCGAGTTTTTGCGGTAAACCGGGCTTGGTTTGGCTAGCGGGGCGGAGTGGGCTTTGGGAAATTTTTTGGGTTTCGGCGGGAACGGTGGTGCGGACAAACAGGCCGTCGATGGTGCCAGCGGGTTTCCACTCGTCCATGCCTTTTTTCCAAATGAGGTCGAGCCGTGGATCAAGCGATAAGTCGTCGGCCATGGTCCTGAGTTCCTCAAATGTGATGGGGCCGAGTCGCTCGCCCTCGCAGGTGTAAAACCAGACGCAGGGCGTGGATTTGGATTTTTTTTCGGTTTTGGCGAGAGCGACTTTTTCGTCTTTGGCGGCCTTCGCTTCACGCGCGGCTTTCGCTTCGGCATTGGCGCGGGCTTGTTCGGCGGCTTTGGATTTCACTTCGGCGGCGGCGCGGAGCTTGGTTTCGGACTCGGCTTTGGCTTCGGCGGCGGAGCGGAGTTTGGTTTCGCGCGCGGAATTGGCTTTTGCGGACTCGTCGGCCTTGGACTTTTCAGCGGCAGCGGTTTTGGCGTCTTCGATGGCTTTGGCCTCGGCGGCAGCGCGGAGTTGGGTTTGCTCGGCGGCTTTGGCTTCAGCGGTTTGGCGGAGTTTTGCTTCTTCGGCGGCTTTAGTCTCGGCGGCGATTTTGGCGGACTCAGCGGCTTTAAGTTTGATTTCGGCTTGGGCGTCCGCTTTCGCCTGCGCTTCGGTTTTTGCGAGTTCTTTGGCAGCAGCTGCTTTTTCCTCGGCGGCGGCTCGAAGTCTCGCTTCTTCGGCGGCTTTGGCTTCGGCAGCTTCGCGGAGTTTTGCCTCTTCTTTGGCTTTGGCCTCGGCGGCGGCTTTGGTGATTTCTGCGGCTCGGGTTTCGGCCTCGATTTTGAGTTTCGCTTCGGCTTCGGCTTGGATGCGGGCGATTTCCTCAGCTTTCGCTCGGGCCTTGGCGGCAGCGGCGGACTTGGCTTCAGCGGCAGCTTTGGCTTCGGCGGCGAGGCGGAGTCTTGCTTCCTCGTCGGCTTTCGCGCGGGCGGCGGCGAGGAGTTCAGCTTGCTCTGCGGCTTTGGCCTCGGCGGCGGCTTTGGTGATTTCTGCGGCTCGGGTTTCGGCCTCGATTTTGAGTTTCGCCGCAGCTTCGGCTTGGATGCGGGCGATTTCCTCGGCTTTTGCTTGGGCCTTTGCGGCAGCAGCGGACTTGGCTTCTTGAGCAGCTTTGGCTTCGGCAGCGAGGCGGAGTCTTGCTTCCTCGGCGGCTTTTGCGCGGGCGGCGGCAAGGAGTTCTGCTTGCTCGGCGGCTTTGGCCTCGGCGGCGGCGATTGTTTTTTCGGCGGCTTGGAGCTTGGCTTTAGAGCTGGCTTGGATTTCTGCTAACAGCCTGGCACTTGCATCGACAGCGACGCGAGCCTCGGCGGCGGCACTCGCTTTGACGCCAGCCTCTGCTTCGGATTTGGCTCGGACTTGCTCTTCGGCGATGCGTTGCTCTTTGGCTTCGGCAGACGCGCGGGCCTCTTTGGCGGCGCGAGCTTCAGCCTCGGCGCGCAGTCGGGATTCATTCTCGGCTTTCGCCTCGGCGACGGCTTTGGCTTCCTCGGCGAGTTTGAGTTTTGCCTCGGTGGCAGCTTTGGCTTTCGCCATTTCCTCGGTTACGGATTTTGCTTGGGCCTCAGCGAGGTTTTTTGCTGCTTCGGTGAGTTTGAGTTTGGCCTCGGTGGCGGCTTTGACTTTCGCCATTTCCTCAGTCGCGGTTTTGGCTTTGGACTCAGCGAGTTTTTTTGCTTCTTCGGCAGCTTTGACGACGGCTTTGTGGCGTTGGTCTTCGAGGAGTTTCGCTTCGAAGTCGGCTTTGGATTTCGCGATTTCGGCGTCGCGAGTTTGGTTAGCGGCGCGATCTTTGGTGTCTTCTTCGGCCTTTGCGCGGACTTTTTCTGCGGCGGCGAGGGCGGCCTTGGCGCGGAGTTCTTCTTCGAGTTTTCCGGGAGCGGGTTTGTAGGAAAATTCGGGTTCTGCTGGGGGCTGGGTGCCGAATTTGGGTTTGGGAGTGGTTTGGGTTTCTGGCTTGGCTTGGATTACAGGCTTCGGTTCAACGATCGGTGCGTTGGCATCGAGTGATTCGCAGAGTTTCCGCACGTCGTAAAATGGCTTCCAGCCGTTCATGCCCTCGGTCCACACCAGATTCACGGGTGGCTCGACGGTGAGATCGGAAATTTTATCGCGAATTTCCTCCAAACTCACTGGCCCGATCTGAGTGCCGTTGAGGATGTAGAACCACTGATTTCCGCCAGCGGCCTCGATGCGAGCTTCTTCCTCAACTTTTGCCCTGGCCTTCATCTCCAGCCGTTCTCTTGCGGCGGCCTCGCGGATTTCTTCCTCGGCTTTGGCCTTGGCTTTGGCGGCTTCTTTGGCGTCTGCGGCGGCATAGGCCTCCGCGATCACCTGCCTCGCTTCCTCCTCTAACTTCACGACCGATGCAGTTTTCTCTTCGCTGATCGTTCCTTGTAGGGAGGGTTGCATAGGTAAAAATGGATCAAGAAGCAGGCGTCATGGGGCGTTCCAGTTTCTTGGGTAATGGATTGAAGGATGCCTTAACAATAAAGGATTTCAAATGAGATAGAAGGGCCAATTTCGGCCAAATAGCCCCAAATCAGGCCATGACTCAACAAGACTTAGGTAGAGATGTCAAACTTGCCTTTGGAGATGGGCGGAATCACATCTTTAGCTTTTTGATCCTCACTGACAGGTCAGATTACAAATCTGGATTTTACATCCGGGACATTTTGCGAGTTCCTGTCTTGGCCAAAGATCATGAAAATCAGCACTAATGTCGCACTTCTCAAAACCGTTTCCCGAAACGTGGGCGGGGTGGACATGCAGTTACTAGAGCAACTTTTCGATCACATGGCGGACACCGCTTTTTTTATCAAAGACCGCTCTGGAAGCTACGTCGTGGTGAATGAATCACTCGTCGAGCGCCACGGGCTGCGGAGTAAATCTCAGCTAGTCGGTCGTCGCCCGTGCGATGTGTGCCCGGGTGATTTTGGCCGCATCCCCGCCGAACAAGATGCATTCGTGCTGTGTACGGGAAGGGCGATTATTGAACGGCTGGAACTCCAATGGTACCTCCCGCAGAAGCCCGTCTGGTGTTTGACGACGAAGTTGCCACTGCACGATGCGGACGGCAGAATCACTGGCATCATCGGAATTTCCAAAGACGTGCGATTGCCGATACCCGCCAAGGAAATCCCGTCAGGTGTCGCGGCAGCGTTGCGGCAGTTAGAAACCAACTACGCAGAACCTCTCACGCCTGTGGACTTGGCAAGAATCGCAGAACTTCCGCCTGCCCGATTCGCCCGACTCACGAAACGGATCTACGGCGTTTCCCCGCTCCAGTTGATCGTGAAAACACGAATTGCAGCGGCTTCACGCCTGCTGAGAGAGACGGAAAAGCCTGTGGCAGAAATCGCGTTGGAATGTGGATTCTACGACCACAGCGCGTTCACCCGCGCCTTCCGAGCCGTGACCAGCGTGACACCCACACAATTTCGTGTGGGGTAGTTTCAGTTGCCGCAATCGTGTTCTTTTAAAAAGGATAGATTTCCAGCCAGTCGTCTCAAACTGAGCATGAAAGCTGATCGTGCGAATCGATTTCGTAATGAAGGTATCAACCTAAGGGCGAAATGAATTTCGCGGTCCAATGAAGAAATCTGAGTTTGCCCGGCCTATTTCCAACAAAGCCCGTCAGCAATGGTGTTCAAATTTTCGTGGCCATGCTCAGTCACGATGACCATGTCTTCGATGCGGACGCCGCCTAGATTTCTTTGATAAAGTCCTGGCTCGACGGTGAGGGCTTCGCCAGCGAGCAGGGCTGGGCCTTTGATGTCTAGCAAGGGTGGTTCATGTACGTCCAGCCCGACGCCGTGGCCAGTGCCGTGGGTGAGGGCGCAGTAGGAAAGTGGGCTATCAACAGGCGGGAGGCCGTAAGCGTAGCCTGCGTCTTTCATCGCCTGGATGGTCGCGAGATGGACCATTTCTCCGGTCGCGCCGACTCGGATGGTTTTCTCGGCAGCAGCTTTCGCAGTGCGGACGGCAGCGTGCATTTTCACGACTTCATCGGGGATGTCGCCATGGACCACGGTGCGCGTGCAGTCGCCGTTGTAGCGTGTTTTCCGATAGCGTGGGAAAATGTCCACGATCACTGGCTCGCCAGTTCGCAGCTCGCCTGTGCCGAGATAGTGGCAATCCGACGCCCCGGGACCACCTGCGATGATTGCCATCGGATTGACGAAATCGCGGTCTAGCAGCCAATGATCGACAGTGGCTCGGACACGCTCGGAGGTGAGGGGAGTGCCTTCGTGCATCAGGACTCCGTCGGTGCGGACACTGGCGTTCGCGATGAGTTCGCAGGCCATTTGCACGGATTGCTCGGTGATGCTTTGGGCATAGCGCAGGTGCTCGATTTCCTCAGGAGTCTTCTGGCGGCGCTCGTGGACCCACATGTCTGGATCGCACTCGATGGTGATCCCTGCCTTGCGGGCAAAGTCGGCGAAAATAAGCGGCAGGGCGCGATCGCCCACGGCATGAGTGATTCCAGCGCGGCGGAGGCATTCGGCAGCTGCTTGGGCGTTTGCGGTTTCGCGGTCTCCTGATAGACCACCAGCGGGCGCGTAGTCCGCTGGGCAAGCGACGCGATCCACTTTCGCGGTTTCACGGGCGCGATCCATTTCGATGTCGCGTAAAATCATTACGGACTCAGTTCCCGACGCGGTGGGAAGCTCCAGCAGGACGACTTGGTCTGAGACGGAGAAGCGGATGCGCCAGTAGAGGCTGCTATGGACGGAAGGAATGCCGGCGGCGATGCGTGCCGAGGCAGGGGAGTTTTCGTTAGGCATGAGCGTTTTGGCTGAGAGGCAAGTGACCGATTAGGTAGTGAGTGAGCGTGCCGTATAGATGGCGGCGGGTGTTCGTGCCCTCATCCAGCGCATGGCCGCAGTTTGGGTAGGAAACTTGGAGGAACTGTTTGTTGTGTTTGATCAGCTCATCCACCATTACCTCACAGTTTTGATAGTGGCAGTTGTCGTCGCCAGTGCCATAGACGATGAGAAGATCGCCTCTGAGCTGACTGGCAAACGTGATGGGCGAGCCGTTTTTAAAGCCTTCCTCGTTGTCGTCTGGCAGGCCCATGTAGCGTTCTTGGTAGATGGTATCGTAAAATTTTTGGTTCGCGACGAAGGCGATAGCCATCGCCATGCGGTAGATTTCTGGGTGGCGAAACATCGCGTTCAGGCTCATTGAGCCGCCACCGCTCCAACCCCACACACCGACCCGCGCGGGATCAAGGTAAGGCCGATCTCGTAAAATTTGCTGAACCGCTGCTGCTTGATCCGCTGAGGCGAGAATGCCGATCTGGCGATAAACGCTCTTTCTCCACGCGCGTCCGAGCGGTGCAGGTGTGCCGCGATTGTCGATGCTCATCACCACGTAGCCGCGCTGGGCTAACATGAAATGCCAGAGCTGCGTCTGACCGCCCCAGATATCTAACACGGTCGATGCCGCTGGCTCGCCATAAACGTGAATGAAGAGTGGATAAGATTTTTTCGGATCGAAATCCGGCGGCTTGATGCACCACGCATCGACTTCCACGTTGTCACTGTGACTGACTTTGAAAAACTCGTAGGAGCAAGGAGCCAACGCAGCGATCTTCGCTTCGAGTGCATCATTTCCTGCTAGCAGACGGACGAACTTGTGATCCGGCAAATGCACGATTTCCACGACAGGCGGTTTGCAAAACGCCGAGTAGCTGTGAAATGCCCAGCGGCCATCATCCGAGAAGGTGTAGGAATGCGTGCCGCTTTGATCGCTCGGCGAGACGCGCACGACATCGCCGGAACCATCAAGGTTTGCGCGGTAAAGGTAGCGTTGGGTGGGATTCGTCGGCGAGGCGATGAAGTACACATGGCCGTTTGCTTCGTCGATTCCTGCGAGGCTGGTGATGTCAAACGCGCCCGGCGTCAGCAACACGACGGACTGATCGACGATTGAGACCGAGTAAAGATGCCGCCAGCCATCGCGCTCACTGGCGAGGATGAAACGGTCGCCATTTTCGATCCAGCGCCATTCATTCATCACGTCCACCCACGCGTCATCGGTGTCCGTTAGGATGATCTTGAGTTCGCCCGTCGTCGGATCGGCAGAGATGAATTCTAGCTTATTCTGGAGGCGATTGAGGTGTTGGAAAATGACGTGCCGCGAGTCGCTGGACCACTCCATGCGCGGGATGTAGTGATTTCTCGGATCGTCATTTGGGCTGAACCAGAGAGTTTTTCCGCCCTCCGCGCTGACGACGCCGACACGGCAGGAAGAGTTGGTTTGGCCTACTTTCGGATAGGCATAGGTGGTGACTTTGGGATAAAGCGAGCCGGTATTATTGATGAGCGGAAATTCACTCACACCCGCAGTATCGAACTGCCAATAAGCGATGGATAAGCCATCTGGACTCCAGCGGAAGCCGTGGCGCAGATTGAATTCTTCCTCATTCACCCAGTCCGCCGTTCCGTTGATGATGTTGACTGAGCCGTCCGTTGTGAGCTGAGTGATATTTAAGTCATCAATGGCCTGCACATAGACGTTGTTTTTGTAAACATAGCCGACGCGAGTGCCATCTGGGGAAAACGACGCGAACATCAGCATGGATGGATCTGCATCGCCGCCGAGCTTCTTTAAGTTCCCATCGCCGCGATCCAAGACCCAGTAGTCGCCGCGTGTTTCGTGACGCCAAACGCGCTTCGTCTCGGTGAAAATGAGCACCTTCTGAGAGTCTTCGCTCCATGCGTAGTTTTGGATTTTTAGCGGAGCGGATTGGCCAGCAGGGATGAGACTTGTGGCGGCGACGAGGATCTCGCTGAGGCCAGATGCGGGATCGTATTTCACGATGTCTTTCCGGTCTTTGAATTTTCCCGAAGCCATCAGCGTGGTGTAGCCGGAACTGTTTTTGAGCCAGTGCGCCGGTCCCCATTCCTCAGTTTGAAACTCTTTATCACTGCCGAAAATACGGTCCACCGTGAGGAGTGAGTCGTCGATGTGAGTCTGACGTGGCGCGTGGGTAGCCGGAAGCTCGTCCAAGGCGTGAGATGGGGAAGCCATGAGCTTGGGGCCGCCTGGCGGGCTAGTGGTGGTGGGGTCGAGTGA
>JANOQR010000199.1:0-20134 GCA_031414935.1 Luteolibacter sp.
GAACGGCGACGGCGGCACTCACCTCACCGGCTTTCGCACCGCCCTAACACGCGGCATCAACCAATACGCCAAGGTCAACAAGATCCTCAAAGACAAAGATCCCGCCCTCACTGGCGACGACGTGCGCGAAGGCTTGATCGCCATCATTTCGGTGAAAATGCCGAACCCGCGTTTCAGCTCGCAGACCAAAGACAAACTCGTCAACAGCGAGATCGAAGGCGTCATCTCCTCCATTGTTTACGAAGGTTTGATGCAATTTTTCGATGAAAATCCCGGTCTCGCCAAGCGCGTCATCGAGAAGTCCGTCAACGCCGCCCGCGCCCGCGAAGCCGCTCGAAAAGCCCGCGAAACCGTCCGCAAATCCGCCCTCTCTGGCGGCGGCCTGCCCGGCAAACTCGCCGACTGCTCCGAACGCGATCCCGCGAAGTCCGAGCTCTATATTGTCGAAGGAGACTCCGCCGGTGGTTCCGCCAAGCAAGGCCGCGACCGGCGGACACAAGCCATCCTTCCTCTTCGCGGAAAACTCATCAACGTCGAGAAATCCCGCCTCCACCGCGCCCTCCAAAACAAGGAAATCCAGTCCATGATCACCGCCATCGGCGCGGGCATCGGCGATGGCGAACAAGAAGGTGCTTTCAACATCGAAAAAGTCCGCTATCACAAAATCGTCATCATGACCGATGCCGACGTGGACGGCTCACACATCCGCACGCTGCTTCTCACGTTTTTCTGCCGCCACATGCCCGCCCTCGTGAAAAGCGGCTACCTCTACATCGCGCAGCCGCCACTCTATCTGGTCAGCCGCAAGAAGCGCCAAGAATATGTCCAAGACAACGACCAGCTCAACCGCATCCTCATCGACCTCGGTGCCGGCGAAGTCGAACTCCGCACCTACGATCAATCCCGTAGTTTCACTGCGGACGAGTTGAAGGTCATCCTAGAAAACCTTTCCTCACTCTCACGCTTCTCGACAACCATCGAGGGCAACGGAGGAAATTTCAAAGACTACCTCGCCGCCCGTATCAATGGCGTCTTGCCCGAGTTCATGATCCGCATCCGCACCGGCAATGACGAGGCACTCACCTACTTTTCCAAGGAAGCTGACCTCCGCGCCTTCGCCGCCCAGAACCGCGATCTCCGCCTGTTCGACGAAATTCTAACCGAGGAAGAAATCGCCGCCCACACCGGCCCATCTCGCCGTGCAAACCTACACGAACTCCACGAATCCCACGCCATCGCCCGCATCTTCTCCCGCCTAACGGAATGCGGCATCGACACCGCAGTCTTCTTTAACGACGACACTCCAATTTTCGAAATCATCGAAGGCGACAGCGACAAACAAAAGATCACCCCCATTTTCGCCGTCCCCGAAGTCCTCGGCAAAGTCCTCGAAATCGCCAGCCGCGGCGTCCAGATCAAGCGCTTCAAGGGACTCGGCGAAATGAACGCCAAGCAGCTCTTCGAAACCACCATGGACCCCGAGGTCCGCCAGTTCCTCCGCGTCCGCCTCGACGAAGACAACGCCGTCGAAGCCGACAAGATGTTCGACGTCCTCATGGGCGACATCGTCGAGCCCCGCAAGCGATTCATCGAAGACAACGCCCTCAACGTGAGAAATCTGGACGTCTAACCGTGGCGGCGGTTTCTAACCGCCAAGCCTATTCCGATCAAGCAATGCCCTCCAAAGACAAACTCACCAAAGAGCAAATTCTTGCCGCCTTGGCGCGCTTGAATGACCTCCTCCACGAGAAGGGTGTCATGGGAGAAATCTGCATCTTCGGCGGTGCCGCCATGATTCTTGCTTTCGACGCTCGTGAATCCACCCGCGACGTGGATGGCATCTTTGTTCCAAAAACCGAAGTGATCGAATCTGCTAGAAGAGTCGCTGAGGAATTTGATTTCGAGCCGAATTGGCTCAACGACGAGGTTAAAGGTTTTGTCTCAAACGAGTCGGAATACACTGCTGACGGCATGCCGATCTTCAGCAATCTGCGCATCATGCGTCCGACTACGGAATATCTGTTGGCAATGAAATGCCTCGCCAGCAGAGCCGCAGACGCAAGCACTGATGGCGATCGCGCCGATATCATCACTCTCCTGAAACTCACAGGCATCAGGGATGCAACCGTAGCCTATGAACTCGTAGTCCGTTACTACAAAGAAAGCCTCCTTCCTCCCCGCGTCCGGTTCTACATCGAAGAACTCGTAGCAGAACTCAACTCGGACCCAACGCCATGAGCCGCCGTAACGAAACACTCCGCGAAAGCCTCTCCCACGTCGGAAGCTCCAAGGACTTCAGCTATGCGATTCGTAACTTTCTTGATCGCTTCAAGGTAAATCCTGATCCCGCTCTTCTTGCAGACGAGCCAGTCCTAATCTCTCACGCCCTCGGCGATGGCGGCTACGCCGATGCCTTTGCAGCATCTACCGCCGCCTACCTCAGCCAAGTCCACAACCTACCGGCTCCTTCATGGGTCAACCACAGTTGCCGCAAAATGCCAGTCCCATGGTTCGCGGCCAAGTCCCCTAACATGAAAGCCATCCTCCTCCAGGAATCCCCCGCCGCTTTCCGCGTCCGCAATCTCTTCGTCTCCGCCAACGCCCTTTCCCGCGCCTGACCTCATTTCCCTATCATGTCCGAAGCTAACATAAAACCGATCAACGTCGCCGAAGAGCTCTCCAAGTCCTTCTTGGAATACTCGATGTCGGTCATCATTTCCCGTGCCTTGCCCGATGTCCGGGACGGCCTCAAGCCCTCACAGCGCCGCATCCTCTACGCGATGCGCCAGCTCGGCGTCACGCCTAACAAGGCACATGTGAAGTGCGCCAAGATCGTCGGTGAAACTATGGGTAATTTCCATCCTCACGGAGACGCCGCCATCTATGGCACACTCGTCACCATGGGCCAGCCTTGGTCGATGCGTGAGATGCTCATCGACGGTCAGGGAAATTTCGGCTCCGTGGAAGGCGACTCTGCCGCGTCCATGCGTTACACCGAGGCTCGCTTACACCCACTCGGCATCGCGATGATGGACGACCTCGATAAAGACACCGTCGATCTCGTCCCGAACTACGATGGCTCACAGTTAGAACCATCCGTCCTGCCATCCGCATTTCCTAACTTCCTCGTCAACGGCAGCACCGGCATCGCCGTCGGCATGGCAACCAACCTCGCCTCGCACAACCTCGGCGAAGTCGTCGATGGCATCTGCGCCCAGATCGACAATCCAGAAATCACCCTGCCCGAGTTGATGGAGCACATCAAGGGACCAGATTTTCCGGTTCCTTGCGAAATTCGCGGCATCCGTGGCATCGAAGAATACTTCCGCACCGGGCGCGGCTCCATGCGCCTCCGAGGGAAAATGGAGATCGAGGAAAACGCCAATAGCCGCTCTATCATCATCATTCGCGGCGTGCCCTACGGTGTGAATCGTGCGGTGCTACAAGAGCGCATCGCCGAGTTAGTGAATGAAAAAATCCTCACTGGCATCTCTGGGATGCGCGATCTATCAGCCGAGGACACCTGCATCGAGATCGAGCTCAAGCGCGACGCCCGCCCGCAAGTCGTCATGGCGCAGCTCTTCAAGCTCACCTCCATGGAGACCTCGTTCTCCGTGAACATGTTGGCGATTCATAAAAACCGCCCCAAGCAACTCTCGCTCAAAGAAGGCATCGACGCCTACATCGAGCACCGCCGCGAGGTCGTCATCCGCCGCACTCGTTATTTGTTAGGAAAAGCCGAAGAACGCGCCGAGCTGCTCGAAGCCTTCCTCCTCGCCCTCGGCCATCTCGATGATTTCATCAAAATCATCCGCAGCTCGAAAAACCGCGACGAAGCGCGCGAACGTCTAGCAGCATACAGCTTCCCCGTCGCCACCGCCGAGGCTCTCGGCATTATGATTCGCTCGCAGCCATCCATCTCTGGCGACACCTACACCTTCAGCGAGCGCCAGGTGAACGCCATCCTCGAACTCCGCCTCTATCAACTTACTGGCCTCGAACAAGACAAAGTCAAAGGCGAATACGACGCCGTCCTCGCAGACATCAAAGATCTCCTCGACATCCTTGCCCGCGAGGAGCGCGTGCTCATCATCATCAAGGATGAGCTCCGCGTCATCAAAGACAAGTTCGCCACGCCGCGCAAATGCACCATCGTCGCCGAAGTCGGCGAGGTAGCCATGGAAGACCTCATCGCGAACGACGCCATGATCGTCACCCTCTCCCATCGCGGCTACATCAAGCGTACACTTTCCACCGAGTTCCGCGTCCAAGGCCGTGGCGGAAAAGGTCTCAAAGGCATGGAAACTCGCGCCACGAAAAAGGACGAGGCAGATGATTTCGTCGAACACCTTTTCAGCGTCCAAGCTCATGACTATCTGTTATTTTTCACCAATACCGGACGCATGTATGTCGAGCGAGTCTATCAACTCCCAGAAGGCTCACGCACTGCGATGGGCCGCAGCATCCAGAATGTTCTCAACCTCCAGCCCGAGGAGAAAATTGCCGCTCTTCTTCGCCTAGAACGCACCGTGGATGAGAACGGCAATGACATCACCTTCCGCGAAGAAGCTGGCTTCGTCTTCTTCGCTACCCGAACGGGAAAGGTGAAGAAAACGCCGCTCAACGATTTCCGAAACTACCGCCAAGCTGGTCTCAACGCCATCGTCCTCGAGGAAGGAAACGAACTCATCGGCGTCCGCCTAACATCCGGCTCGGACAACATCCTCCTCGTGACCTACAAAGGCATGAGCGTCCACTTCGATGAAAACGACGCCCGCTCCCAAGGCCGCGTTTCCATGGGCGTTCGCGGCATCCGCATCGCAGAAGATGACTACGTCGTCGGACTCGCCGTTGCGACGACTGGCGCCACCTTGCTCATCGCCTCTGAAAACGGCATCGGCAAGCGCTCGCCATTTGAAGACTACCGCAAAACTTTCCGTGGCGGAAAAGGCGTCAAAGCCATGAACGTCACCGACAAATCCGGCCCACTCATCGGCGCGGTCACCGTCACTGAAGAAGACGAACTTATGCTCATGACCTCCAGCGGCCAAAGCATCCGCATCCGCGTCAGCGACATTCGCGAAACAGGCCGTGTCACCCAAGGCGTGAAACTTCTCACTCTCAAAGCAGGCGAAAAACTCCAAGACATCTCCATCGTCATCCCAGATGGCGAGGACTCCACGAGTGAAAACCCTGAAGGCGAAACCGAATCCGGCGCTGACGAAGCGGCGGAGTGATCACCCACCAAACGGCCATCCGCCCGGTGCGGGTGGCCCGAGTGTTTCCTGCTCGAAATCCCCACGATCCTGTCGCTTCAAGATTTCTTTGAGTTCCGAGTGAACGTCAGCGATCAATGGCGCAGCGAGTAGCTTGGGCAGGAGTTGCTGGTCGTAAGGCGTGAGCAGGCTGCGAGTTTCCCTCGCTCGGTAGCTCATCCTGAACACCTCGACCATTTGCGGCGCAGTTTCGCGGAGTTTGAGCAATATGTGCCATCCAGCCGGATCGGTATCACCGAAATGATAGTGCGGCAGTGAACCCGGCAGTTTCTCCAACAGCTCGCGGAAAGCTTGTGTCGGAAACGAAGTCGTCACGATCAAGGTCCGCCGGTCCTGATTCGCCGCGGCGTATTGCCGGAAAGTCGTCTTGCGGTTCTCGATGCTCAACAGTCGCTCCGCCGTGGTGGAAATCGACGAGCACCGCACCAGATCGGCGGCGGAAATGAGGATGTTTTCCAAGCCGTCGAAGTCGTGCACACTCCCATCCGGGAAATGCAAACACAGCGGCCCGTGCAGCTCGACGTGGGAATCCCCCGCCGCGAGGCCCAGCGATTTCAAAGAAATTTCCGCGCCGAACAAACGCGCCAAACCGGATTCGAAAGTCCTTTGATGGCGTTCGAGCTGCTTCGAATCCAAGCCGATATCCACGCTCGCCGCGCGAATCAAAGTACCTGCGGGCCACTCTCGTTCGCTCAGATTCGCGATGATCTTAAGCAGGCTGCGGAGCGTCTCCGGCTGGCTCCAGCGAAACGGACGCAGCGACCGACCCTGCGAAAACGCCACGCGCAGCGACTCGCAAAGCGCCGTCCACTCTGCGGGAAATCGCGAATGCCCGCGCCGGGAAAATCCAGCCACCACTTCGAGTGCCGCCGCTTGTAGTTCCATCCCCGCGATCCCGCCGAAGCGCTCGATCAGCCACGGCTCGGAAGCCAGCGGCAGCGTCACCCGCTCGATGAGATATTTCCGGTATCGATGGCGTTTCAAAACTAACTGCCCGCACGCTTCCGCCTCCCTTGCCGCCGTCGCCTGATCTTCCGCGCTGGTGATCCCGGCGGCATCCAACAGTTTCACCCAATCCTGCGAAAAGGCACGACTCGACGCACTCACCCGCTTGCCACGCGCGGCTTGCCAGCGACGGTGAAACTCCGCGAGCCAGTTCATGACAGTGCTTCCACCAGCTTGTCCCGATCCACCTTCACCACCCAGTTTTCGATGTTCGTGATCTGGCCGCTCTTCTCGTCGTAAGTGCGCTCGACGCGGCATTGCACGACCGTTTCCGCGTGCTGAATCATCGTCGGCAGGCGGTCTTCAGGAAATGCCATGATGAGCTGGAGGCCGAAATTTCTCGCCAGATCGAGGCACGCGTCGATGCGGTCGCCAGAGAGTTTTGAAAACGCCTCGTCCATGATGACGATGCCGAGATTCTTCCGCGACTCGCGCGGGCCGAGGTCATAGACGCGTTGGAAGGCGGCTAACATGGCGACGAAAAACGGTGCCTGATTTTCGCCGCCGCTTTGCTTTTTCGCGTTGCGGTTTAGGGAAATCGCCGCGCCTTCGCCCTTGCCTGTCGGCGTGGCTTGGATGTCCCAGTGATGATAGTAGCGGTAGTCGAGCGCCCGTTGCTGGCGTGGATCTTCGGAGTTTTCAATCGCGGCCATCAATGCCGCCTTCGCCTTCTCGATTTCCTCCTTTGCTCCGCTGGCGAAGAGTTCGAGACCCGGATTCAGTCCCTTTTCCACCAACGCCCAGATCGCGCTGTGACTGCGGTCTGCCTTCATCGAGAGCTGATAGCGCCAACCGCCGATGTCGTGGTCCATCGCACGGTTGAGCTCACGCTTGGTGCGCTCCGCCTCGTCTAACTTTTCCTTCAAAACATCCAGCACTTGATGCTGAAGCCGGTCTTCCCACTCCTTACGGGCGTCCTCAGCGGCTGCGGTGTATTTCTCCAGCTCATGCGATTCCAGCTCGATACGACGTGCATCGTAGCGGGAATTTTCATCGTCGCCGGGATCGAATGCCTCGGCGGTTTCCGGGTGTTTTTCGGCGAGTGCATGGCGTTCTAAATCGCGGTCACGGCGTGCTTTGTCTGAGTCGAACTCGCGGATGCGAGCCATCTCCGATGAAGCATCAAGCCGCTGCTGCCACTTGGGAAATTGCTGCCGCGCGGCGTCGATGAGTTCGGAGATTTCTGCGTCACGCACGCCTTCCAGTGACTCGCGGCTGAGCTGGCGCTCGGTGAGTGAAGCCGCCTCGTCTTCCATCAGTCCGGCCATGCTGTCCTGAATGACACGCTCCTGTTGGGCGAATTTCTCGATGCTGTTCGCCAGTCGTCCAGTGCGCTCGATGACGCCTTGGAACGTCTTCTCCAGCACCCGCAGTTTCTCCACCGTCGCCTCGCGCTCGGGCGTGGCGAGCAGGCGGATCGTCTCGTCGAGCTGGGCGAGTTCTTTGCGAAGGCGTGGCAAGTCCCGCAGCTTCGAGCTACCCGTCGGTGGGTCTGCCTTGTCGAGTGTCCACTGTTCGCCGCGATGCAGGAAGGTCCGCCAGTCTTCACGCAAGCGAAGTTTCAAAGTGAGTTCTTCTTTCACCTCCGCAAGTTCGTCCTGTCGCAAAGTCCGCAATCTCCGCAGACCTTCCTCGCCGATGGTGAATTCCTTAGCTGGCTGAAAATGCTGCCGATGCGGCGGGTCTTTGAGCCAGCCGTCCTTGGAAAACGCACGCGGATGCGAGTCGAGCTGGCTGACTTTTTCCACCGCGATTAGATCGCCGTAAAGATGTTGGAGATAGGCTTTGGCAAGCTCGTGCTTTGTCTCGAAAAACGCGGCGACTGTTCCCAGCTTCGCTTCCTTGGCGTCGGAAAGTTCCCCCGCATGGACGAGTGGCTCCTCGATGTGTCCGAGGCGGCGGGCTTGATCCCACGCGGCTTTGAAATCCTCGGCCAAAACGGCGCCACGCTTGTTTCCTAGCAGCGATTCGAGCAACGGCCACCACGGTTCGGCTTCGGCTTTTACTTCGATCACGCGACCAAAAGCATCGGCGCGATGGCCACGGGATTTCAAAGCATCAAGCAGCGGTGATGGCGCGACGCTGCCTTTGTGATCCAGATCTTCCAGCTCGCGGCGGAGGCGAGATTCACGGTTTTCCAGTATCTTGATTTCCTCCTCCACTGGCCGGAGTCGTTCGCGGGCGTCGTTGACAAGGGCTTGATAGATTCGTGGCATCCGCTGGGCCGCGTCCAGCGCGGCGGACTCGTCGGCCCCTTGCATTTGCTTGAGCCAATCAACGGCCTGCACCGGCTCCTCTAACTCGAATTCCTGAGCGAGGCGCAGCCATTGTTTCCAGTATTGCGTGCGATCATGGAGAAACTGACGGGCAGATTTTTCGGTTTCACGAAGCGCGTCCAGCTCGCGGGCGACTTCATCGCGGTGGCTGCGATCTTCGGCGAGGCGAGTGATTTGAAGGTCGTTTCCCGCGACGAGACGGATCTTCGCAAGTTGAGAATCGAGTTCATTGCGCTCGGACAGCGCGGACTCGTAGTCGGCGCGGGTCTCGGCGTATTGAAATCGCAGCTGCTCCAGCTCGGACTGTCGTGATGTTAGGTTTTCGAGCCTTTGCTCATGGCCCAGTGCGATGCGCAAATGTGCGTGCAACCGCGCGTCGCGACGGGCAGTGACGTATTCCAACTGCCGCTCGCTGATGCGGACGAGCCGCGCGTGCTGGTCGTGCATTTTTTCCAACCGCTCTTGCGCCCGGCGGTGGGCATCGACACTGGCGCGGACGGCTTTCACGTCGGGCAAGCCAGGCTCTAGCAAGTAATCTCGGATGAATTTCTCAAACGACTCGACCGGTTGAAATGCCATCGAGTTCGGCAGAGTTTTATTCATCTGCACGCGGTCGAAGCCCAGATGGCTGCGCGAGCCCATTTCATCGAGATACGACGCCTGACGGTCAAACACCTCGCCGCCGAGATCGCGCTTCACATGCACACGAAATTCCTCTTCGGACATGAAGGCGACGGAGTCTGATTCGAGTTCGGCGCTGAGGAAATCCTCGCGTTCGAGGCGGCTCGGAATGGTGAACCAAAGCGTGCGGGCCTTCGCGGTCGGACCCTCGAATTCGATGCGTGCGCCCCAGGTTTCGCGGCGCGGTGTTTCTTCGCCCTTTGCCAGCGGCCAGACGAATTCCAGTCCTGCTAGAGTCACGCCGGACGGACGCAGATAGCGTTCTTGGCCGTCATTGCCCTGCGTATTGGTGTCGCAGAGACAGTAACCACGCAGGGATCGCCCGCTGCCGGAACCCGCGGCGGCTTTGTTGAAGCGGCTGAGTGACTCGCCGAGCATGACGAACTGGATGAGGTCGAGCAGCACACTTTTTCCTGAGCCGTTAGCCCCGGTGATGAGTGACAGCCCGGAGACGTCGATGAAGCGGCGATAGCCATACCAGTTGATGGCGAGAATGCGGCTGAGGTGGACACGGGTTTTCATTTCAGGCTTCAGCGGCGGGTTGATAGAGAGCGGCACGGGCGAGGCAGGATTCGAGGCTATCAAAAGGGATCACACGCGGCAGGCTGGGTAAAATTTCGATGAGCGTCTCGCCAAGCTGGAGCGCACCTTCCGGCTTGTGGGTGCGGATCAGGCGGTGGCGTTTCAGGCGGCCAAGTAGCGAGTCGAGGTGGGTTTTTTCCGGTGGTTCGATCTTGTCGAAGGTGTTGCGGAAGCGCGTCCACAATTCATCCACGGTGAGAATGACGGCACTGCTGGCCTCGTTCGTCCGGTGGTCGTCCCAGACGCGCCAAAGGACTAACAAGAGCAAGGTTTCATCCTTGGTGAACTGCGCGAGTAAGTGACAAGCCTCGGGCCGTGGGCGGGCGTGGAGGATGAAAAAATCGTCGTCGATGATGAGTTCCAGCCCGAGCGGTGCGAGATAGTCCTTGAGGTGTTCCTGATAGTGATCTCGGGCGAGCAGGAAGTGATCGCGCCCCGCGCCACTAGTGCCGAGCAAGGTGCCACGGCCGATGAGCTCGGCGAGGATTTCGCGGATCGCCGGGCGGTCTTCGTCGGGGACGTCGGACCAGAAGCGGGGCCAGTGGGGATCGGACATGGAAGAAGTTGAGAGTTAATGGTTGAGAGTTGAGAGTTGGTAGTGAAGAGAAAGAACATGATGTATTAGATCATGAGCTTGGATTTTTAGAAGCGCGCGATCCAGTGGCGTTCAGCAATGCATTACCGTGGAGAAGTCGATGCGAAGCGATCTCAAGGCGTTCTTCGCGGAACTTTTCCTCGCCGGGTACATTTCTGAGTAACTCAATGATGATGCTCTGACCTTTCTCAGATGCTTCGAATAACTGGCGATGAATCTCGCGGAAACCGTCAGGCAAATTTTTCCTGTAGGGTTTGTTATCTTTTAACCGCTGGACGTTCCGCGCATAGTGCTTGTGAGGACGTTTTGCCGAGTTCGCACATCCGATGTAATAGAGTCGTCCGTCGATCACGATTCGATAGAGCAGTGGCGCGTTAGTAATCACCTCATTATTGATCAACTGACATTGCATCATTTTTTTGGTAATGACTCTCAGATCCTTCGAATCTGAAAACGCTCGAGTTTCCACCCTGCGTGGGGATCTGCGGGGATTTTCTCGGGGGTGAGGCCAGTGATTTTTCCAGGGCCGTCGATGGACCATTTGACGCGCTGGCCGTCGGCGGTGACGGCGTGCTCGTAGGCGGCGATGGCGAGGAGATCGAGCATTTCATCGAGATCAGCGGCGGTGAAATCCGAGGTGGTGACGACGCTGGATTTCTCCGTTAAAAGCCGGGCGACGAGGCGGGCGGCGCGTTGGGGAGTTAGGGCGAGGCGCTGGCGTTCGCGGAGGGCGGCGAGTGTTTCCTCGGCGGTTTCATCACGTCCGCCGGAGTCGCTGCCGAAGGTGAGATCGGCGGGCGCTTTCACGCGGCGGGTACGGGCAAGCGACTCGCTGCCGAAGAAAAATTTCACCTCGGGAACGAGCGGCGCGAAGTCTGGCTCGGCATCGCGCATGGCGGCGAGGCGGGTGCCTTCGTGGGCGGCGTTGATGGCGTCGCAGTAGGATTTCACAATTTCCGGGCGGCGGCCGCGGAGCTCGGTTTGGTAGCGGTAGCGTTGTTGGGAAAGCTGGTTGAAGGAGGCCATCCGGGCGTCGATGGCATCGGCGACGAGGCGGATGGCGGAGAGCCGGTGCTCGAGATCGCGAAGTGCTTTTTCCGCGCGGTGATAAGATTCGTTTTCGTCCCAGTGATAGTGGGCGGCGAGACCTTCTGCTAGACGCTCTTTCACGAGTGGATCGTCGCGGCGATCCGCGATGTGAGAGCGCAGGACTTGGAGTCGTGGCAGCAAGCCGTTTCTGCGAAGCGCGTCGTAACAAACCATGTGTTGGCCCGCGCCGAACTCGGCATAAAGCAGCCGCAGCGTTTCCACAGGTGAGTCGCTAAGGCGTTGGCGGCGGTCAAAGAGTGAGATGAGTTTTTCAACGCCGTGGAGCTGGATGATCGCGCTTTCGAGGCGAGCGTTGCAATCGGTGACAGTGCTGCGGATCTCGTCGGACTCTTGCAGTCGCGGATCGAGGATGTTCGGGCGTTCGAGGGTTTCGCAAACACCACGAACGGTGTCAGCGAAGGTTTTGAGCTCAGCGATTTCGTCCTCTGCGAGTTCGCGCAGCAGCCGGAGCAGTGGACGCAGGCCGGGGGAAACGAGTGCCCAACGCTCGTGCAAGCCGAGTTGCTGATCCTCGAGCCAGCGGGAATCGCAGAGGCGGTTGAAAAACTGTCCGGCGCGCTGTCGAGCGTCGCGGAAGGATGCTCCCTCATCGTCGTCGAGCACGATTTCCGGGTGAGCAGCGAGAATTTCCCGGATCAGGGCGATGGCCTCGGCGTGGGGAATCCGCCCGGCCTCGCCCGCGACGTCGGCCAAACGTTCCGCGCAATCGACATAGATCGCCGCCGATGGCCGAGTCAGAGGTCGGAAAAAATCCCGCGAGACTGAGGCGAGGAGTTTTTCACTGAGATTGGGCAGGGACATTGGCTGGTGGGACTTTAACTGATTCAGATTTCTGAACCCAAGCGGTAATTTGGCGGCGGCACTCAGTCATCCTCAGCCTTTGCATGAGTCGGCGGTGACCAGCCGTCATCGCTTTCACTGGCCGTCGCATCCGCACGCATCAGCTCATCGAAGGCGCTGATCGACTCGCGGGCGACATCGAGAAACTTCGCGCGATCATGGCGGTGCTTTGCCATTCGGCGCACGGATGCTTCGTCGGCGTGTCGATAGATTTTCGCAACGCGGGCAGCCGTATAGGCTGGGATACCGAGTTCACGCATCACGTCGGTGCCCATGCTGAGTGACGAATCCAGAGTTTCCCGATAGATTCTCTCTTCGCCGAGATTGAGATACTCGTAGGCTTCCACCCGGCCGTGTGCTCTGAGGAAAATTTTCAGATGCGGAAAATCCCGCTTCACTGCCTCAATGATGCGAGTGGTCGTCTCCACGTCTCTGAGTGCGATGACTAAAATTTTTGCCCGCGCAGCACCGGCGATTTCTAGCAAATCCGTGCGCGCCGCATCGCCATAGAAAACTGGGATGCCGATCGCTCGCAGCGTTTCTACCTGATCTTCGTCGTGATCGAGCACCGTGCAGCCGATTCCCTGCGAGCGCACCAAGCGTCCCACGACGTGCCCGAAGCGACCGAAACCGCAGATGATGACCGGCGAATCTTCATCATGCACATCGCTCTCCCGGGTCTTGCGAATCATCGGTTTACGTCGTTCGTTCCAGCGCACGCTCGCCAGAATCAGCAGCGGAGTCGCCGCCATCGAGATCGCCACCACTGCGACGAGCGTGCGTGAAATAGCTTCGCCGAAGATCCCGCTATTACTTCCCAACGCGATCAACACGAAAGCAAACTCGCCACCAGCCGCAAGCGCGGCGGAGAATAAAATCGATGAACCCGTCGCCGAGCCATGAAATTTCGCCAAGCCGAAAAGCAGCGCACCTTTTAAGACTAACAGTCCAAACGTAAGTCCGACTACCGTTCCCACATTTTCCCCGATGTGGCCGAAGTCGATCCCGATTCCCACCCCGAGAAAGAACAATCCTAACAACAGCCCCTTGAACGGAGCTAAGTCACTTTCCAACTCATGGCGGTATTCGCTACTCGCCAGGACCACTCCAGCCACGAAGGCACCAAGCGCGGGCGACAGCCCCACCTGCGTCATCAGCAGAGCAACGCCGATAACTAACAACAACGCCGTCGCGGTGAATGCTTCGCGTTGCCGTGTCGCTGCGATGGCTCTGAAAAGCGGCCTTGTCGCCCAACGCGCGAACAGCACCACCGCCACCACCGCCGCGATGGTCGCCACCGCTCGGACCCAACCCGGCACACCTTCCAGCCAGTGCGCTCCTGCATGTCCATGCGCGGCTTCCACGCCGCCACTCACCGCTAACAGCGGGAAAATCGCCATGATCGGAATCACCGCAATGTCTTGAAACAGCAGCACCGCAAACGAATTCTGCCCTGCCTCCGTCTTCATCAACCCGCGTTCATTGAGCGATTGTAAAATGATCGCCGTGCTCGACATCGCGAGGATCATCCCCACCGCAAGAGCTGCCTGCCAGCCCAAGCCTAACGTGAAAGCCACCCCCGCGATCACCAAGGTGCTCGCCACGACCTGCATCGTCCCGAGGCCGAGAATCTGCTTCCGCATTCGCCACAGCATCGCGGGCTGCAACTCAAGACCCACGAGGAAAAGCATCATCACCACGCCGAACTCCGCGAAGTGCATCACCTGCTCACCCTCCCGGCCTATCAACTTCAGCCCCCACGGTCCGATCAGCGCACCTATCAACAGGTAGCCCAGCACCGCACCCAGTCCGAGACGTTTCCCGATCAGCACCGCCACCAGTGCGGCTGCCAGATAGATGAACGCATTGATGAAAGCCTTTTCGTAAATCATTTCTCAGATGAGTGAGTTTTCGTGTTCTTCGCGGTTTGCATTTTCCCATCTGGGTTTAGCTCACTGGTGTATTTGAAACATCTCATTCTCACGCAAAACGGCGGACCTGATGGGGTCCGCCGCTAGGAATGGTGGGGGATGCCCAGAATTACTTGTTGAGCACTTTCAGCTTCTTGATGCCGAAGATGGCGTCGTCGCCCAGTTCTTCCTCGATGCGGAGGAGCTGGTTGTATTTCGCGACCCGGTCGGAGCGACTCATCGAGCCAGTTTTGATTTGGCCGCAGTTGGTGGCGACTGCGAGATCGGCGATGGTGCTGTCTTCGGTCTCACCGGAGCGGTGGCTGAGGACGGCAGTGTAGCTGTTTTCCTTGGCGAGTTCGACGGCGTCGAAGGTCTCGGTAAGCGAGCCGATTTGGTTCACTTTGACGAGGATGGAGTTTGCAACGCCGAGGCTGATGCCTTTTGAGAGGAAATCCACGTTGGTGACGAAGAGGTCGTCGCCGACGAGTTGGGTGGTTTTGCCGAGCTTGTCGGTGATGATTTTCCAACCGTCCCAATCGTTTTCAGCGCAGCCGTCTTCGATGGAAATGATCGGGTAACGTTTTTGGAGATCGGCGTAGAAATCGACGAGTTCGGCGGCGGTGCGGACTGAGCCGTCGCCTTTTTTGAAGACGTATTTGCCATCTTTGAAAAACTCAGAGGAGGCCACGTCGAGGGCGAAGGCGATGTCTTCACCGACTTTGTAGCCAGCGGCTTCGATGGCTTGGCAGAGGACTTTCATCGCGTCTTCGACACCGTCGAGCTTAGGAGCAAAGCCACCTTCGTCACCCACCGCGGTGGAGAGGCCACGGTCATGCAGGACTTTTTTGAGCGAATGGAAAACTTCTGCTCCGTAGCGAAGTGACTCGCGGAAGGTCGGCGCGCCGATGGGCACGATCATGAATTCCTGGAAATCAATCGGTGCATCCGAGTGCGCACCGCCGTTGATGACGTTCATCATCGGGACCGGGAGGACCTTCGCGTTCGGGCCGCCGAGGTATTTGTAAAGCGGACTGCCGAGCTGGGAGGCGGCGGCTTTAGCGGTGGCGAGGGAAACACCGAGGATGGCGTTGGCTCCGAGGTTTTTCTTCGTGGAAGTGCCGTCGAGCGCGATCATGGCGGCGTCGATGGAAGCTTGTTCCTTGGCGTCAAAGCCTAGCAGCTCGGGTGCGATCACACCATTGACGTTTTCAACTGCCTTAAGCACGCCTTTGCCGAGGTAGCGGGATTTATCACCATCGCGGAGTTCGACGGCTTCGTGTTCGCCGGTGGAGGCACCGGATGGGACGGCGGCGCGGCCAATGGCACCGCCTTCGAGATACACGTCAACTTCGACAGTGGGATTGCCTCGGGAATCGATCACTTCGCGACCGCAGATTTCAACAATGGTAGTAGAGTCCATAATGGATAGTTAGGTGGTTTATTGAGACGGGTTTTTGAAATTTTAGGGGTTGAAGGGACGGATGGCGCGGACGGTGAGAGTCTGCATCATTTCGGTCGCTTCGTCGCGAATCTCCACGGTGTCGCCGACCATTCGACCGACAAGGGCTTTTCCGACTTCGGACAAATACGAGACCGTTTTGGTTTCCGGGATGGAGTCCCAGGCACCGAGGACGGTCATTTCGGATTCTGCGCCAGCGGCATCTGCGAGGGTGACGATGGTGCCGATGTTGACCTTGCTGGCGTCGGAGCCTTTGAAGTCGGTGCCGCGAGAGTTGTTAATTTCCTTGTCGAGTGCGTTGCGGCGGTGACCGAGATATTTTTCGAGATCCTTGGCGGACTTATATTCGAAGTTCTCGCGGAGGTCGCCATAGGAACGGGCGATTTTGACGTCGTTGAGGTTTTGCGGGATCTTGTTGCGGATCAGGTCGTCGAGCTCGGCCTTCTTCTTTTCGAGGCTCTCCCAGGAAACGAGCAGAATTTCTTCTGGGCGTTTTTGGTTATTGCCGCTGACGAGTTCGGCGGTTTCAGGCCGCGCCTTGATGATGCGGGCCATCAGAGATTTTTTCTCAAGATCGCCAAATACCGGGCAATCGAGCAGGCGACGACCGAAGTTCCGCGCTTCGTTCACGTCCATGATCGCGACGAGATCGGTGAGCAGTGCCTTGTCGTCACCGAGGAGCGATTGCAGGCGCGAGGTTTTGCGCGGGCCGTCGGAAAGGTGGTCGTTTTCCAGCAAATTGAGCACCGAGGCACCGACATCGGCACTGAAAATTTCCTGAGCCGGACCTTTGCGCTCGCGGCAAACCCAGATCAGCGCGTCGGGTCCGAGAGCGCGGCGGGCGATGGCGGAACGCAGGTGATTAACGAGGGCGGCCATTTCACCGCGTTCGAGCATGATGCGGGCGATTTCCGTGACGCCGCGTGCGCCTACGCGGTCGAAAACTTGCACGATCTTGCTGACCCAGTTTTCCGCGAAGGCGTTCGGAAATGCTTCGTAAACTGCGCGTTGCCGACCGGATGGAAGCGCACCAGCTTCCTCAGCGAGACGGGTGGGATCGGCGGAAAGGAGGAGATCGGAGAGACGAACGGCATTGGGATCGAGTTCGAGAGCCTTGGACGTGCCGATGACTTCATCGCGGGCGGCAACGAGTTGGAGAGCTTGGCCGAGCTGGACACGGGCGGCTTTTTTCGCGCCTTCGTCGATGTCGTTCAGCAGGCGTTTGAGTGAGTCGCTGTCGTCGTCGAATGCGCCGATGTCGGCAGCGATGGCTTCGAGCGCACGGATCATGCCTTTGATATCACGAGCGGCCTCGAAGTCCGCAACGAGTGCTTGCGCGGGGCTTTTATCACCACTGCGGAGGACGATGGCGTCCGTGCGTTTTTGCGGAACCACGGCGAGACGGCTCTCACGCAGGGATTTTTTCGTCGCGTCCCACCATTTTTTAAATCCGGGTTCAGGGATAACCGCGCCGGAGAGTTCTTTTTCCAGCGCGTCGCCCGTCATGCTGCCGCCGTGGCTTTCCAGCAAATGGACGACGAGAGCGATAGGATCGCTTTTCGCTAGGCTGAGAAGCTCTTCGCGTTGCTCGATTTTCTTGGCACGGAAGTCTTCAGCCGGAATCCACTCGGTTTTTTGGAAGGCGAATTGCAGTTCCATCGTCTGCCCGGCGGATTTTTCGAAGTCGATGGTGACTTTCTTAGCCGGAAGATCCCACGAGGCGACTTTGCCCGCGCCGAAAGATTTATGGAGACAAAAACTGCCGGGAGCCAACTGCGAAAGTCGCTCCCCGACGGGTTTAGGAATTCGGCCCGCTTCAACCAGTTTTGCCACTTCAGGATGCATGGCGCGGAAGATGGGAAGCCGAGTAAAAAAACGCAAGGCATTCCCTTGAGAAATCTACGGGACGCACAGATTGCGAGAATTTACTTCCCCGGCGGCGGGACGACTCTTGGCCGGGGCTGGCGGGCAGGCATCATTGTGCCGTCGAGTGCTTGGTCGAGGGTGCGGCAGAGGACTTGCACTTTGCGCCGCCATGCTTCGGGAATTTTGTCCAAGCCGCCGTCTTTGGTGAGTTCGCCTTCGTGGAGGAGTTGGTTTTTCGGGTCTTCGATGCGGATTTTGTAAACGTCGCCCTCACGATGCACCGTCGCGGTGCCTTCCTCCGCCGTGAAACTGGCGTTTTTCTGGGAAAGATTCACCACCCGCATTGGTCCGACATGCACGCCGGGTAAAACGGCGGCTTCGACGATTTCACCGCCGAAAGTCTGCGGCTGAGGAGGCGCGTCGCCGAGCCTGAGCTTCACTTCGAGGTGCTTGCCCGCACGGAAGCCGGAGATCGCCACTTCTTCACCGGGCTTCGAGAGCCGCAGCAAGGTCGCGAGTTGGGCTTCGTTAATCAGCATTTGATCGCCGAATTTCCACAAAATATCCAGTTCTTGCAGCCCAGCAGCCTCCGCCGGACCGCCTGCATCCAGCGACACGACCACGAACCCCACGCCCTGCGGCAGCGAGGGCAATTGTGCGGTAATCGCCTGATCTGGCTTTGAAACCTGCAATCCCAGCCACGCCTTGGGAGCCAGCCGCGAGACCAACCCGGCAGGCAGTCCCTTAGCCCCCGCTGGCTCCGCCGCGGAGCAAAAAGTCTGCGCGAGCAACAGGATGGCGATGTAACTTGGCTTCATCGTTAGAACGAGCTGATCGGCATTAACAAAATTTCTTCCCGAGGCTCGGAAATCTGGACCACCAGCCCCGATTCCTCGTCGCGCATCTGGTTTTCACCCACCAGATTCAGGCGCACGGCATGGATCGCAGCACCGTTGGCATCTTCTTTCCAGCCCTCGTCAGTCATGGATTCCACCCGGTCTGACTCGCTCACCAAGACCCAACCTGCTGGCGATTCTTGGGAAACTAAAGGGGTGATTGCGGAATCCGTGATGGGAAAAATGGCGATCAACGCGCCGAGTGCCGCTGCGATTCCACCGCCGAGCGCGATGCGTCCTACCCAGCTCGTTTTAGAAATCTGAACAACATTTTCCGCCTCTGGACCCGCGAGATCGTCGATCATCAACTCCAAGTCTTGTTGGCCATTCTGACTCAACGCCGGTGGCATCAAGCGAGCCATCACAGCCTCCATTTCCTCGATCGGATCAAGCACTCGCATGACGTTCCTCCTTGATGCGGCGCAACTCGTGCGCCAGTTGTTCGAGTGCGTATCGGTAGCGAGAAGCCGCCGTGTTTGGGGAAATCGCCAGCGTTTCAGAAATCTGCAAAAACGTCAGCCCGCCCCAGAATTTCATCACAACCACTTCGCGGAGTTTCTGGCTGAGGTTCTGCACCGCATCGCGCAAAATCACGGCCTCTTCGTCCTCCTCCAGCACCGGGTCCAGCCAGACATCTTTGAAATCATTTAGATAAATCACCGACTCCTCACGCTTCCGACGACGGGACTCCGAGCGGTGGTGATTCAGCCCGCAAAACCGGATGGTGGAGAAAACTAGCGGCAGATCCGGCGGTGCGCCACCGTGGTCCGCTTGGTAGTTCCACATCCGCAAAATCGCCTCCTGCACCAGATCCTCCGCATCATGGCGGCAGTTGCTCCAGCCGCGAGCGAACAGCAGCAGCCGCGGACCATTTTCGGTCAGCCACTTTTTCCATTCGCTTGCCGGAGAATTCATCGTTCAGTCGGGAAATGCCTCGCAGGGCGGAAATTGTCTGGAAAATGTTCCTCAGTCGAGAAATCGGATTTTTCCCGGTGTCGGCAAGCGACCAAGAGCCATTTCCGCGTGTTGCTCGTCGGTGCAGGCGGAGTTGATCGGTGCATCGGGAGCCGTGTCGTTCGCTTGGAAGTAGCCGTTCGCCAGCATCCATTTCTCGACTTCCTCACCGGAAATATCGGGCAGCATGTGACCGTCGATCTCCACGCATGGCGAGAGCGACTGACCGCTGCGTTGCTCCATTTCCCAGCGGAAAGCAGGATTCTTGATGATGTCCTTTTCCTCAAAAGGCAGTTCGTATTTCCGCATGATGGCGCGGATGCCTTCGCTCCAGCCGCAGAAGGTTTTCAGATATGCAGTGATTTTCGGGGATGAAGTGGATTCGGTCATTGGAGTGTTTGGTTCGCGGCAGAATAGGCGGCGGCTGAGAAATCGCAAGCTCGGTGCTTGCTCACCGCTCTGGGAGCTTCAACTGACTCACCTCACGGAAAAATCGCTCCAAATCCCCATCACAGCGGGCCAGTAATTTCTCAAAAGTCGGCATCTGCCGGAAATACAAATCCACCGAGACGATGTGCCCATTGTTCAGCCCGCCCTCCAGCCATGACTCCAGACCTTGACCGCCCCAGCGACGACGGAGTTCACGAAATTGATCCTGTAAATTTCGGAGAATCACGGCTT
>JANOQR010000200.1:0-22587 GCA_031414935.1 Luteolibacter sp.
GGTTTTAGAAACTTTGTCAGCAGTCCCGACTTCGCGGCCATTAGCAAGCCACCGCCGACGATGAGGCCGGTGAGGCCGTATTCCGCAATTTTGTCGCCACTGGTGAATGAGGCGTAGGAGTCTTCTTTCTTGTAGGAAAAACCTGTGAGAAGTTTTTGATACTCCGCGACTACGGTGGGAAGTTCTTCCTCGCCGCATACCAGCACTACGTCCATCACGCCGCGACGACCGAGGAGTTTGGTTTTGTAATTGATCGTTTCTCCGCCGTCTTGGCTGCGTAAACGGATGGCCCATTCGAGGTTGTTCGTCGTTGGGTTATAGAACGGCGGCGTTTGCCAACCAATGACTTCCAGCGTTTCCATGCCGCGTTCTTGGAGGACTTTGTTCGTCTGCTTTTGGCCTTCTTGGAGATCTTTTAAAATCGCGTCTGCATCGAGTTTGTCCTTCTCGTCGTCTTTGACGTAGCCGACGTCGTCAAACTCGAACACCGCGAACCACCCGAGATCGAGCGGGGAAATAAAGCCTAACTCGTTTCCGCTCGTGAGATTTCCGAAGGCTTCCATCAGCTTGATCGTGCCTTCAGAGCCAGTGTAACGATAACCACTCGGCACGGCGAGTGTCGCCATGCTGCCTAAAGCGCCTTCGCCTTCTGTTTTCCAGGTGATGCTGTTGATGAGTTTCTCCTTCGGATTTTCCACGACTTCTGCGGCGGGCGGAGATGCAGGAGCCTCAGCCGGAGTCTGGGCGAGGGCGGACATGCTAGTGGCAATGGCGAATACAACGCCACACAGGATGGGATGGAGGTTGGAAATCATGATGATCGGTACTTGTTAGTTTTTACAGATTACTTGCCAACCATGGCGGAATCGCCAACTGATGGCAAGGCGCAAGAAACCAAACAGGCCACAGGGCGATCAAGCTAGGTATTTTTCAACCGCGAATGGACACGAAGGAACGCGAAGGAAGAATTTTTTGAATGAAATTCCTGATTTTGAGAAATGCGGTTCTTTAAATTCGCGTCCATGGGTGTCGATTCGCGGTTAAAATCACATCGAATCTCCGTGCTTGCTCCCTAGCTTGATCGCCGTGTCGGACAGGCTGGCATCGCGCGCGAGATGAATTTGCCCAAGGGCCAGCCGATCAGGGCTACGCCGTTTTTTGAACTGTCTGCTAGCGCAGACTCTGGATTCGCCGTCCGTTAGTTCGCGACGATGTTGAAGATCTTGCCGGGAATGAAGACGATTTTGCGGATGGTTTTGCCTTCGAGGTGTTCGTTGACTTTGCTGCTGGCAAAGGCGGCGGTTTTGGCACCTTCTTCGTCGATGTCTTTGGAAACCATGAGGCGGTCGCGGAGTTTGCCGTTCACTTGGACGACGAGTTCGATCTCGCTGCGGACGAGGGCTTCGGGATCATAGCTCGGCCAGGTGGTTTCCGAGAGCATGGGGGCTTGGCGGTTGGAAACCGCCGCCACGCGGGCGTTGATTTCCTCGGCAATGTGCGGGGCGAAGGGATTGAGGACGGTGAGAAATTGGGTGAACTCTTTGAGCGGGACGACTTCGGCTTGGGTGAAGGCGTTGGTGCAGATCATCATTTGAGAAATCGCGGTGTTGAAGCTGAGTTTCTCGATGTCTTCGCCGACTTTCTTGATCGTTTCGTGGACGATGCGGAGGAGTTCTTTGTCGGCGCAGGGGATGTCTTGGATTTTGTTGGAAATGGTTTCTTCATCGAACGCGACACGCCAGACGCGGGCGAGGAAGCGGGAAACGCCTTCGACGCCTTTCATTTGCCATGGCTTCACTTGTTCGAGCGGACCCATGAACATTTCATAGAGGCGCAGCGCATCGGCTCCGTATTCGGAAACGACGTCGTCTGGGTTTATTACATTTCCACGGGATTTTGACATTTTGCAGGTCATTGGAGTGACCACGATGTCATCCGATTCTCGATCAGGCCCGGTGTAATAAAATTTCCCTCCCCGTTTCTCGACTTGAGCATCGCGACTAGAAAGTTTCATTCCTATCACATTGATCCCGCTCTCCACGTGCTTGCCGTGCAAAACATCACCTCTTTCTACGATATCAGAGACTAGATCTGCTGAAATCCATGAGCGATCCATTTCAACGGTGTTAGCAAAAAGATAATACTCGGTCTCACCGAGGATGAGTCCTTGGTTGACGAGTTTTTGGAAAGGCTCGGGCGTTCTGACGTGGCCGAGGTCGAAGAGGACTTTGTGCCAGAAGCGGGCGTAGAGGAGGTGGAGAACGGCGTGCTCGGTGCCGCCGACGTAGAGATCGACCATGCCGGGTTTTTCATCGGTCCAGTAGGCTTCGGCTTCGTGGGAGATGAAGCGGGTGGTGTTGCCCGGATCGCAATAGCGCAGGTAATACCAGCACGAGCCGGCCCATTGCGGCATGGTGTTCGTTTCACGGAGCGAGCCGTCGGGAAGCTCGACCCAGGCGGTGGCTTTGGTGAGAATCGGTTCGGGTGTGCCGCTGGGTTTGTAGTCGTCGAGCGGCGGCGCGAGGAGTGGGAGTTCGCTCTCGGAAATCGCGTGGTGATGGCCGTCTTTCCAAATGATCGGGAACGGCTCGCCCCAGTAGCGCTGGCGGGAGAACAGCCAGTCGCGGAGCTTGAACTGGATGCGGCGCTTGCCTTTGGAGTTGGATTCCAGCCAGTCGATCATCTTGGCCTTGGCTTCGACGGTGGTAAGGCCGTCGAGGAAGCCGGAATTGATGGCGATGCCGTGGTCGGTGAATGCTTCATCCAAAGGGGGAACGGGCGGCTCGCCCGTATTTCCACCTAAACCATCGTCTTCTCCACCAAAACCACCTTTGAGATAGCGAGAAAATGAGCCAACATTTAATTGCGCGCGCTTCGGGTTGTCCCAAATGTATTGGCGTAACGCATAAAAATGATCGGAGTCTCGGACGATGGTGTCGAAGTATTCTTCCTGCCAGAGTGTGCCATTCTGGCCGAGCAGGCTGTTGATTTTTTTAGCCGTGAAGCTTTTCCAGGAATGGAGAACGTCTTGGATTTTTTCTCCAGAGTTCAATGTCACGAGGACATGAACGTGGTTCGGCATGACGACAAATCCTTCTAGCTCGTAGCGTGTCCCGTGAAAATGATGGAGATTTTCCGAGATGATTGCCGCGACGTCTGGGTTGGCCAAAACCTGCGAGCCAGAACCTGCATCGAGCCACTGTTCGATGGTTTTTCCAAATCGCTCGAAATACTCCTGAGCTGCCTCGGTGGATCTTGGGCTTGGGTTTTGTGCGAGCCATGCATCGCGTTCCTCGCGAAATTCTGCGAGTTTTTCGGCGGGTAGGCTATCGGCTAGGCGATAAGTGATGAAGTAGGTGCGTCCATCTTGTTCCCAATGAGGGAGTGCGCGAGTGTGTTTTTGGGTTTCTTCGAGTGGGTTGTAGCATTTGAGGGAGGAAGATACGGGCGAGCCGCCCGTGCCACTCTTTTCTTGGGGAAAGGCGACGACTTGCTTGATCAGCAGCTCGAAGCGTTTTGCAAACTCCCAGTCCCGTTCGTCATGCGCCGGAACTGCCATGATCGCGCCGGTGCCATAGCCCATCATGACATAGTCGGCGATCCAGATGGGGATTTTGACGTTGTTGACCGGATTGACGGCGAAGGCTCCGGTGAAAACGCCGGATTTGTCTTTGTTTAGATCGCCGCGGTCCATGTCGGACTTGGAGGAAATCGCCTTCTGATAGGCTTCGACGGATTCCTTCTGCTCGGCAGTCGTGATTTCCGGGACGAAGGGATGCTCAGGGGCGAGGACCATGTAAGTTGCGCCGAACAACGTGTCCGGACGAGTGGTAAAGACGTTGATTACTACTTCAGCAACTTTCGATGGTATCGGAGGTGTTCCGTCAACGGCACTCCAGTTGTCAGCATCCGTTGGCACTGCCATCCCGCCTTGAGCGAAACTGAAGTAGACCTCCGCGCCTTCGCTGCGGCCGATCCAGTTCTTCTGCAACAGCTTGATGCCGTCTGGCCAGTCGAGTGTGTCGAGTTCGTCGATCAGACGTTGGGCGTATTTCGTGATCCGCAGCATCCATTGGCGGAGTGGGCGGCGCTCGACGGTGTGGCCTTTGGATTTCCACTCTTCGACCTCTTCGTTGGCGAGCACGGTGCCGAGGTCGGGCGACCACCAGACGGGCGTATTCGCGACGTAGGCGAGGCGGATATCGTCGATTTGATCGCGGCTCCAGCCCTTCGCTTCGAGTTCGCTAACTGGCTTAGCTTTGCAAGTTTCTTCACAGTAGTAAGAGCCGTAGAGTTGGAGGAAAATCCACTGAGTCCAGCGCACGTATTCGGGATCGGTGGTGGCGATTTCTCGGTCCCAATCGTAGCCGAAACCAAGTGATTTCAACTGACGGCGGAAGTTTTCGATATTCGCCGCTGTGGTGATCGCCGGATGCTGGCCGGTCTTGATCGCGTATTGCTCCGCCGGCAGGCCGAAGGAGTCGTAGCCCATGGGATGCAGGACGTTGAAGCCCTTCATCCGCTTGTAGCGACCGATGATGTCGGTGGCGGTGTAGCCCTCGGGATGCCCCACATGCAGGCCCGCGCCGCTGGGGTAGGGGAACATGTCGAGGACGTAGTATTTCGGCTTTGTCGCATCGAAATCCGCATCGCCCGGACCCGGAGTGCGGAAGGTTTTGTCGGTTTCCCAGCGTTGTTGCCACTTGGGTTCGAATTCGTGGAAAGGGAATGGTTTGCGGGCGTCTGACATGGCGGGAAAAGGGTCGGGAAAGTGGCGGATGCGCTGAGGATTGAAAAGAAAAACCCTGAGGTGGGATTTGACGGGGGCGATTTGTCAGCTGTCATTTGTGAAATAAGGAGCTAGGAATTCGCGCGTGGAAGATATGGACGACGGCTTAAATAACGCTGAGGAAAAAACGAATACCTCGTTGCCGTGGCAGGTGATCGGGGTAGTGCCGATCACGGGCAAGGGTTTGCTTTCGTGCCACACTTCGGTGTCTGCGGGGAAGCCGTTCACTTCGGCGTTTCGCCATGAGGGCACGGAGGGTAGCCGGAATTTCGCGAAATGGATTCGCAAGAAGGTGAAATGCGGGCCGACTTTGTTGTGTTGGGATGCGCCGTTGACTTCGGCGGAGTTCCAGTTGCGTTCCACCGAGCGGCAGGCGCGCCAGTGGGTGCGGGATTTATTTCCTGCCGGCGATCCAGCACGGCCGATCATTCGTTCTGCGGCGGCGCGTCCGCATTGGATCGTGACGCAGCGCATCCTCGGTCTGCCGGTTCACGAGGGGATGATGATCCGGGGTGCGTTATTACAGCCGAGGCTCATTTGTGAAAACCAACGGCCCTCGTCGAGTAAGCGCGAGCTTTACGTCACCGAAGTCCACCCGCAGCTTGCGATTGGCTTGCATCCGGCGGGTCGCGGGCAGCCGTGGTATCGGGAGCATTTGGAAAACGCGTGGAATTATCATCTCCAAGCGGCGAGACAGTGGGGGCTGGGTGAGGAGGATTTGCCGCTGCCTGTGTCCGGGAAATTGCGCCTGCACGACTTTACCGACGCGTGGGTGGCGATGGCTCTGGGTGTGTTGTGGCTGCGCGGCGACGAGGCGGCGATTTCAGGAAATCGGCGGGAAGGTTCTTTTCTGATGCCACGTCTGGCTCCGGTCTCGTCCGACGCGTGAGGCGGGATTAGCCAGCGCCGCAGCATTTCTTGAACTTCTTTCCGCTGCCGCACGGACAAGGATCATTGCGGGTCACACCGGGATAAAGCGGCGGTGGAGGGACGACGGGACGAAATGGGAAATTGCCCGTTAGACCTGTGTCATCGCGAAGCAACCCGCTCGGAGTATCCAGTTTCGGAGGCTGCTGATACGGACGAATGTTGAAGCAGGCCCAGTTTTCCATCTCACTAACAACGTCGTCGATGGGTTTGCAGCGCTTTGCCCAGCGAGGATTTCCTCCGTTTTGAAGATCTTTTAAAACTCCCTCTGGTGAACGGAACCATGGATCGCACAAATCTTCTTCAAAAGCGCGTTGGACGAGCGGAAGGAGTGATGAAAAACCGAGATCTGCGGAAACACCCACGAGATTGTCCCAAACGGGGGATGGCTCGCGCTCCAGACGATTTTCTAGCAATTCACCGAAGTATGGCTCAACCACCGCTCGGTCGATTTTCCCCGCATGAATCAATGCCAGATAGGCGCGCAATCCCGAGCTGGCTCGCGCCCACTCGTTGGCTTGGCGATTTTCGATCAATCCACGCAGCGGTGCCTCGTCGCCATCGAACACACAGGCGAGGATGTTGCTGAGATCCTCCGTTAGGGAATCTCCGAAGAGATTATCAGTGATTTCAGCATCCAGCTCTAGCAGCGCGATGATTGGCCTGTAAGCGCGGGTTTCCCGGAACTGTGCGAGAAGAAACGCTGCATAGGTGGGCAACATGCTGCGTGCGGACTCGGTGAAATTCGCAGGATTTACCCGGCAGGCATCAAGCAGTTCTAGCAGGACGGGAGTCATTTCCTCCTGACGAGAAATGATTTCACGGATCGCGGTTTTCGGGAACTTTGCGGCGGGATCGTAATTCAGAGCGGAGAGTAGTTGTGCAGGCGTGCGTGACATGGCTTGTGCGGGGAATTTTGATGGAAATGAAAGTCAATCGCTATGCTATTTTTGCATCCGTGGGTGTGAGGAGAAGCTCCTCGTTCCGTCTCTTGCCATCGAAATCCGCCGCGAGAAACATGCAGGTGTTGTCCGCACGGATCGCATAGGTGCCGATTACGCTTTTGCTCGTCAAGTGATCCCGCGCTGCCGCTTCATCCAGCGGCGGGAAAGCCTGATGCACACACTCGGAACATTTCACCCTCGGCTTCTCGCAGACGCCGCGAAACCATTCGTTCCTGCATCCCGGTGAATATCCCTTCATCCCGGTCTTCACGTTTTCCCAAAGCCTCGGATAGACATCCTCCCGGCAGCGAAAGAGGGAAAGGAAGATGGCGATCTTCTCGTCGGGAGAAAAAGTAACCGATGTGGCTTCTGCGCGGCGTTCCTCCGCCAGTAATTTTTCTCGCTCGCGCATCAACTCCTCCCGCCGTGCATCGAGCGCACAGAGTTCTTCGTCGATTTGCCGGAGGCGTTTCACACGGCGCAGGAATCAGGCCTGAGATGAAAAATCAGGTGATGGAGCGTAAAAGCTAATGGGTAAGCTTTTCCTTCGGGAGAGCTTCTCTCGAAATTGGTGAATGCGTGGGGTCGCTTGGGAAAATCCGGATGACGATCTACGGTGAGACCGAGCTTGGCTTCAATCGACTTGAGCGAAACTTCGGGAGATCCCTCGATAAGTAATCCCAACATGGCACCCGAACTCGAGAATGGCCCGTAAATGCAAGTCAGGAACGCATCGGTGATATCCTTCACATACGCTGTGCAATCCGTCTCGCCTTTGAGCACCTTTGCCTCGCATGGCCATTTAAGTTCACGTTGATCTCTCCAAACGAAGCAGATGTCGTATTGAGGTGGGCGGGATGACTTTTTCGGATCAAGTGTCTCGAACTCCCAACATTCGTGTGAGACTAGATAGGAAGCGTAGCCGCCTTTTTCGATCAGGATGATCTGAATTTCCAAAAAGAGCAGGGCGCACACGGATCGCTCGATCTGAAGATCCGCATCCCTGATATCGACCTTGGCCAAGGCCGATTCGCAAAGGCGATCATACGCCTTCCAGATCGTGCGGAGGATCTCAGGCACCGACTCGCGAGGCCATTCCATGTGTACAGGTGGTGAGCTGCGGTTCGCCGCCACCGCCTGTTCGAGTGATTGGCGGAACCGACTCATTTTTCAGAAAATTTCAGACCTGCGACCAATGAGCCCAAGCGGTCCGCGTCGCGCATCGCGAGGGAACGGAGCCAGTAGCACCGTTGGGCGGGCTTGATCAGAAACAAAGTCGGCACCGGGCCTTTTGCGGATTGGATTGTTGAAACGACTTCGATGACACGCTGATAGGCAATGCCATCGACGTTCTGTCCCACCATCTGTTTGTGGCATTTATCGAGTATTTCGAGTAGTGCTTGGGTTTCAATTTCTTGTCGTTCGACTGCAGGGCGTCCTTCCCATCCTAGATGGATCGCAACGAGTTGCACGGGAGCGGCGTTGCCGGAAGCAGGAAGAAAGATCGTGGAACAAACAGGAGTCTCTTCACCATAAGTCGCGCCCATGACTTTCAGGAAAGTTTGGGCGTAGGATTCAAGCTCGTCCGGAGAAACTCTCTTGTATCCGGGAGGATCGCCGCCTTGACGTTGTGCATCGGGTAGAACCACTTCGTGCAAATCTTCCACAAGAATCCGTTCTGCCGGGGCAAGGGAAAGGAGATCGAAAACCGTATTGTCGATTGCAGGGTAACCTTTAGCAGCGAGATCCAGAAGTTTTCCTTTCGGCAAACTCAAGGCAGGAAGCATCCTGAACTCTGATTCCGTAGCAGTCGGTACAAACCCAGCAAATTTCCCCCCAGAAAGGGCAAACCAGTATGTCGCGAAAGTGCTTCGAAGGGTTGCCCACAACCCTGCAAGTAGATCATCGCGACCCGAAAGATCCCGAACGCTCACGTAGCTATCCGAACATAAGGCACCTCTACCTTTTTTATCAGGATTCACCAAGACGGCTTCAAATCGCCCTTTTTCAGCACGCCAGCTTTGTTTGAAAAGTAACTGTGCCGACTCGAAAGCCTCAAAATTCACCGATGCGGCGCCATCCGTTTCGGGGTCATCATTGCGGGGCAGATCCTCGGCATGGATCTCAAGAAAGGCTCCTGAAGGAAACTCGGTTTCAGAAAGAAATCTTCGACCGACAATTTCCATCTGCTCCTTTTTGCGATTTCCCCTGATCACTCCTTCACGCGTGGCGAGTTTTCGTGATTCCCTCAATTTTCCAATCGTCTCGCCCCTCGAAAGGCGGCGGATGAGTTCCAAATCACGTCGGCCACCCCACATCAGGACGCTCCACACAAGGTCATCGTTGGCGGCAACGGCTTGGGATACGAAATGAATATCATGCGGCTCGATGAGAATTCGAATTCCATCATCCACCGTAGCCTGCGGTTTCGGTGTGACGTAGGCAAAGTCTGCTCCAGGTTGGGGTGGTTTCGGTTGAAACGTCGCGATGCAGGATGGGCCGATTGCTTTGGCAAAAAGTTCCCGGCGGATAGCCGCCAAGTTGATCACTTCCTCAAACGAAAAATCGTTGAACAGCCTCCGTCTGAATTTCTGAGCTGGTCCCATCCGGTTCAGCAGAAGTCCGCCGGGCTGGATCATGCTTACCCATCCATCGGGTTTGGTCAGACGGGCGGCTTTCGCAAGGAAAACCGAGCCGTGATCTTTTCCGGGAACGGTCCATCCGTTTTTCTTCGCCCACATGGCGGCCTCGCTCCGGTCATCCTTTGCGCTGCTTTTTCCCCAAGGTGCGTTTCCAATGACCAGATCATAGGTTTGCGCGTCGGAATCCGTGTGGACCGGCGCGCTGTCCTTGAAGAAGTCGCGATCAATCAGGTTACACTCGCGAAGACGGGGGAAGAGCTTGTCTTTCGACCAATAGTGGCGGGGATCGAGCTCGTCGCAAAACGCGAGATAGAGACTGAACGAGGCTACGCGGATGGCCTCGGAATTGATGTCTGTTCCAAAAATCTGCGTTTGAAGGATGGTCCTCAGTTCGGAGGGCTTCGGATCGCATTCATGCCGGATCTTCCATCGGTGAACAAGCCGTTGGAATGCTTTCACGAGGAAAATTCCCGAGCCACAGGAGGGATCGAGAATTTTCAGGTTGCACTGCGGACTCTGCCACGGCAGCACCGCATCGAGCATGAAGTCAACGAGGTGGCCGCGTGTGTAGTATGCTTTATCTTTTTTCGCAGGTCCGACGAAAAGCTCGTAAATGCTGCTGATGAGTTCCAAAGGGATCACATCAAATGCATATTGCTGCCATAGCAGCCTTTGCCCGTTGGGGTCTTCCTTTCCGGAGATGAATCTTGAGAGATATTCGAGGTGGATTGGCTTTACATCGGCTTTCTCATCTAGCCATTCCTTTTTCCGTTCCCATTCCGTTTCCCCTTTCCCTGGGAAAAGGTCGCCATTGAAACGCTCGTTGAGCCATTGGAACATTCGGTAAGTGTCCTCATAGTCGGCTAGCAGCTCTGGCAGATCCTGATGGACGTGTTTGAGGACTCCTTCTTTCGCGAGGTTGCGGAGCCGTTCGGCGTGAAGTGCAGCACGCCCTTTTGAGTCTTTCCGTTGAAATAGAAACTGCACGAAAATCAATCGAGCGAGCAGATCGTGGCAGCGCTTTTCCGGCAGATCGAGTTTTTCATGCAGATGCTCGCGGACAAACTGAAGATTGCTGATCAGGGTTGCATCGAGCCTTCCTGCGGGCTTGAAAGCATCCGGGCGGATCTGGAAAAAATGACCACTCAGCAAGTTCACCCAGTGAAGAGCGCGGATGGCTCCCATTTCAACGGTAGAAGCCCGGATGTGTTCGGATAGCGGATCATCGGCACGGGTGATCTCGCAGGAAATCAGCCGATCCCCGAGATCGGCTGTTGTGGAACCGAACCATTCTGCTTCGGATTTTCCACTTGAAGGACGGACGCTGCACGACCAAACGAGAACGCGGCTGGGTTCGAGAGTGATCAGTAATGGGGCGTGGGAAAAGTTCCACGCGAGGCGATGCGCTTCCCTGAGCGTGGCCACATTCACGTGGCCGCTGAATTCACAAATAATCGCGAGCGGGGCTTCGGTCCGATCACTTTCCGGATTTGGACAAAGTAGCCCGGTGCGAATTTCTAATCCCGCGTCCCCTGTTTCCAGTGCAGCGATCCGAGACAAGGGAACACCAATTTTTGCATTCGCAGTGGCAGCAAAGTGAGCAGGGCCTCCTCCGGAAGGGCGGAGAACGCGAGACTCGGCCGGCCAGCCGTACGCGATATGTGCTTCATGCAGATTCATACTTATGTCGCCACTAGATGGAATGTCCTGTCCAGATTACCCGTCCGAAAATTTGGAAAATCTGCGAAGGGTCTTTCAGATCGATATCCTCGTGTTCGTATTGCGGGTTGTCGCTTTTCAGTCGCAGCATTTTGTTTTCACGAGGTTGTGTGCGTTTCACCAAAAGAGATTCACCCCGAGAGATCACATAGATTCCCTCACGCAGTTGTCGATCCGAACGATTCACGACGAGTAGCGATCCGCTGGGAATCGTCGGTTGCATACTGTCGCCCTTGGCTTGAATGGCGCACAAATCGGATTTTGCCGGGAAGCCTGCGGTCGGCAAAATTCCGCTCGGAATAAAGATAGATTGAGATTCATCGTCTCCTTCCAGTGGAATCAACCCCGGACCGGCGCTTGCTTCCGCTTGGAAAAACGGGATTCTGATGGAGTTGAATTCATTTACGGTCAGATCGGGTTGTTTACCGGTCAGAAACCAATCCACGCTGACTCCTGCCGCCGCTGCTATTGCAGCTGCGTTAGAAACAGAAGGTGATCCACCTTTCAGGCATCTGCTCAAAACACTATTGCTCACGCCCGAGAGTCTTGCCAACTCACTCAAATTCCCCACTTTTCCCGCGAGCTGATCAAGTCGCCAAGAAAGTGAGTTTTCGACTAAATTTGTCGATTTGCGGATGACGGGCACGCTTAAATGCAGCATTTCGATCCAAAATGGCAACTAATTTTTGCAAGTTCGGAATAAAGTTTTCCGAAAATAGAAATGATTCATTCTACTCAGTTTCTCTACTCTCAATCCCCGCCGCCTCTGCAAGCGCTTTCTCGGCGGCTTTCTGATGCGCTTCGGCTTCTTCGGGGAGGTCGGATTGGATGAGGAGTTGGGCTACTTTTTGCTTTTTGGCGGCGAAGGTTTTTAGGTCGGTGATGCTTTGGAGTTGTTCGGGGGTGAGGGTGGGTTTTTGGGGTGGGGCGTCGCCGGTGAGGTGGCGGGTGGCGCGGGTGTTGCGAGTGAGGAGGCCGGTGGCGGCGAGTGCTTGGATAGCGGACTAGGTGGAGTGGTCGATAACTTGGAGCTTGGGCGGGCTGCCGCGCCAGTCGGTTTCGTGAAAAAGGGCGGAGACGGCGGCGGCGCGAGCGGGATCGCGCAGGACGGTGAGGAGAACGGGATGGCGTCGCATGCGAAGATGGCCTTTTGACGATGGATGACGGAAAAGCTGAGGGATTGCTGGACTCAAAAAACCCGCCTCGGTGCGGGGCCGGGCGGGTGTGAGGGTGGCTTTGGTGGATTACTTTTTGTTTTTGGCGATGAGTTCTTTGAGTTTGGCGATGTAGCCTTCGGTGCCGCCTTTGAGTTCGCCGATGTCTTCGGAGAGTTTTTTGCCTTCGGCGTCGAGCAGATAGACGGTGGGGTAGCCTTCGTTCAGGTATTCTTTTTCGAGAACGGCGTTCTGCTTTTTGAGGGCGTCAGGGAGCTTTTTTTTCTTGGGAAAATCGGCTTCCATCAAGATGAGATTGGCAGCGGCGAATTCTTTGAAGGCTTTTTGTGAGAAGACTTCTTTTTCGATTTTGATGCACCAGCCGCACCAGTCGGAGCCGGTGAGGTTGATGAGGATGGGTTTATTTTCGGCCTTGGATTTCGCTTTTGCGGCTTCCCAGTCTGTCATCCAGCCTTCGCTGGCAAGGCTGAGTGATACGCTGGCGACGAGGACGGTGAGTGTGCGGAGCATGGTTTTCATGGTGAGGAAATGGGATGGAGTTTAGTCGAGGTCTTTTTTCTCAAGTGCTTGGTTGATGTGGGCGATGAAGAGGTCGGTTTTGGGGAAGGCGGAGGCGGAGAAGCGGGTGAATTCTTTGCCGTCGGAGTTGAAAAGGATGACGGTGGGGAAGCTGTCGATTTTGTATTTCTCGGCGTGAGGTTCATTTTTTTTCGCCACTTCTTTGTCGCCTTTCGGGAAGTCGAGTTCGACGAGGATGTAGTTTTTCGAGGCGGCTTCGACGAATTCCTTTTTGGAGAAAACGTTCTTCCGCATGGCGATGCAGGGTGGGCACCAGTCGGAACCAGTGAACTCGACGAGGACGGATTTTTTCTCGGTTTTTGCCTGTTTGAAGGCTTGTTCGAGGTCGGTGGACCAGCCTTCTGGAGTGGAGGCGAAGGCAGAGGAAGCGAGGGCGACGGCGGTGTAGGAGGCAAGCCAAGTGATTGATTTCATCATGGTAATAAGTGCCGCCGAGGGGCGGATTATTCAAAATTTTTTCGCCAGATTTTTTCTGAGCGGCTAGCAAGGGCCATGCACGCACTGCCACGCCTCATCATAGCCACTCGGAATGCCCATAAAACCGCGGAAATCCGGGCGATGATTGGCGATGGCTTCGAGGTGGTGGACGCGACGGGATTTCCTGATTTTCCCGAGATCGAGGAAACGGGGACGACGTTTTTGGAGAATGCGCGGCTCAAAGCGTTAGGAATCAGCAGTCGGGTGACGGGCTGGGTGCTTTCCGATGATTCGGGGCTGGAGGTGGATGCGCTGTGCGGTGCGCCGGGGGTGTGGTCGTCGAGTTTCGGCGGGGAGGAAGGAAATCACGCGAAAAATAATGCGCGGCTGCTCGCGGAAATGGCGGGGAAGTCGGATCGGCGGGCGCGGTTTCGTTGCACGATGGTGCTGGCGGAGGGCGGCGTGGAGCGGGCGAATTTCAGCGGCGTGGTGGAGGGGCGGCTGGTCGAGGCGCTGAGTGGCGCGGGTGGATTCGGCTATGATCCGCTTTTCGTTCCAGACGGCCATGCGCGGACGTTTGGGGAGCTAGGGGACGAGGTGAAAAACTCGCTGAGTCACCGGGCGCGGGCATTGCGGCAAGTGGTGGATTTCTTGAAATCTGCGGAGATAAAATAGTTTGTTTTTCTTAACGAATTTTGAAAATGTGCCTGCCATGAAAAGCTCAATTCTCATTTTCACCTTGGTCTGTGTCGTTTTTGGCGGGCTTGTTTCCTGCTCGAATCAGGTCAAAGCGCGTCAGCCGGTTTCCTACAATTTCCGGCACGGCTACACGGCGATGCTCAAGGACGGCGTGGCCTACGCGCCGCGAAATGCACCGCTGGCCGTGAAAAAAGCGATCGCGGCGGGGAATCGCCTCCAAGGCAAGCCCTACAAATGGGGCGGCGGTCATGCGCGCGAGAACGATTCTGGGTACGACTGTTCTGGCACGGTTTCCTACGTCCTGCGCGAGGCCGGGCTGATGAAGGGCAGTATGCCGTCGCGGGGTTATTTCAGCTACGGCAAGAAGGGTGAGGGGAAATGGATCACCGTCTATATCCGCAGCGGTCACGTTTTTATGACCGTCGCTGGCCTGCGACTCGATACGGGCGGCCCCGGTGGCGAAAGCGGCCCGCTCTGGAAAACCGCCACCCGCCAAGGACGCGGCCATGTGATGCGTCATCCGAAGGGTTATTGAAGTGCAGCCTTCAGCTCTCTCAGCGACGGGAAAATCCGATCCGCTATGGAGAAATCGAGTCCTGTAGTGACTCGGTTTGGGACCACCCAGACGGGCATTCCGGCGGCTTTTGCAGATTTCACGCCGTTCAGTGAATCCTCGATGACGAGGCAGCTTGCAGGCTGCAGTCCCAGCCGTCGCGCGGCCTCTAAGTAGAGATCCGGTGCTGGCTTGATGCGCTCGGCATCGCCTCGGCAGACGACGGTTTCAAAATACGGTGAGATACTCAATTTCTCTAACCACCCGTCCACCCAATGATGCGATGAACTGGAAACAACGGCCCGCCGGATGCCAGAGTTAGCGAGCATTTCTAGCAGCGGAATCACTCCCGGCATCGTCCCCTCGTGCGTCAGTTCGGCGAGGATTTCTTCCTGTCGCCGCGCGTCGAGATCGTGCCAATCGAAGTCCAGCCCTGACAGTTCTTCCAAGTGTGTCTTCGGCGACCAAGTGGCGAAATCCGAGCCAATACAGCGGGTGTAAACCTCCAACGGCAACTCGTGACCATGCTTTTGGAAAGTCCGCAACCACGCCTGGTAGATCGCCCACTCGGTGTCCACCAGCACGCCGTCGAAATCAAACAACACCGCAGAAAAATCCATGCACACGCCATGACCTCAGCCGCCATTTCAAGCAAGTCGCACTTTCTAAAACCGCACTTCCGCTCGGCATATTTCGCGCTAGGCTGCGCCCATGATTCACCGCCGCCGATTTCTCATCCTATGTGCCGGACTATTTCTAACGTGCGGATGTGGGAAAAAGAGCAACCGTGCTTCGAGCGATGGCGTGCTACGCGTGGGCATGGATCTGACGTATGCACCCTTTGAAATGCAGGACAAAGCGGGCAATCCCGACGGCGTGGGAGTGAGGATCGCAGAAGCACTCGCAAAAAATCTCGGCCGCCCACTCAAGATCGTGCCGATGGAGTTTTCCGGTCTCATCACCGCGCTGAAGACTGGCAACATCGACCTCGTTCTTTCCTCGATGACCGCCACCGACGAGCGCCGGAAGTCGATTGATTTCTCCGAGCCATACGCCTTCACCGGTCTCGCTTTGTTAGTCGGGAAAAATTCTAGCATTCAGTCCATCGACGACTTGAAAAAAAGCGGACGAGTCATCACCGCAAAGGCTGGTACGACCGGCGAGACATGGGCGATTGCAAACATGCCAGATGCAAAGCGCGTGGTTTTTGAAAACCAAGTGGCCTGCGTGCTAGAAGTCGCGCAAGGCCGGGCAGATGCGTTCATCTACGATCAGCTCAGTATCTATCAATACGCGAAGGAAAACCAAGAGACGACGCGTGGATTGCTGAAGCCATTTGTGGAAGAATCCTGGGCACTCGGCATGGCGAAGGGCAACGATGATCTCCGGCAGAAAGTGAACGCCTTCATCGACGAATTCCGCAAGCAAGATGGATTTTCCAAGCTCGGAGAAATTTACTTGAAAGAGGAAAAGAAGTTCCTCGAAGCCGAGGGCGTGCCATTTATTTTGCGGTGAATTATGTCACCAAATCCGCGTCACGCCGTAACCGTCCCACTTATCATCGCTGCTAACGACATGCCAGCCCTCAGCCAATGCTTGCGCGATCATCAAGCGGTCGAATGGATCGCGGTGGTGATGGGGCAGGGTCAACAAGCACTGCAAGTGGTGTGGCATGATACCGAGAGGTTCGATCTCGCTCTTTGTAACCAGAGTTTCCATCAGAAGATTGGGAGTCATACCAAGCAAGAGTTTTCTAAGACTGACCTTGATCGCCATTTCCCAAAAAGCAGCGACGCTGACCACTTTCACGGCGGCAGGATTCGCCAAGCACTGCCTTGCTATCGCAGTGAGTTGCGCTCCGTCGTCTGTCGCCCAAATCAGTGCGTTGGTATCCAGCAGCACTTTCATTTCACATATTCCTCAAACCCTTCTGGAATCTCATCAAAATCAGGAGCCATCCACACGGTGCCTTTTAACATCCCAATCACTGGCCAACCACTAGGCTTGGCTTCTACGTTGGGTGTTTTCCGCTCTGCGGTCCAGCGCACTAACACATCTTCGTTTACGGCGATGGCGATGGGTTCGCCATGGATGACTTCGTTCAGAAGCTCGTCCAAGTGCGCCTTAGCATGTTCGACCGATACGGTGTGCATGGCTGAAGTTACTCGTGTGCCGCGCCGTCATCAAGTTCGGAAAACGAGTGTAACTGGATGTGGTGAGCAGCGGGTAAAGAGGGCGGAGACTCCTGTCCGCCATGACGTTGGAGAGAAAAAGCGTGGTGTTTCGCGCTTTCGTTTTTCTACCCATCGACAAGTGGACAGAAGTGTTCACTCTCCTTATTTTGTATATCGTTCTCAGTCACGCCTTCGGAAATTTCTGCGGTGTGGCGAACGAGAGGTCTCTTTGAACCCGATCTTATGCAAATGAGTCGTCGCCATTTGTTAGCAAATATTGCGGTCGCCATCACACTGGTCGTGCTCTTCGGCTGGCTTTGCACGACAGTGTTTGCGTTGCTGGGGACGCAGACGGATTGGACGAAGGCGTGGGAGTATCGAGAAACGCTGTGGCGCGGATGGCTGGTGACGTTGTGGATTTCTTGTGCGGCACTCGTCGGTAGCATTTTTTTCGGACTGTTATTTATGCTGGGCCAACGCTCGCCGCTGGTGGTGGTGCGGTGGACGTGTCGGGCGTTTTTGGAGTTTGTGAGGGACACGCCGTTGCTGGTGCATTTGTTGTTTGGATATTTCGTGATCTTCGCGCCGTTGATGTCGCGGCCGCTGGGTGACGCGGGTTTTGATGACAAACTGATCATCGGAATTCTGCTGCTATCGATTTTTGAAGGTGCTTATCTTGGGGAAATTTTACGCGGCGGAGTAGAGAGTATTCCCCGGACGCAGTGGGAATCTGCGCGGGCTGTGGGTTTCAGTCGGTTTCAGATTTATCAGTATGTGATTTTCCCACAGGCCTTGCGCCGCGTGTTGCCAGCGATGGCGGGTTTGTTCGTTTCGCTGATTAAGGATTCGTCGCTGCTGAACGTCATCGGCGTGACGGAGTATTTTTATAACACGAAGAATTTCATCAATCGCTCCTATGCCGGGCTGGAAGGGTATGTGCCGCTGGCTTTGGGATATTTAGTTCTTACATTGCCGGTCGCGTGGTTGGCGCATTGGCTGGAAAGGCGTTTTCGTCATGAAACTTGAGGTAAAAAATTTATCGAAGCGTTACGACAAGACGCAAGCGGTGGACGGGCTTTCGCTGTCGGTCGCGGCGGCGCGGGTGTTGGTGTTGATCGGGCCGTCGGGTGGCGGGAAAAGCACGCTGCTGAGGTTGCTCGGCGGGCTGGAGATTGCGGATGCTGGCTCGGTGGTGATGAACAATCAGCCGCTTCTATCAGACGTAGTTGGATTGCAGGCTTATCGGCGGCGAAATGGATTTTTATTCCAGCAGTTCAACTTATTTCCCCATCTGACGGCGCGGCGGAATATCGTGCTTCCACTGGAAAAAGTTCATGGTCACTCGGTGGCTCGGGCGCAGGAAATTGCAGCGCAGGCGTTGGATCGATTTGGGCTGCTGGATCACGCGGACAAGCTGCCCGCACAGCTTTCAGGTGGCCAGCAGCAGCGCGTCGGCATCGCACGGGCGGTGGCGCATCAGCCGGAAGTGTTGTTTCTGGATGAGCCGACATCCGCACTGGATCCAGAGATGACGGCGGAGGTTTTAGAGCTGATTCAAGAACTGGCAGAAGCGGGACAGGATATTATTTTGAGCACGCATGAGATGGGATTTGCGCGTGCGGTGGCGGATCAGGTCGCGTTTGTGGCAGCGGGAAAAATTGAGGAAATTTCTCCACCGTCTGAGTTGTTTGGCGCGCCGAAGTCGGAGTGGTGCCAGCGGTTTTTGTCGCGGGTGATGCGCTACTGATCGATGAGGCGGATGCCTTTTTCTTCGATGAATATCAGACGTTTTTTGAGGAGTGCGCCGGTTGCTTGCTTGAAGGTGCGTTTGCTTGCGCCCAGCTCGTCGTTGATTTCGCTGGCGGAGCTGTGATCGCCGATGAGCCAGAAACCGCCGCGGGCTTTGAGTTCTGCTAGAATTTGGCTTTCGAGGTCGTCGACCTTTGCGCGACCGCTGGCGTGGAGTGTGAGGTCGATTTTTCCATCTGCCCTAACGGCTGCGATGTAACCTTTGAGTATCTCGCCGGGTTGGAGCGGTTGGAATACGTCGTTGGCGAAGATCAGGCCGCTGTGAGTGCCGTTGACGATGGCTTTGTAGCCGAGATCGGTTTTGCCGTAGGCCATGAGATCGACGGGCTGGCCGGGGTAGAAGTCGTGCGGGCCTTGGTCGATGTAGCGGGCGAGGCGGGCAGAGGCGATGATTCGGCCGCTTTGCTCGTCGAGATGGACGTGGACGATATAATTTTTACCGACATCCATGCGGACTTTTTGCTCGCGGAAGGGGACGAGCAAATCTTTAGGCAGCCCCCAGTCAAGGAACGCGCCGACGCCGGTGACGGCCACGCATTTCAGCCGGGCGAACTGGCCGGGCATGGCTTTCGGAACTAACAAAGTGGCGACGGGCCGATCCTCGGAATCGTGGTAGAGGAAAACATCGAGGTGCTCGCCGATGCTGCTGCCACGCGGGATTTCGCGGTGGGGCAAAAGGATTTCACCGAGGTCGCCGCCGTCGAGATAGAGGCCGAAGCTTTTTTCGTGGAGGATCTTGAGTGATGCGCGCTCGCCGATGTTTGCCATGGGGAAACGATGCAGCTCAGGCGGCGTTGAGTCGATGCTTGTCTCGGGAAAAGCAGCGAGGCATGGTCCATTCATGGAGAGTCACGAGTGGTTTGAGAATACGGATGAGGGGAAAATCTATTACCGGGCGAACTACTACTTGGGTGGTAAATGGACCATCATGACGACGACTCAAAAGCGCAACCCGACGTGGACAGATATGACGCCGCCGTCTGAGGAGGCTCTGCGCGAGTTGCGGGACATCATTTGGAAAAAATATCAGCGCAAGCGGCTGCCGTGGGATCGCGTGGCGGAGTTGGATAAACTTTTGGGCGATGAACCATTACCGAAGCCGGGGCGTTAGAGATTTCATCAAGACACCAGCGTTTCCTTCCTGAAACTGCAACACGGCCAAGTTTGATAGTTCGTTACAGAGTGGAGAATCCTTTTCAAAGAGGCGGGGTAGCCCCTTATGCAGCCGTAGATTTGGGGTTGCTATTTTTTGAGAATGGAATCAGAACCTGCCAGCGGAAATAATTAACATTTCTGTATTATTTAATGAGCGCCAAACATTTTGTAAGTGGTTCGTCGATGATCCTGATGGCGTGGCTCGGAGCGACATTCCTCAATGAAGTTCCCGCCCAGCGATATCCGAAGCTCGACAAGAATCCTTCCTCAGCCAGCCTTCACGAGGAAACTGAAGCGCAAAAGATAGCTGCTGGAGAAAAGTCTCCGACCTTGCAGGCTTCTGCCTCCCGCTGAAACCTCAGTCACCTATCCGCCATGCCAGAAGAACCTATCATTTGTGATCGCAAGCCGCTCGCTCTGGAGGTGGAAGCAGGAACTCATTTCTGGTGTTCCTGTGGCCGCTCAAGTCATCCGCCATTTTGCGACGGCTCTCACAAGGGCACGGGTTTACAGCCGATGAAATACGAACTAGCTGAGAAAAAAACCGTGTGGTGGTGCCAGTGCAAACATACTGCGAGTCCGCCACTCTGTGATGGGGCGCATAAAAATCTGCCGCTTTAGCAGATACGGCTATCCTGACGGGATCCATGAATCCGCGTGGCAGCAGTTCTGCTCGGAAGTGAGGTATCGAGGCGATTTTGGAAAACTTTCCGGTGCCTGACCATGGGCCATGTCACGCTCCTTTACATGGCTCCCGGCCTGTGTAGAGTCTCGCCGCTGTTCACACCCCATTTTAATGTTTCGTCAGCCCCGTCCCCCCGACCCTGACCAGGACCTCGTCACGCGTGCCCAACAAGGTGACACGCGTGCCTTCGATGCCCTGATCCTCAAGTATGGCGATAAGCTTTATGGCCTCGTTTACAACATGACTTCTCACAAAGAGGACACCCACGATCTGCTTCAGGAGATCTTCGCCCGGGCCTATCAGTCGTTGGGGAAATTTCGAGGAAACGCGGCATTTTACACCTGGATCTATCAGATCGCGGTCAATCTGACACTGAATTTCCTGAAGAAGAGAAAACGACGGACTGGCTTGAGTCTCAATGACATGGAATCCTCAGTTCAACAAGATCCTGCGTTGATCGATACCACCAACGAGGCGAATCCTGAGCGCCAGACGAATCTAAATGAGCTTCAGATAAAATTGAACGAAGCGATGATGAAGCTGTCTGAACCCCACAGAATGGTGGTCACGATGTTTGACATCCAAGGCATGTCACACGGGGACATTGCCAAGGTTCTCAAAGCATCCGAGGGCACCATTCGCTCCCGCCTCCACTATGCGCATCTCCAGCTTCAGTCAGCCTTGCAAGACAGTTGGGAAGAAAGATTTTAAAAATTTTTCTTGCGAGTGGGGAAATTGTTTAATAATTCCTAATTATCAATCGCAGTGAAACCAACCGTCGAACAAATCGGAAACCTGCTAGCCCTCAAGCGCGATGAGCGTCCAGAAGAGGGTTACTGGCAGGATTTTCTTTGCGAATTTCATCAAAACCAGCGTGAGCAGGCTGTGAAGAAATCTGCAATGATGAGTTTGGTGGATCGAGCCACGGCGTGGTTTTCTGATATTGGTCCATCGAAATGGGCTTACGGTGCAGGACTGGCCTACGCTGCATTGACGGTGGCTTTCATTTTGACGCCACGCGAAGGGGTGAGAGATGCCGCGCCAATGACTCCGGTAAATTACCAAGTCGTGCAGCCATCAGCCCCGCCGCAGGTTGAGCAACTCAACCAACTGGACTTGAGCCCTTCGTCTCAAGGAAGCGCAGGCGAGCAAACTTTTTAATTCCAGAAGACCCAAATGGTGGAGCTGGATTGCCCGCGCCGACGCTGGTCGGTTCGATGGATGGGTTTGATGGGGGTGAGCACTCTTTCGGTGTTTTCCCAGCCGGTGGTAGTCACTCCGAGATGGCAGGTGAATTTTCCTGCGGCTCCACACGGGGTAGCGATGGACTCCACCGCCGTATCCGTGGACGGCAGGACGATGATGGTGGCGGTATTTGGCACGGGGGCAAATCCTCAAAAGTCGAAACTCCAAGTCGGTGCGCGGGAAATTCCCAGCAAAGTGATCGGCCATGATCCTGTGTCGCGGCTGCAATTTCTGACGGTGGAGGGTGGCGAGTTACCCAAGCCACTGGCGTGGCATGACGAAGCGGGAGCAAATGCAAGTGCCTCTCTGTGGACGATGGAGCCGGGCGGGTTAGTGGTGTGTCGGACGATGGGCTGGGTGAAACAGGTGGGCGGGAAAGTTTTACCGTTGGCCCTGCTGCGGGTGAGTTTCAGCCGCGCAGTCCCACTGCCGGGGACGCCGATCGTGGATGGCAGCGGGCGAGTGGTAGGCATTGTTTTCCAAGGAGCTGGCAGCGGAAATACGGGTTACGCGATCCCTGCCGAGGCCGTCCACCGAGTGAGGAAAGACCTTTGTAACGGGGGAAAACTCCTCCGCGGCTGGCTGGGACTGGCCCTGCGTGCGGAATCCCAACTGCCGCAGATTAGTCGCGTGCTACCAGATTCTCCGGCGGCACTCGCGGGCGTCCGGGTCAATGACGTGATCCTCAGCATCGGCTCGCGCCAAGTGACCGACTATGCAGACGCCGCAAACGCATTTTTCTACCTGATCCCCGGTGAACCCGTCCGCGTCAAGCTGCTGAGAAATGCCGAGCAACTGGATTTCAACATCACGCCCACGAAGGCAAAGGAGTGATGGCTTTAGCTAAATTTTCCCGCTAAAAAACGCCACGCTGCATCACACCAGCCCGTCTTTCCGCGCTTGTTTCCAGTAGGCGTATTCGGAGCGGTTGAAGTCGATGTATTCGGGCGAGAGGTCGCTGGAATACATGGTGTAGTCGGCCTCACCTTGGTTGAGGTTGATGACGATCTCGAACTCGGGATGAGAGACGGCTTCGCGGAGCTGGTCCATCGGAGTTTCCGCCTGAAGTCCACCG
>JANOQR010000201.1:0-14465 GCA_031414935.1 Luteolibacter sp.
TCGTTGAGCACGACGATGAAGCGGCGGGTGGTTTCCGAGATGTTGTTGAGCGCTTCGAGCGTGGGGCCGCAGGTGAATGCGGCATCTCCGGCGACGGCGACGACGTGGTTGTCTCCGCCTGCTAGATCACGGGCAGCGGCCATGCCGAGCGCGGCTGATAGCGCGGTGCCTGCATGACCTGCGCCATAGGAATCATGCTCGGACTCGCTGCGGAGGAGAAAGCCGTTGAGTCCGTGATAGGTGCGGATGGTGTGGATGCGATTGGCGCGGCCAGTGAGGAGTTTGTGGACGTAGCCTTGGTGGGAAACATCGAAGACGAACTTGTCACGCGGCGTGGAAAAGACGCGGTGCATCGCGACGGTTAGTTCGACGACGCCGAGGTTGGGGCCGAGGTGGCCACCGGTTTTTGAAAGCGAGTCGATCAGCGTGTGGCGGATCTCGGCGGGGAGTTTTGAGAGCTGCTCGTCCGTGAGCTTTTTGACATCACTGGGGGTATGAATCGTGGAAAGCAGAGGCCCGAGAGTAGGGAACTTAGAAGAGTCGGATGTCATTAGCGTCGTCGTCAGAATCGTCCCGAGTGCCATTCGCATCGGGTGAATCGAAATTTTCCGCCGATTTCACGTCATCATCCAGCGAAATTTCATTCTGGTTGCGGAGGGTGATGAGTTCGATGCGGCTGCGGGCGGATTGGAGGATGGCTTCGCAGCGTCCGAGGTAAACGGAGCCTTTTTCATAATGGGCGACGAGTTCCTCAAGCGTGAGGTGCTCGTGTTCCATGGCTTCGACGATGGCCTCGAGGTGGCCGAGGGCATCTTCGAATGAGGGCGTCGCGGAGTCATCTCCCTCCGCATCTGGTTTACGGCGAGCCATTTAGTTAGCGGGAGCGTTAGGGATGAGGTGGTCGCTGTAGTAAACCATGTCTGGCGGGACGAGCCACTTGGGGTGGGCGTAGCGCTTGGCGATGGCCTCGATGATCTGGCTTTTGTCAAAGATCGAGACGCCGTTTTGATAGGTCGCACCTTTTCGGAAGGGATAGGTGGCGTAGGTGACGCGGCCATCCATCACCATTGCGGTGAAATCTTTATACTCCGCCGCGATTTCCATCAGCGTGCCAGAGCCATGGGATGATGGGGAAATGAGGATGCCAACGAAGGGAGTTTGCAGGTCTGCGGCGATGGATTCGAGCTTCTCAAAGCCTTCCCGCGTCGGCGGCAACCAGACGCTGACGCGGTCCGCATACCAAGCCACGGCCCACGGTTGATCGGAGACGACGATTTCTTTTTCTTTCACCCAGCCCTTGAGGCCGGACTCCGTGCTATTCAGGACTGGCGCGTAGTAGGGTGGCCAATGCGGCACACCACCACGGTCACGGCGTTCCATCCCGATGCGGACTTTGACCGGTAGTGACAGAACTAACGGCAACGCACAGATGGCGACGACGAGGATCAGATGGACGTTCGCTAGGATAGGATTCGCCGCCACGATTTCGATCCGGCTCCAGAGGATGGACAAAAAGGCGAGTCCGTAGGCGGTCATGATCGGCGCGAAAAGTAGGTGGAGTTGATTTGGATCGAGCTCTTTTGTGGAAACCCCGAAGAACGCCATGCCGAGGGCGGCGAACACCCACATCAGCAGAATGGACCAGCGGAAGATCGCGATGGATGGTCGCTTGAAAGGATGCAGCAGGCAGATGAAAAACAGCGGTGCCACGATGATGCCGCCGAGGAAAGGAATGATGTCGGTGGCCTGAACCAGCGTGGTGCGGAGGATTTTCGAAAGTAAGCCACCGAGGATCAGCGGCTCATTTTCCAGATCTGTCGTTCTCATCACCGCGCTTTCCGAGCCAGTCCCGAGTCCATTGTAGAGCGTTAGAAATGCGGTCCCGAATAGCGACCCAGAGTGCGTGTTATTTCGCAGCATCACGAAAATAGCTGGGACGATGATGAGCGCCAAGATGGTGATTCCGACGATGCCGCGTGGCCGGAACGCCACTGCGGCGAAGATGATGTAGCCCAGCGCGATCCACACCGTCATCCAGTGAGTCAGTGCTAACAGCGTAAAGAACACCCCGGCGATCACCGCTGGCGTCATCGCGATGCGCCCTTCCGCCGCAGCCTCCACGGCACGATAGACGAAGTAAATCGCGCAAGAAAACAGTAACAGCATCAGCATCTGCGGCAGACCACTCAGCGAGTAATTCCAAAACGTTTCACAAAACAGCATCAGGATCGCACAGACCCCTGCGATTTTTGCGTCGAAGATCCGGGAAATGAGCAGGTAATTCACCCCGATGGCCATCAGGAAAAATAACGTCGATACCGTGGCGATCACCCGGTCCAGCGGGAACACCACCTCGTTCTTCGTCATCTGCCAGACTCCCGAATCATCCGCGCCGATGAGCTTGAGCACCGCCGCATTGAGCAGCGGATTGAGCGGCGAGTGATAGGTGTCCTCGAACAAATGAAATGGCGCCGCGCCATTGGCGATTTTCTGCGCCTGATAGTAGGCGACGGGGCGGATAAACTTGGTGGTCACTCCATTTCCCCGGGCGATTTCACGGGCGATCTGTGCCTGGTCCATCGCTTGCGGCGAGTTTAACCCACGGAAAAGGACGAACAAATTTCCCAGCGTCAGGATGATTAAAATCAGGAAAAACAAACTGCGGCGGATGATGATGCCGGTGTCGAGATGCAAGGCGGGATTACTCATGTAAATAGGGATAGACGATGAAGCTCAGATGCCGAGTTCTTTCAATTTTCGCTGAAGAGTTCTGCGGCTGACACCCAGCAAATCTGCGGCGTGAGTCCTATTTCCACCAGCGATGGAAAGGGCGGCGCGGATGGTGTTGGTTTCGAGCCGATGCAAGTTGAATTCCGAAGGAGCATCAAGGGTGATTTTCCCTGCGGACGGCACCTCAGTGGTCGCAAGCGGCTGAAAATGCAAGAACTGCGGCAAGTGGCGCACTTCGATGACGGAATCGTTACACATCACCACGCCGTGTTCGATGGCGGTCCGGAGTTCGCGGACGTTTCCCGGCCACGAATAGTTCACGAGCAGTTCCATCGCCGCGTCGGATAATGGCTTCAGCGGGCGGTCGTTTTCCTTGGCGAACTCTTGCAGGAAACTGTTAGACAGCAACACGACATCCTCTCGCCGGGTCCGCAGCGGTGGCATTTCGATCTTCACCACATTGAGCCGGAAATAAAGATCCTCGCGGAAATCACCATGAGCCACGAGTTCCTTGAGGTTCTTATTCGTCGCGGCGACGACCCGGACATCCACTTTGATCGGCGAGTTCGATCCCACGCGCTCCAGCGTCCGTTCTGATAGGACTCGCAACAGCTTCACCTGTGTCGCCGCGTCGATCTCGCCAATTTCATCGAGGAAAAGCGTGCCACCATCCGCTTGCTCGAAGCGCCCGATCCGCCGCTGCGCCGCTCCCGTGAACGCGCCCTTCTCGTGACCAAACAACTCGCTCTCTAGCAACTGCGCCGACAACGCCGCGCAATGCACGATCACCATCTTCGCTGCTGGCCGTCCTGACAAATGATGCAACGTGTGAGCCACGACCTCCTTGCCGGTTCCCGATTCGCCTTCGATCAGGATCGTCGCCCGCGTCGGCGCGACTTGTTGGATCAGCTCGGACACCTTGCGAATCGCTGGCGATTTCCCGATCAAGCGATCCAGCTTGTGCGACTTCTTCACCTGCTGGACGAGTTGCTGATTCTCCGTCTCCAGATTGCGAGTCCGCAGCCCGCGCTTCAGCAGCATTTCCACTTCATCAAGGATCAGCGGCTTCGTCACGAAATGCCACGCCCCGCGCCGCATCGCTTCCACCGCCGTGTCCACCGAGCCGTAAGCCGTCATCATGATCGCCAACGGCGGATCAGGTAGAGCCAACGCCGCGTCTAGCAGGTCCATCCCCGAGTCGCCGCCCAGCCGCAAGTCGGTGAGCAGCAGCTTGATCGGCTCGGATTTTAAAATCGCCATCGCCTCACTCGTCCCCGCCGCCGTGTAAACTTCGAAGTCTTCCTCCAGCGCACTTCTCAGCCCTTCGCGGGTGGCTCGCTCGTCTTCAACGATCAGTAAAGTCGGTAACATGGTGGGTAAAAATTATAGATCAATCACCGCATCCGGCGCCTCTAGCATCCGCACGGATCGCTCCGACCTCGGCAAATGAATCAGCACCCGCGTGCCTTCATCCACTTCGCTCTCGATGGCGATTTCCCCGCCGTGCTCGCGGATGATTCGCCGCACGATCAGTAAGCCCAGCCCCGAGCCAGATGACTTCGTCGTCCGATACGGCTCGAACAACGCGCCCATGTGCTCAGGAGAAATCCCCGTGCCGTTGTCCTCGATGGAAATGATGTACTCGTAGTCATTCACCCGCGTGCGAATGCCGATGCGGCCCTCCTCACTCGCGATCGCCTGATACGCATTCCGCACCAAGTTGTAAAAAACCTGCTGGAACTGCCCTTGATCGACCATCGCCAACGGCATGGATTCCGCGAGATCCAGCTCCACCGCGATCTTCCGCGCTGCTAGATCTGGCTCTAGCAGTTTCAGAGTTTCATGCAGCAGCAAATTAAGATCCTGCCGCTCGCGATGTGGCGTCGTCGGCCTAACCGCATTGAGGAAATTTTTCAAAATCGCATCCAGCCGCTTAATTTCTTCACGCGCAGTGGATAAATTTTCCTCCAACGGCCCACGATCTCCCGGCGGTAGCTTGCGGAGTTTGCGGCCCAGCAACTGAAGGTGAATATCCAGTGAGTTCAGCGGGTTACCGATCTCATGCGCCACGCCAGCCGCCAGTAGCGTCAGCGCATTCAGCCGCTCAGATTCCAAGTTCTTCTCCGTCTCCGCCCGCGTACTCGTGAGGTCGCGGACCAACATCACATAACCCAGCGGCTCATCCGTATTTTCCGAGTCATCGATGGGCGCGAGATAGAAATTCAGATAGCGGTTCTCAGGATAAAAAATCTCCAAATCGCGGCTAATCGTCCGCCCCGGTTTGGCCAGCGTTTCCCAATCCAGACCACGAATCTTAGTTGAAATAAATTCCCCCGTCGCCTGCGTGGCATCCAGCCCGAAAAACTGACATGCCGCGTGATTCAGGAAACCAATCACTCCGTTCGGATCGAGAATGATCACGCCTTCATGCAGCGCCTCGAAAACTTTTTCCAAAAACCCCTTCTCGCGGATCAGCCGGGTGACGATCTGCTGGACATCACCCGGCACCACGCGATCCAGCCGAGCCACCAGTTTTTCCAAGAACCCGGACTTCACCTTGGGATTGCTGGTTTTAGGTTTTCGGTGTTCGGGAAGAGCCATGGGCGACGTTTGAGTGATCCTTTGTGCCTTTCCCGGCAGCGGGCAGGCGCGTCAGATTGGCACAGCCCTTGTAGAAAGGCAACTCGCCGCATGGGTGAATCAAGTCCACGCCATCGTGATTAGCCTAATCGTTTCTCCAAATCTTCAATTTTGCGACGTAAGTGAAGAACCTCCCGGCAAAGATAATGAATCGGTGGAATTGTGATAAAACACAAAGGAATCCACATTCCCCAGATGCTATGTCCGCCTAAGGTAATCGCGAACAGTGCTCCAACCATCGCGAAGGACATCGTGATCGCTAACACAACGGCGTCTGAACGTTTCGCCATGCCGGAAAGGGTTAAATCACTCACATTTTTCATATTTTTAGTCTCAATTGTTAGGTGAATTGTAACTCACCGCAACGCCACTGGGGCATCGAGGATCTCACGCATGACGAGGGCGCGGCGGAGTTCGGCGGGGTTTTTTAGGCGAGTGCGGAGTGACATCGGGGCGGAGACCATTGGCTTCTTCGGCGACTTGCTTTTGCTGGATGCGACACGGGCGCGGGTGGCAGCGGCACCGCCGCTAGTGGTGGCTTTGGTTTCACGGAGCCGTTGGAGGTGGGCGGCGAGGTCTTGTTGGTGTTTGAGAATCTGCGCTGCTTCCTCTGCGGCTGCGACTGAGGCGGCGTCAGGTACGGGTTCGGGCCTTCCATAGTTGAGCGGCTGCGGACCCGAGCGTGGTGCGGGAATGCTTGCGGAGATCGGAGGCGGATTTTTTCGATAACTCTTATCCTGATCGATGGGAACGGGAGGTCGTTTGCTCGTCGTTTCTTCGGGTTGATCGGCCTCTTGATTTTTCGAGTCCATGACGGACTTGAAGAACGAGGCGATGACCACGCCGATGATGATGAGGACGTTTAAGTTATCGAAAATCCAATCCATGTCTGGTTTTGGTTAGGGTTTGGGGAAATCAGACGCCCTCGTTTTTGGAAATGTTCGTGCGCATTTGGGTGTCCGCTTTGACGTTTTCCATTTTGTAATAATCCATCACGCCGAGCTGGCCGCTGCGGAAAGCCTCGGCGATGGCGAGCGGGACTTGGGCTTCGGCCTCGACGACTTTGGCTTTCATTTCCGCGACGCGGGCGATCATTTCTTGCTCCAGAGCCACGGCGGCGGCACGGCGGATTTCAGCCTGCGCTTGGGCCATGTTTTTGTTAGCCTCGGCCTGTGCTTCTTGGAGTTGGGCACCGACGTTCTCGCCGACATCGACGTCTGCGATGTCGATGGATAGAATTTCAAAGGCGGTTCCGACATCGAGACCGCGATGCAGGACGACTTTGGAAATGGAGTCCGGCGACTCTAACACGGTCTTGTAACTCGCGGCAGAACCGATGGTGGTGACGATGCCCTCACCGACGCGGGCGATGATGGTTTCCTCTTTCGCACCGCCGACGAAGCGGTCGAGATTGGTGCGGACGGTGACGCGGGCGCGGACTTTGACCTGGATGCCGTCCTTCGCGACGCCGTCAATGGTTGTCCGACCTGATGCGGGATTCGGGCAGTCGATGACCTTGGGATCGACGGAAGTGCGGACGGCTTCGACGACGCTTTTTCCTGATCCCTTGGTCGCGAGATCAATGGCGCAAGCGCGATTCCAATCGAGGCTGATGCCGGCTTTTTGCGCGGCGATGAGGGCTTGGATGGTGGGAATGACGTTTCCACCTGCTAGGTAATGGGCTTCAATGTCGTCGATAGGAATGTCGATCCCAGCCTTTTTCGCCGTGATGCGAGCGTCCACCACCATACCGTAAGGCACTTGACGGAGCCGCATGGCGACGAGGTCGATAAATCCAACATAGGCACCTGCTAGCCATGCGCGAAGCCAGACGCTGAAGAAGGAAACGATGATCCCGAAAATGACGAGACCGACGAGGATGATGATGACGAGGACGATATTTTCGAACATAGTTTTTGTGGTTAGGTTTGAGAACGTTGGGTGACAATCAGGCGGAAATTATCTGCGCCGATGACTTCGAGAGTGGAGCCAACGGGAACTTGACCGGATTGGCAAAAGGCTTCGTAGCGCGTGCCATCGACATCGACGTAGCCACTCGGTGAGAGCCGAGTGAGGGCTTCGGCAGATTTCCCGACGAGTTGGATGGCATCGGTGCTGATGGCGGTGGTGACGGCGTTAATCTGCGCGCTGAGAAAGGCGTGTTTGCCGAGCTTGGAGTGAGGAAGGTAGCGAAACTCTGCGTAGAGCGAGAGGCCGACGATCGTGAATGCTGATAGAACGGCGATGATGCCACCCATGCTGCCGTGGTTCATGAATGCCACCACGCAACCAGCGAACATCGCCAACGCACCCAGCGAGCCGAGAAAACCGCCGGGGACGACGACCTCCGCAGAGAGCAGCACGATGCCAACAGAGAAGAGTAGAATAAGCAGCATCATGAAATCAGCTCTACGGTTAGACCGAACTCCGCTAAACCGACGACCCTGACTGGAGTGCCCGCATCGGCGTAGCCGACGGCGAGCTTTGCCTCATAGCGTCTGCCTGCGATTTCTACCTGCCCGCTTGGGAAAAGTGCGGTGGCCGTGATTCCTGTTTGGCCGATCAAACTCGATGCGCGCAGTTCATCCGAAACGCCGCCAGCCAAGGCGCGGATGGGGCCGGGTTCGCCGCCTACGACGGTTTCCAAAACCATCCGTCCCCACATCCCACCTTTCGGCAGGTATTTCAAAAGGAGGAGGAAAAACACCACTGCTAGAACGACCGAGATCGTCACGCTCATCAGCGGTCCGACGAAGACATCGCCGGTAAATGGAATCGGCTGGCTGGGCCACAGATCGGACATTGCCCAGACGAGCGAGCCGAACATCAGGACCGCGCCGCTCAGAGCGAGGACGAGCGTGCCGGGCAGGAAAAGTAGCTCTACGGCTAGCAAAGCAGCACCTAGCAGGAAAAAGATGATCGGTTCGTGACCCGACAAACCGGCGACAAACTGGCTGAAAAATACGACACCCAGCAAAGCAAGACCTGCGATTCCGAAGATGCCGAAACCGGGAGTTTTGAATTCAATGAACAACGCTAACAAGCCAAGGCTCATCAAGATCGGTGTGATGGCGTTGAGATACTGGGCGGCTTTTTCCGACCAAGTGATCTGCAAGGTGGTGACGGTGTAGTTGTCCTTGCCGTGGAGTTTTTCCAGCAACTGCTCAAGGTTGTCAGCGATGCCAGAACCGAGGAGTGGCATCGCGGGATCTCCGTAAGGTTTCATCGCTTCTTGTGCGGTCAGAGAGAGTAATTTGCCTTTTTCTTTGATGACTTGATCGCCGATTTTGAATTCAGAATCCATGTCGATCATCGCTGAGATGACTTCGCCACGGTAGCCTTTGCCTTCGGAAACTGCGCGCATTTTGGCAGTTAGGACGCTGACACTTTTTTCCTTCATCGTTTCTTGGATGTCTGTTCCGTCGCCCTGGACTGGAGCGGCGGCCCCAATGAGCGCTCCTGGCGCGAGGAAGATTTCATCGGTGCCAGCGGAAATGATGGCACCGGCGGATAGAGCTTCACGATTGACGTAGGTGATGGTTTTTCCGGGAAATTTTTCTAACGCATCAAGTATGTCGAAGGTGACATCCAAGCGCCCGCCGGGAGTTTCCATGTCGAGGATGACGGTATCGACTTTATTTTCGATGGCTTCCTTGAGGCCGCGACGGAGAATGTAGAGCGCAGGTGTCGCAATTTCATCCCGGATGGGAATGACCACGACTTTGACCTGAGCGGGACTCGCAGCCACTGCATCGGCGAATGGGGGCGCGGCGAATAGAAGCCCGATTGCTGCGGTGAGGATGCTAGTTATACCACGGATCACGCTGGCAAGATGGGTGGCGGCACACGGGCAAGCAAGCTCGCGGTTGTTGGAACTCAGCGGAAATTTTCCAACATGGTGAGGATCATTCGCTGCGCTGATCGAGCATCCAGCGGATCACGGCTGGATCGTTGTAAGTCATCGTCCAGGAGTCGTGATCGACGCCCGGATAGAAGGTAGATTTGGGTTTTCCGCCGGCGGCTTCGAGGGCGGAAATCAGCTCGCGAGTTGATTTGGCGGGAACGACGGGATCGGCCTCACCGTGAAATGCCCAGATCGCCACGTCTTTGTAAGTCGCGGTGAGTGAAACATCGCCACCACCACAAATCGGGATTGCGGCAGCGATTTTCTGTGGCACTCGGCCTAACAAATCCCACGTCGCGAAACCGCCCATCGAGATTCCAGTGACGAGAAAACGTTTGGAGTCGGCAGGCTGGGTTTTGAAAGTTTCATCGACGAGTTCCAACACGGACTCCAGTAACGAGTTCGGTTCTCGTGCGGCGGTGAGGGACATTTTTTTCATGTCCACTGGCGACCACCAGCGGTCTTTTGGGCATTGCGGCGCGATGAGAAATATCGGCTGACCTTGTTTGGCAGCGCCTTCGATGATGGGCAAGACGCCGTGCTTGAGTTGGGCGTGGTTGTCGTCGCCGCGTTCGCCGGAGCCGTGGAGGAACAGGACGAACGGGTAGGTTTTCCCGGGTTCTAATTTCTCAGGCGCACTCCAGCGGTATTTGAGAATCGTCCCATCTTTCGCGGTGAATTCGCGAGCTTCTGGCTCAGAGGAAAGGGATAAAATTGTTCCTGCTAATGAATCGACTAAAACAGCGAAAATGAGTTTCACAGATGTAGAATTTGTCTTTGGATTATCTTCAGCGACTCACTACGGCGAGTGCGATCAAGCCTAGCATTATTACGACTAATATGGCTCTCCAAGTAACGACCTTTGTTAGCAATCGATCCGAAGATTGATATTCCCTAAGCGATTGCTCATATAAAACTGTTTGCCGAAGGTATTCTTCGTGACTCCTTTCTGCAACCTCATCAGATTTTGACAGCTGCTTGGCTATTGCATCAAGCTTTTCGAGTTGGAGCTGTTGCAGCTCGCAAAGTCTCGTAAGTGTCTTGTCTTGAGGCTCTTGAGACATGAGGTTTTTATGTTCGTTTTACCCAAATTTCGCTGAGTTTTCAGCTTTAAGCAACATGCTCGCGCCTTCGTGGCGCGAGCATTTTAACGAATCAAGCCGGCTGGGTATTTCCGCCTTTGCGGATGGTGTCGAAGGTGCCTTCGATGAGTGCCTTACCTTGTTCGCCGATGTTGTTGTAGATGGTGGACATGGTTTGGATGGTGCTGGCTGCAGGACCGGCGAAGGTGAATTCGCAGTTGGTGACTTCGCATTGGTTCAGGGCAAATGCGCCGTAACCGAGGACGACGAAGCGGCAATTGGTGAAGGTGCAGCCTTCGTATTCGTGGAAATCGAGGACAACTTCTTCGTTTGTAAAATGATTTTTAGAAATTTTCATAAGTGTTTTTGGTGATGAATCGCGGGGATTCAAGGGGCGATGCGGAGCCAGTGCAACCTGATAAAGAGCTATTCGTGAGATCGGCTGTCTAGCTGAAATGCTTGGCCGGAAGTGTGAGGAAGCTGGTGATGGAGAAAGTGAATGAACTCGGCGACGGCTGAGGGCGTGTTGAAGCGTCCGAGACGGTGGGCGGCGAGGACTTCGGTTTTGCGAGCTGGGGAAACAGTTTGAGTCATGGCCGTTTCCATGAAGCCGGGGATGATGGCGTTCACCCGGATGCCTGCGGACCCGTGTTTCTCCGCAAGCGAACGAGTGAGTCCCAGCAGTGCTGCCTTCGCGGTGGAGTAGGCGACTTGGCCAACGGGCGGATGAATCGCAGAGTAACTGGAAATGAAAATGACGTGGCGGCAACCTTGTTCGATCGCGGTGACTGCGGACTGTGCTGCGCCTTGGAAATTTACGGAAATGACCTCATCCCAGGCTTTCTCTGAGGTCTTTTCCAGTAATCCGTCGCGGGTGATACCTGCGGCACAGATGAGAAGATCGACAGGGCGGGAAATGAAAAATTCCCGAATGGCTGCCGGATTTGAGACATCGAGTTCAGCGTGAGTCGGCGCAGCGAGGTTCCAATCGGGTTCGGTAAAAGCCGCTCTGATCGCTTGGCCTAAGCCGCCACTGCCTCCGGTGATGACGAGATGTTTCACGTGGCGCGAGGCTTCCCGTCGCGGCTTATTTCGGCAAGTCTGGTGATCAGCGGATTTTTTCACTCAGGGCATAGTCTGGCGTGGCAGATGCGCTACGGAGACGGGGAAGCGGAAATAAATGATCGCCCGCGCAAAGTCCATGGGTTCAAATCTTCCTGCCACTTCAAACCATTCATCAGGTAAAAAATCTACTACACCGACTTATGAGAAAAACTGATCGTTCACTTAGGCAAGTTTCCATTCATTCGATCATCGTAAAATCCATAGTGAGTTTAATGATGCTAACCGTGTCTTGTGTCACTAGCCGGGCTGAGGAAATGGAATCACCGCGCATCGTGAACATCGTCAATTTCATCCGTCAAAACGAACCTCGGATTGAGCGAATCACCGAGGAAGTTCTCTACCAGACGGTGGTGGAACAGATAAAGATCTTGAAGCAGTATAAGCTCAAAGGCACCTTCATGCTGCAATACGATGCTCTCATCAATGAGCGTTATCAAAAGCTGCTAAAAGAACTTCCCGCCGATATGTTTGAAATTGGGGCATGGTGGGAAATCCCGCAACCGCTCGTCGAAGATAGCGGCTACAAATGGCGCGGTCGCTATCCGTGGGATTGGCACGCGGACGTTGGTTTTTCACCAGGATACACTCCGGAAGAACGGATCAAACTCACCGATACTTATATGGCCAAGTTCAAGGAAATTTTTGGCTACTATCCCAAGTCGGTGGGTTCGTGGTTTATTGACGAAGTCACCCTGAGACACATGTATGATCGCTATGGAATTGTCGCTTCATGCAACTGCAAGGATCAGGTAGGAACTGATGGTTACACGATGTGGGGCGGCTACTGGAATCAAGCGTATTACCCGAGCCGAAAGAACGCTTATATGCCGGCGCAGACGGAAGAAAATCAAATTTCGGTTCCTATTTTTCGGATGCTGGGTAGCGATCCGATTCATCAATATGATAGTGGTCTGGGAACGAACAGACAGCGTGTGATTTCACTGGAGCCTGTCTATCCGCAGAGTGGTGGCGACGAAAAGTGGTGCCAGTGGTATTTCGATGAGTTTGTAAATGGTGCTGCAATGGGCTTCGGCTATACTCAAGCGGGACAAGAGAATTCATTTACTTGGGATCGTATGGCGAAGGCGTTTCGGTTTCAGATGCCGATGATTGCTCGTCTCCAGGAAGAGGGAAAAGTCCAAGTCAAGACTCTGGCAGAGTCAGGCCAGTGGTTTAAGGAACACTACAAAACTACCCCCCCGACATCAGTTACCGCTTTGAGTGATTATTCGGAGAAAGACTTAAAAACTGTTTGGTTTAACTCCCGCTTCTTTCGGGCAAATCTTCTTTGGGATAAACAAACCCTGAGATTCCGTGACATTCACATGTTCGACGAGAAAGTTGAATCGGATTATCTGACAAAGAGAGCAACTACGAGCCAATGTTTCTATTATGCTTTGCCAGTAGTTGATGGATTTCACTGGAGCACCGCAGAGTTAGTGGCAGGGCTACGCTTCAGAACCAGTGATGGCTCAGAAATCACAGGAGGAACACCGACAGTGGATGATAAAACCTCTGGGCAGTTAATAGTCCGCTGGCCGACGACTGCACCGAAGGGAGAAGTTATCATTCATTTCACGGAGACAACCGCAACCGTGTCCGCAGAAGGCATTGCTGAACCATGGTATCTTGAATGGTCGGGCGATCCAAAAGCCAAACTACCTTTTGATAAAATCGAGAGCAAAAAGCTATCATGTGTCTTTCGGAATGCAGCTTATACCGTCGTCGCGAAGAGCGGAGTGTTCACGAAGGGTGCTGGTGAAAAACTAAGGATCACCCCAGAAGAGCAAAGGGTGATCTTAGACTTTTCGGTGAGGTGAAAGTTTAGCGTGCCGGCAAAACCCGGAGGCGGTCATCACGCCGTGAGCTTTACGTTGTTCTTCTCATCCGCTGAGAGCGTCCGAGATGCGACTTATCTGAGGGAAATTGCTCAAAACTCTGAAGCCACTTGAATCATTTTCATCTCGCTTGCGGGGTTCTCCCCGAAAATACGTCTGACTATCAACGAGTTGCGGAAAAGTTAGGAAAATGCCGATTTGGTCCGTTGACGTCTCGGCGAACTTTGAGTTAGCAGTTGTTCAATCATGCTAGAAGCAATTTCTATCAGCAAATATTTGACTCGTCAGCTCGTCAGCTCGTCAGCTCGTCAGCTCGTCAGCTCGTCAGCTACAGTTAGGCTTTGCGATCTTAGTTGGAGGTATCCGCTTCATTTCAAGCAGCTTGCGGCACATTCGGCAAAGCCTTTTGGCTGTGTTCCACCGAAGTCAGGCAACGGTCTGAGTCATCATTTCGTGGTTCATTAGCTTTTTCCCCCTTACCCGAATGGCGCGCACCAAACAAACCGACCCATCTCCCGTCAGGGCACTCTGGTTTGCAGATGGACGCTGGTGGTTCCGTCCGCACGGCACTGAGCAGGCTTCAGAAATTTCCAGCCTCATGCGCAGCACACGCTACGATGCGGAGGCTTTGGCCAATGCGTTGCGGCTTGGCGAGCGCACATTCCGGCGGATGGTGAAAGAGTCGTTTGGCGTTTCTCCCGGCTTTTGGTTGCGGAGGGAGCGGGCCGTGGCAATCCGCCATCAGTTGAGAGAAGGGGTGCGGATCAAGCAGTTATCTTCCCATTACGGCTTTAAAAACCCGAGTGATTTCAGCGCGGAATTCAGGCGGTGGTATGGAATTAGCCCCTCCAGCTTCGTCGCTGATGGCAGGCAAAAGTCAGCGAAGTGAAAGTGTTAGGCTGCTGATCCATGAAATGAATTTTGGCCAAGAAACCTTAGAGGCGGTCTTAAAAATACAAATTTTCTGAATTTTAATCTGTACTAATTTACTCATGTATTGGAGAGACTCGGCATGGCCAGTTATCCAAGCAGCATGACAGATTCCGAATGGGAAATTCTCCAACACCTATTGCCTCCCAATCCCGACACCTTGCGCGGGCGTCCGCAGGAGCATTCCAAGCGAAGCATCGTTGATGGTATTCTTTA
>JANOQR010000202.1:0-2461 GCA_031414935.1 Luteolibacter sp.
GGAATGCTGAGTTTCCCAGTGGCAAGCTTTTGGCCGATCTCAAAGGCGGAAATAACGGATACGCCGACTTCGGAGCTTGGAGCTTCGAGCAAGGTCCGCACCTTTTTAGAGAAGTCTTTGCCGCCGCTTTGAATGGCGAGTAGGCCACAGGTATCGAGCAAATAGGCAGGATTCATCGGCATTCCTCCGGCCATTCTTCCTCACTGGCCGGCTCGGTCGGATCATAGCCGGGAGCGAACGTCGCTTTCAGGGCGGGGTCGGGAGTCAGGCGGCGGATGGGCTTGTCCTCCGGCGGGCGGGGGCGGGTGATTTCCGCCACTTGTTTGCCATTGCGACAGAGGATGACGGTTTCTCCATCCTCCTCGACGGCTTTGACGAGAGCTGAAAGGCGGCTTTTGGCTTCGTGCATGTTGATCGAAATCATGTTTAGCTAGGCTAGCTAATGAAGTGGGGGTGTCAAGTCGGGTGAAAGCTTCAGGTGGAGCAAACACTCGCTTCCCGCTTGCCGCCGGGTTGCTGTCGTTCACACTCGCGCCAGTGAATTCAGCGTCTCTTGGATTTTTCGACTCGGGTGTCGGCGGCTTGACCGTCGTCCGCGCCGTGCAGGAACTCTTGCCGGCGGAAAACATTTTGTATCTCGGCGATACCGCGCGCCTGCCCTACGGCTCGAAAAGCCCGGAAACCATCCGCCAATTCGCCGATGAAGACGTGCGGTTTCTCATCGCGAGGGGGGTGAAGGCCATCGTCGTGGCGTGCAACACGGCGACCGCCCACGCCCTGCCGAGTTTGCATGAAAAATACCGGATTCCCATCCTCGGCGTCATCGAGCCGGGTGTGGAAGCCGCCCTTTCCTGCCCGAATGCCGAGCGCATCGGGATCATCGCCACCCGCGGCACGATCCGCTCCCACGCCTACCAGCACGCGCTAGCCCTGCGCCGGACCGGGCTGATGATCCACGGTCAAGCCACGCCGCTTCTGGTGCCGCTGATCGAGGAAAATTGGCTCGACCACCCGGCCACGCGACAGGTTTTGAAGACCTATCTTGAGCCGCTGGTCGAGAAGGGGATCGATACCCTGATGCTCGCCTGCACCCATTACCCGCTGCTGATCCCAGTTTTAAAAGACCTTCTCCCACCCGATGTCCGCCTCGTGGACTCCGCGACGACCTGCGCCGAGCATTTGAAAAAGGAACTGACCCGTCTCGGTCTGCTCGAGCCGTCCGACCGCGCCGGTTCGTTGGAAATCCATCTGACCGACCTCTCCGAGGAGTTCGAGGTGCTGGCCCGCCAATTCCTTGCGAAATCACCGGGTCGCATCCATCGCGCGGTGCTTGGCGACAGGGTTTAGGCTTGATCTCGATCCCATTCTTATGAACAAGACGGCCCCCCAACCATTGAAACCTCTCATGAAACTATTTGGAACCGACGGCATCCGTGGCCGGGTGAACGAATTCCCGATCACCGCCGAAGTCGCCCTCCGCATGGGCAAAGCCGTCGCCAACGTCCTCCGCTCCACCGGCCCGCGCCGCAATCGCGTGCTCATCGGCAAGGACACCCGCATTTCCGGCTACATGCTCGAAAGTGCGATCACCAGCGGCCTCGTGTCGATGGGCATGGACGTCTATCTCGTCGGGCCGATGCCCACGCCCGCCGTCGCCCATTTGACGAAATCAATGGGAGCCGTCGCCGGGATCATGATCACCGCCTCCCACAATCCGTATGAGGACAACGGCATGAAAATCTTCGGGCCGGACGGCTACAAGCTCTCCGACGACCTCGAAGCTCTCATCGAGCGCCACATCATGGGCGACTTGCCGGAGGCCGCTCCACTGCCGCCCGCGCAAATCGGCAAGGCTCACCGCATCGACGACGCCCGCGGCCGCTATATCGAGTTCGCGAAACACACAGCCGACAACATCTCCCTTCAAGGCCTGAAAATCGTCATCGACTGCGGCCACGGCGCCGCCTATTTCATCGCGCCACTCATCTTCAAGGAACTCGGTGCCGAAGTCATCGTCACCGCCAACGATCCCGACGGCCTCAACATCAACGACGGCTGCGGCGCACTCCACCCCGAAGCCGCCGGCGAACTCGTTAGAAAGCACCAGGCCGACCTCGGCATTTCCTTCGACGGCGACGCCGACCGCGTGATCTTCACCGACGCCGACGGCCAGGTTGTTAGCGGCGACCGCATTCTCGGCCTCTGCGCCATCGGCCTCAAGGAGCAGGGAAAACTCCGGCACGACACCCTCGTCGCCACCGTCATGAGCAACCTCGGTCTGATAGAGGCTATGAAACAGCACGGCATCAAGGTGGAAACCACCGCCGTCGGCGACCGCAGCGTCATCGAGTGCATGCGCAAAAACGGCTACTCCTTCGGTGGCGAAAATTCCGGTCACCTCATCTTCGGCGATCACGTCACCACCGGCGACGGCATCCTCAGCGCCCTCCAAGTCCTGCGC
>JANOQR010000203.1:0-2141 GCA_031414935.1 Luteolibacter sp.
GATTTCGAGCGTCCACACGCTGACCGGGCATTTGATCGAGCGGCTAGAAAATCATACGTTTTTCCCCGCGAAGCAATTCGTCACGCCGGGCGATAAGATGAAGCGGGCGATGGTGGCGATCCGCGAGGAGGCGAAAAATCAAATCGCGCTGTTTGAAAAGGACGGGAAATTGATCGAGGCACAGCGACTGCGGATGCGGACGGACTACGATCTGGAGATGATGACGGAGATGGGATTTTGCCAAGGAATCGAGAACTACTCGCGCCACATCACCGGGCGAGAACCGGGGGCACAGCCTTACACGTTGCTCGATTTCTTCCCGCGAGACTTCCTGCTGTTAGTCGATGAGAGCCACGCGACGATCCCGCAGGTGGGCGGGATGTTTGAGGGCGATAAAAGCCGCAAGACGGTGCTCGTCGATCATGGGTTCCGCCTGCCGAGTGCGATGGATAACAGGCCGTTGCGCTTCGAGGAGTTCATGAAAATGACAGGCCAACGGGTCTATGTTTCGGCGACGCCGGGACCATTCGAAATCGTGAATTCGCGCCCGGAAAATAAAGCGTTCATCCCGGTGAAGGCGAACAACGGCAGGGGAAATGAGCCGCTTTTTGATTTCAAGAAGCTCAAGGTGAAGCCGAGCGGAAATGATGAGGCAGTGGAAAATTTCGACCCTGCTCGAGGCGGCACGCCGTTGGTGGTGGAGCAGATTATTCGTCCGACGGGATTGCTCGATCCCGTGCTGATTCTGCGGCCATTGAAGCGGCAAATCGATGAAACCATCGAGCTATGTCGCCAACGTGTCGAACGTAACGAGCGGGTCTTAGTCACGACTCTCACGAAGAAAACTGCGGAGGATTTGGCGGAGTATCTCACGGGAACTGGACTCAAGTGCCGTTACTTGCACTCCGACATCGACGCGGTGGAGCGGGTGGAAATTTTGCGTCAGCTCCGGGCCGCGACGTTCGATATTCTGATCGGGATCAATCTGCTGCGAGAAGGGCTGGATTTACCCGAAGTCTCGCTGGTCTGCATTTTAGACGCGGACAAGGAAGGGTTCCTCCGCAACGAGACATCCATGATTCAAACCGCAGGCCGCGCGGCTCGCCACATCGGCGGCGAATGCGTGCTTTTCTGCGATAAAGTCACGGACTCGATCCAGGCACTCATCGACATAACCGAGTATCGCCGCGACCGCCAGCAAACGCATAACGCCAAACACGGCATTACGCCGCAAAGCGTGAAACGTGCGCTCCAGCAAAGTCTCCACACCCACGAATACGCGAAGGAACAAGCGGATAAACTCAACAGCTCGCTCGTGGCTGAAGACGCGTCGGTCTATGACAAGCTGCGAGTCATCGCCGAGCTGGAAGAGGAAATGCGTGAGGCTTCATCGCGGTTAGAGTTCGAGCGGGCAGCTCATTTGCGCGATCAGATTAAGACCTTGAAAGAGGTGCCAGAGGAGCCAGTGAGAAAATCTGTGACGTATCCTGCTGGGAAAAGAGGACGGTCGAAGAAATGAAACGAGAGTTGACTTAAGGTGGTTAATGCTGCACGCCTGAACACGTAATGGTTTTAAAAAGCGACCGACCCTACTTCGAAGCATGGTTGCGCCGGACTGGCCGGCAGTTTGCGGCTAGCGGTCGGCTCACGCAGATTGCCTTGGCGCTCGCTACGTCCGAGGGCGGCTCGGTGTATGAATGGCGGGCGCGCTTGCGAGATTTGTTGCAGGGGGAGACGGTGCCATCGCTGGATTTGCTCACGCGGATCGACGCTTTGCTAGCTCGTCCAGCGCGTTCGATTCGCGTGGAGGATTCTCAAGGACTGCTTTTTTAACGAACTGCCGAAAAAGGGGGAATACTCTTGGATTCCGCGAGCGTGGCACGGCATTTGCATTTCACGAATGCCCCTATTTTCAAAGCTGTAATGAAAATACTGGTGTTCGCGTGGAGCTAACTGATTGAATTTGCTCTCCCCATTAGAACCTGACTGATGCACCGTTTTCATTCCAGATCGACGATCTTGAGATTCCGATTCGCGGCTTACTTGCTTTTCCTGAAATTTCTCCTGCCCATCGTCGCCCTTGGCGTGTTGACCTGCGGGTTGTGGGCGAATGACACGGGAATCATGGTAATCGCGCTGGG
>JANOQR010000204.1:0-5635 GCA_031414935.1 Luteolibacter sp.
GGATAAACTCGTCGTCATCGTGACTGGAGAGAACGCTAACCCAGGTGGTCTGACTGGTAACAGCATCAGTGTGACTTACGATGGTGTCGCACTGACCAAAATTGTGGATCGGAATCCTATCGGCGGCAGCCCGTTTGACCAAATCTACAACGACATTTGGTATCTCGACAATCCCGCGACTGCAACCGGGGCGATTGTTGCCAGTGTGGACTCACGCGGCAGTATCACGGCATTTGCACTGTCTGGAACGGCACCCGGTGCTGGGCAGACCGCCATCTCAGCTCAGGCCTCGAAATCCGTGGTTCTCTCAACCAGCTTTGCCAACTCCATCGTGATCGCATCTCATGGCATGGGAGGTGATGGAAATACGGCAAATGTCGCCTTAGTGAACACCGTCGGACCGTTGATTGAGGTTGGTGCTCTGCAAAATGGCGGTGCCAGTCTCTGGGACGGACACGTATCCGCTTATTCACTGACCACCTCAGCGGGCACTGCGTCCTATGCGTTCACTGGTGGAAATACCGTCGGCTCGCACACCATCGCCGCCGAGTTCTTCGCGGCGGAGGTCTCCACCAATACCTACGCCTCCTGGATCGCCGGCTTCGGTCTCACCGGCAATGACAGCCTTCCCGCTGCCGACCCTGATTTCGACGGCATCGACAACAGTGTGGAAATGGTCATCGGTGGAAATCCAGCCACTGGCATGGATACCGCCCTGTTGCCCACCATCGAGCTAGTGACCAATCCAGTAGGCTCGCCCGCTATCCCTGCCGGAAACTATCTGCTCTTCAGCTATCGCCGCAGTGCCATCTCGGAAGCCGCCGTCGCAGCAGCCTGTGAAACGGATACCGATCTGGTAGCACCATGGACCCCGGCGATCCATACGGTTTCCGGCGTGGTGATTCAGGAGGATTTGAACTTCAGCTTCACCCCTGCGGCACCCGCCGATACCGACCGCGTGCGCGTCTATGTCCCACGGGGAGTGAATACCCAACTCTTCGGTCGCCTCAGGGCAGTAACCACCCCCTGATTGCCCTGATAAAAATCAGTCCCCATCCCACGGCGGCCTCCCCGAAAAGGAGGCCGCCGTTTTTTTAGCGATTCATGTCATTTGCACAGGCGTTTTCCCATTCTGCATTCCTCTTCACCACGCGCGTTTCCGGTGGTCGTCGCAGACCGCGACGGTCACTCGGACTTCCTAGAATTCTCCCAAGGCAGTGATCCATGGCGAGCCGACTCCGTGCATTTTACTCTCATGTTCGTCTCCGGCGCAGTACGGATGCTAGAATACCGCTTGCAGTGGAGTTCGAGCCTCGCGCCAAACGCTTGGCTTGAAACGGGTGTCCGCGCGGAAACTTATTTTTCCCCGATAGACACGTATCGGCGCAGCGTGCCTGCTCTGCCGAGTGAAGATACCAAGTTCATCCGGCGGAGAATCTCGAACTAACTCACTTAAAAATCGCCAATATCGGACGGTGATCCGAGGCATCTTTCCAGTCGGCGTCGTCGATGATCTTCGCGGCGTAGAAATCGACATCTGGCTTCATTCCCCGACTGACCATGATGTAGTCGATGCGGGAATAGATGTCGTTTAGTTCCCAGAAGTGGGTCCAGGCTTCTTGGTTCGAGTCCTTGGCCGGAATGGCAGTCAGGTAGGTGGGATCATTGTAATTTCCGGTAATCATCTTGATCGCCTTGGTTGCACGGGTGTCGTTGAAGTCGCCGTAAACGACGAGTCTCGCATCGGGATCCGTTTTTAAAATAGAGTCCACATGGCGGCGCAGCAGGCGGGCTTCGTTGAGGCGGATGATTTCTTGGTCGCCTTGTTCGCTGTCGCGTTTGGATTTTAAATGGACGCCGAGAAACCGATAGGTTTTGCCGCGGGCTGAGAGCGTCGCATCGAGAATCCCACGATTGATGCCAAAGGTCTGACCGGCGAGTCGGTATTCGGTTTCCGCAGGTTTGGCGGTGGAGGTGATGGGAAAGCGGGACAGCAAGCCGAGATGGCGCGTCGGGTCCATGCCGCCCGTGTAGTGGGAATGGGGGAAATTTTGCCCGGCGGCTTTGAGGGCATCTTGGATTTCGGCGAGATCGGCGGCAGTGCCGATTTCACTCAGCCCGATCACGTCCGGGCGATGACGAGCAAGAATGCGGACGACGGCCTCCTTTTCACTCGTCGGCTTGGGCGCGCCTTTGAGTGTTTGGCGGTTCACGTAGCGATCCATCGTTAGCCAGTTTTCGACGTTGTAGTTGATGAAGCGCAGGCCGTTTTCTGCTCCGAGCTCTGGAGTTTGCTCGGGAATGCTAACAGGCTTTTGTATCACAGCCTCAGCGGGAGCCGCTTGAGTCGCACGCGGTTCAGCCGGAGTTTCCCAATCAGGGGTGCTGGCTTTTTTGTCGCACGCGGCAAGCGCCAGCAGGCTGATTCCCAAGAAAAAAGCCCCAAGGTGTCTTGGGGCTTGATTGAGTAAGTGGGTGATCGTGGGTTTTGATTTCATCCAAATCAGGATTCGCGCGGCTCCTTACCGGGCACTTCCTTCACGCGGGTTTCGGCTTCGGTACGGGTGATTTCATGCTCGAACTCGTCCTTCGCTTTTTTGAATTCACCCATGCTCTTGCCGATTCCACGGGCGAGTTCTGGCAATTTTTTCGCTCCGAAGAGCAACAAGACTATGATCAAGATCACAATCATTTCCTGCATTCCTATAGGTCCCATAGTGGTAGTGGTGGTTGTTGGCGAGATGGTAACTCCGTAAAACGGCAGCGCAACGCATTTACCGGATCAGAGGCAAGGATCTTCCATCCTTGTGTTCCTCTGTTGGGTTGCACCCTTTCCGAAATAGGCTAGTCTGCGCCCGAAAAGCCACCCACCAATCCTCGTCCGATGAAACAAAAAATCTCTCACCGGTGGTGGTTTCCACTCTGCGTCTTCCTCTTTCACCACGCTGCGTCTGCCGCACCCGCCATCCTCTGGCGCATCGGCGAGGACGAAGATCCTTTCGCCACGGGATATGAACCGACCAGCGAATTTTCCCAAGAATCCGGCGGCAGTAACGCTGGCCCCGGCCTCGTCACCCGCCTGCCGGGCGATGCGCTCTACAACGCTGGCTCGAATCCCCAGCGTGACGACCATTTCTATCAGCCCGGAAATTTCCCCGCTGGATTCAATGGGCTGGCATCCACTCTGGTAGTGCCAAATGCAGAACCCGCCGCTGCCTTCGAGCGGGCCTTGGTCAACACGGACCCACACAACTACGTTCACTTTTTCCTCAACGCCGCCCAAGCCAGCTCCCAATCGCGGCTGCGCCTGACCTTCGACCTCGTCCAAGGTGGCTCGTGGACGAGTCCTGACATCAACGGTGAAAACTTTGGCACTCACAATATCGAAGTCCGTTTCCGCACGGCGACTTCTAACACTCTGGTCCTCCAGCGCAACGGACTGGATCGCGACACCCGATTCACCATCGACATCCCAGCCTCAAGCGTCCAAGCCGTCGCTGGAGCAAACACGATTCAAATTTCCCGCACGGGTCCGGCTGTCCCTGCCAATACTTACTTTTGGGTGCAGTTCGATTTCCTCGAAATGACAGTGGATGCCGATGCTCTAGCAGACGGCGATGGTGACGGCCTTCCGCGTTGGTGGGAAAACGACAATCATCTCAGCGACAGCTCGCCCAGCGACGCCACCGCAGACCAAGACGGTGATAACCTGACCGCGCTTCAAGAATACAACGGCGGCGTTCTATCAAGCGATCCCCACCGCCGCGACAGCGACAACGACGGCGCAACGGACGCCGTAGAACGCACCGCAGGCAGCAGTTCTTTATTGGGCGATACCGACAACGACGGCCTCCGCGATGGTGATGAAATTCTCGTCGCTCCCGTTTCCTCACCGCTTCTAGCGGACACGGATAACGATGGCGCACCGGATGCTTGGGAAAAACGTGTCGGGTCAAACCCATCATCATCCGCCAGCGTTCCCACTACGTTCACCGGGTCCATTGGCCTCAACTTCGTCTGCAATGAAGACCCGGGCGGCAGCGTGCCGTGGCTCACCCCCGCAGGCGTGGTGCCGCAACTGAGCTGGAACAACACCATTCCACTCCGCAACTATGGTCGTCCCAGTGGAAATACCGCAGACATCGCCAGTCCCGCCGCTGGGACCATTTCAAAATCTAACGGCCAAGCAGTGCCCGGCATGTCGGTGCAGTGGACGTCCGATCAAAACTCTTCGAGCCGAAACGATGGCAGCGCCGACAGGAAACTGATGAACGGTTTTCTGCGGGCTTACGGAGCACAAAATGCTTCCCTAACTGTCCAAGGCATCCCTTTCGCAAACTACCACGTTTTCGCCTACGTCGGCGGCAGTTACGACTACCAAGAAGGCTCGGTGATGCTCAACGAAGAGTCTGCCACCGTCCGCCAATTCACCACCACGACCAATGCGCCGCAAGCCGCGTGGGTTGAGATTCCTCCCGTCTCGGCGGCTATCCCATACCCGATCGGAAATTTCGTGAAATATCCGAATCGCAGCGGTTCGTCGTTCACCGTCAAGGTCACGAACATCGAAGGCTACGCCGTCGGGCTTCACGCCTTGCAAATCGTCGATGCCACACTCGATGCCGACGCATCCGGCATTCCCGATTGGTATGAAATGCAATACGCCCTCCAGCCCGCCGGGCCACTCACCGCTGGCACAGACTCGGACGGCGACGGACTAACAAACCTCCAAGAATTTCAGCGTGGTTCCCATCCCAAGCTCGCCGATACCGATGGCGACGGACTCGCCGACAACCAAGAATCCGCTGGAAACAGCCTGAAAATAGACAGCGACGGCGATGGACTCGGCGACTATCAGGAAGCAACCGCGCCTTTGCCCAGCAATCCAAATTTAGCCGATTCCGACGGCGACGGGATTTCGGACAAACTCGAAACTGAGCGTGGACTCGATCCCGCAGTGAATCCTAACGGCTCCCCCGGATTCACCGGTTGGGTTCCACTCTACACCGCTTCACCCGCTTCATGGGAGTGGAAACTCGATCCCGTCCAACTCGTCTGGGACCACGGCGCAGGAGCCACTGGCGGCGATGATGGCTACGACGACACTCTGCTCGCCTTCTTCGTCGGAAATGTGCAGGCAGACTCTAACCGCAGCATCGACATGCGCCTGCGTTCGGAAAATGGAGTCATCACGTATTTGTTCGAGTCGTTCGCAGGGCAGGCTTTCAGCGGCACCAACAATTCCAATGCGAACATCTATCTTTCCGACGCAAACAACCCGCCTGCTGACCTCAAAGCGGCACTGGGATTCAGCGGCTACGGCTCTGCGGACATCTCGGACAAACTTCGTTTCCGCATGATTGCGAATCGTGGAGTCACCAACAGTTGGACCGTCACTTTTGAAATCCGCAACCTTACGAAAAATACTACGGTCGTCTCGCGGGTTGTGAGTCTTTCTACTGCGGCTTCCTCTCTGGATGCAGGCACCGCCACCTGGCAGGACTACGATGAAACTCTGAATTTTCCGACCATCGACGCCCAAGAGGGAGTCAAAGTCTTCATCTCCCCGGTGGCGTTAGAAACCTTGCCAGCCTATTCCGCCCACGCAGATGCGGACAACGATGGAATGCCAGAC
>JANOQR010000205.1:0-16916 GCA_031414935.1 Luteolibacter sp.
CTCGCCGATGCCTTGGGCGGTGGCTTGGTTGACGAAAAACGAGCGGGCATCCGGCTGCGCGTCTGCATCGTAGGTGACGACCTTGATGCCTGCCGCTTGCGCTTTACGCAGTGCGGTGGAAATGGAGTCCTTGTTCTCGCAAGCAGCGGCGATGACATCGACACCATCCGTGATCCAGTTCTCGACGATCTCATTTTGCTTCGCGGGATCGGAGTTGATCGGTCCGTCGAATTTTAATTCGGCACCGAGTTCGGCAGCAGCGGTGCGGGCACCTTTCTCGCAGGTGACGAAATACTGGTTCCCCTTGCTCTTAGGCAGCAACGCGATGGTGAGCTTACCCTTGGATTCGGATTTGCTGCACGAGGCAAATGGCAGCGCTGCGAAGAGTGCGAGTGAGGCGATGAAGGTTTTGCGTTTCATGAGGTTGCTGAGTTTGGTTTGGGAGTCGCGAGAGATTGTTTGCGGGCGCGATGGTCTGCCAGCGTTTTTATCGACGCGCCGATGGCGAGAGCTGCAAGAAGTAGTAGTCCTGTGAGCAGTCCAGAAAGCTCGCGCGCCACGCTGGCGACAGTTTGATCCATGATCTTGTAGTCGGAAATCCGGGTTAAGCCGTTGTTTAAAATCGCAAGCGCGATCCACCCGAGAATCGTGCCAACCATCGTCCCAGAGCCTCCGAAAATACTAACACCACCGAGGACGACGGCGGTGATCGCGAGTAGTTCGTAGCCTATCCCTGCATTCGCACGGGCTTCTCCCAGCCGGGCGACGAGTATCACCGCCGCAAGTCCAGCCACCGCCCCGGCGATGATGTAGGCAAGACTCGTATTTCTAGCAACTGGCACACCCGCATACCGTGCTCCTTCCGGCGCGTAGCCAATCGCGCGAAACGAGCGCCCAAACGTCGTGCGATGCACGAGAAACCACATCCCGCCCGCCACGACGAAGAACACCCAAATCTGCGCGGGAAGTCCGGAGAAGTTAGAATTTCCCAGCGCGAGGAAAGAAGCAGGAAATCCCGAGAACGATTCTGCGCCCTTGGTGAGTGCTTCCGCGAGCCCACGGAACAACGAGAAAGTTCCTAACGTCACGATCAACGGCGGCAAATTCAACCGAGTGATGAGCGCGGCATTGATCCCACCGCCCAGCGCACCACAAGCCACCGCCGCCACTCCCGCGAGCCATGGGTCCATGCCGAGTCCGTTCACCATCATCCCGAAGAGAACCGCACACAGACCCATCATCGAGCCGACTGATAGATCGATGCCACCCGTCAAGATCACCGGCGTCATCGCCACCGCCAGCAGACCGATTTCCACGGAGTGGCGGAAGACGTTGGAGAAATTTCTCTCGGTGAGAAAATTCCGCCCAAGCACTTGGAACAGGATCACTTCTAGGAGGATGACCAAAACCAATACCGTCTCGTGACGAGCAAGCAGGGACTTGAAGGATGTTGATTTAGACATGGCAGTTAGATCCGTTTTTCGCGGCTGCGGAGACCATCGGCGACGACGGCGAGGAGGATGACGAGACCTTGAATGGCCTTCTCCCAATACGGTGGCTGGTGGAAATGAGTCAGCGCGGGATTCACATTTGCGAGCAGTAGCATCCCTAGCAAGACGCCCCACAATGTGCCGCGCCCACCACTGATCGCCACCCCACCGACGACGGCTGCGGCGATGGTTTTTAGCTCAAGTCCGTCACCGCAGTTCGGCTGCACCTGCGGGGACTGGACGAGATTTAAAACAGCTGCAAGTCCAGCCAGCGCACCCATCAACACGAAGACGCCAAACGTCGTCCGCTTCGGATCAATCCCTGCAAGTCGCGCCGCTTCCGCGTCCGTGCCGATGGCGTAGATGAATCGGCCTGCGGATAGATTTTTCATCGCCCACGCTGCGCCTATCAGAAGAATAAATGACAGCGAGATCACCACCGTTTGCCCCGCAGGCTGACTCAGGCCGAACCACTGGATACCAGCGGGAAGATTGAGCAGACGCCCTTGCTGCCAGAGCCGCAATGCCTCCTGCCACGTCACCATCGTCGCCAGCGTGACGACGATGCTGGGCAGCCCAAGATACGCGACTAACACCCCATTCAGCGCACCCATCAGCGCCCCTGCTCCGATTGCCGCAGCGATGGAAACACCCAACGGCAAACCCGCCGCCGCAGTGACGCCTGCGATGATCGCACACATCGAAAACTGCGAGCCGATCGAGATGTCGATCTGCCGAGAAATGATGATTAGCGCGATCCCGATGGCGGCAACCAGTGCAGGCATCTGCGAAGTCAGGCGCGAAATGAACGGCTGAAACTGGAAGAAGTGCGGTGCAAAAATCGCCAATGCCAACATCAGCAAGATCAATGCACCCGCCACCGTGAGTTCGCGGAAATACTTGTTCATCACGCCGCATCCTTTCCGCTCGTTCCGAGTGCTGCGGCCATCACCGCCTGAGCATCCATGTGCTCCCTGTCGATGAGTTCTACCAATTTCCCGCCACGCATCACCGCCACGCGATCACTCATGCCGAGCACTTCGGGAAGGTCACTGGAGATCATCAACACCGCGAGTCCGTCCTTCGCGAGACCACGGATGATTTTATGAATCTCGCTCTTCGCGCCGACATCCACGCCCTGTGTTGGTTCGTCCAGAATGAGCAACTTCGGCTTCGTCGCTAGCCAGCGGGCAACGCTGACTTTTTGCTGATTTCCACCGCTCAGACTGCCACCGGGAGCCTCTGGACCATACGCCTTGATGCCGAGATCACGGATGAAATTTTCAGCCAACAAGCTCTCCGCGCCGAACCGCAAAATTGAGCTAGGAAATAATTTTGAATGAATCGCCATCGTCATGTTGTGGGCGATGGGCATCTCAAGAATCACTCCATGCCGGCGCCGATCTTCCGGCACGTAGGCGATGCCGCGCGCGATGGCTTCACGCGGGTTAGAAATCGAAATCTTCTCACCATTCAGTGTGATTTCCCCGTGATCCGCAGGTGTTATCCCGAACAATATCCGAGCTAACTCCGTGCGCCCTGCACCGACAAGACCTGCCATCCCGACGATCTCCCCAGCCCTCACGTCCAAGCTCACGCCCTTCACTCCGCTCGTCGTGCAACCCACATTTTTCAGCGACAGAACCACCTGCCCCGGTGCGCCTTCAGACGGCGGATAGATCGACGAAACCTCGCGCCCGACCATCAGCTTAATCATCTGCGCTTCCGTGAGCGTATCCACTTGATTCGTCCCCACGCTCTCACCATCGCGCAAGACCGTCACACGATCTGCTAGGGCGAAAATTTCCTCCAGCCGATGAGAAATATAGACCACGCCCACGCCACTATCTCGCAAGTCGCGCACGACTTTGAAAAGCAAATGCTGCTCCTTCTGCGTGAGCGATGCCGTCGGCTCATCCATGATGACGATCTTCGCGCCGGAGCCGAGCGCACAGGCGATTTCGACTAACTGCTGCTCCGGCATCGACAGCGAACGCACTTCCGCATCGGGTGAAATTTCCGCCCCGATCCGCTGGAGTAGCTCGACGGCATGTCTGCGTTGTTGCGCCCATCGCACGCGGCTGAGAACGCCCGTTTTCTTCAATCGCAGCCCGATATTTTCCGCCACTGTGAGATCAGGAAACAGCGCGGGCTGTTGATAAATACACGCGATTCCCAGCTCGCGAGCTTTCGAGGGCGAGAGGTGGGAAACTTCCGTTTCATTCAAAATCAGCTTTCCTCCATCCGGTTGATGAGCACCGGTGATGACTTTGATGAGAGTCGATTTTCCAGCACCGTTCTCACCGAGCAGCGCGTGAACTTCGCCCGGCAGAAGCTCGAAGGAAACGCCTTTCAATGCACGGACTGCGCCGAAGGATTTCCGAATCTCAGAGAGTTTTAAAATGGGTTTCAAGGCCGATGAATACAAGGGTTGGTGCTCTCTCCAGAGCTTTTGTGCTGTTCACCTTGGGAAACAGGGGTGCCACAGGAGATTGCTGGGGCTTTGTTTCAAATCGCGACATGCGTGGGAAGGATGGAATTGAACAACTGAAGCCAGATCGGATGGAGCGTGTCGCATTCCTTACCGAATTCTTACCGAAAGTCCGCATCGGCACAAACAGGGCTTCCCGTGATTGACCCGGACAGCATTCGGAGGTGGTAAGCGGGTCGGGGGTGCGTGCTTGGGAAATGTCGAAGAACAGCGATGATGGGCAAGGATTCAGCCGCGATCAAGCGGTGAAAACGGCGGGGCATCGGATTCGGAAAGCTATGGCAAGCCTGTGGGAAATCGGTGGATTGGCAAGGGCGGAAGACGTGGAAAGCAAAAGGACTGTTTTGTGGTCATCTTTGAAATTGCGGCTTGCGAGGGATAAAGGGAGATCATCAGTCTCCCGGCGAAATCATCAAGCGAGTCGCGCTTCTTATGGTTACGGCATCATCCGCAGGCTTCAATGTGCCGGGAATGCGGACGCTGGTTGGCCAAACAGGACTTTCAGTGGGTGGAGTTTGTCTTGAAGCGTTTGGATCAATACATGAGAGGCCAAGCCACCATCGTTGCGGACCGTTTTTCAAGAAGCTCGTTTGACTTTGGCATGAAAATCGAGTGGCACGTTCACTGCGAGTGGTTGCCTCTATTTTACTTCCAACCGATGCTTTCGACCCACGCTCGAAATTCCGCAATGAAAGCGTCTTTGTCAAAATTGGGAATCTTGTAGCCGGACAACACTTGCGGGACTTCATCGAAAAGCCTTTGCGCCACGATTCGTTTCCGCTCCTCGGGCGAGGCCGCTTTCATCGTTGGCAGATCAAGCATGATGTCCATATGCAGATTCATTTCCTTCTTTGATAGCTTGATGCGCCGCTTGAAGCTGTAGGATGGATCGCGGCACATCAAGATAACAGAAACGCCAGCCAATCCACTGCCATAGTTTTTGCTCTCGAAGTGCTGCCGAAAGCCAAAGCTCGAAAGCTCGTTGAGAACAAGGTCAACCCTAGACTCCCAATGGACATCTGCCAATATGCTTAATCTCAGGTATTTATTCATCGCACGATTTTGTTCCCTGCTGGTAGCGTGCCACCATTTTGAAGTTGGAAGTTTTGTATCTTCATTTTTTCCAACTGGAGAGCTTCCGAGGCTGTGCCCTGCCATTCGGTGGTATAGATCAGGCCGCTATCGCCTTTGTTCCTCAAGAAAGTATCGCTATACCGAGTAGCCGGATTTTTCGTCGTGCCGAATTTCCACACGTCGCCTTTCTCAAGCCAGGTGATTTCTGTTGCCGATTGTGAACCCCGCGTCATCACCGGGTAAAACCCACTGTCCGCCGCTCGTAGCGCATACTGCTCAACCTGCATCGGCCCCTTCACCACAGCACTCTCCACCCTCACCGCCGTGAAGACTGTCGCGGTGGTGTGGGTGACGCGGGTCACTTGGGTGGCGGTGTGAAAGACTCTTCCCGCTGCCGCCACGTCGCCGATGAATGGAGCCGCCGCTGCTAGACTCAGACTGGCGCCGAAGTAGTCGCCTCTCGCTGCGGAAATGCCTGCGTTGAGCACGTCCGCTACGGCTCCTACTCCGGGGGCGAAGCCGAGCATGGTGAAGCCAGTTTGAAGGGCGTCGATCACTCGGTTCGCACCGTAACCGGTGGGGTCGGCGTAACTCATCGGGTTGCCGTTGGCGTAGGCATACCAGTTCCAGCCATCCTGCGCGGGATCGCTGTTTAGGAACCGCATCGTCAGCGGGTTGTAATAACGCGCCCGCATGTGGATGAGGCCGTTAGGATCGGTGGCGATGCCGAAGAAGCCGCCGAAGAGGAAGGGGGTGTCGTATGCGGCCATGCGGTAGCGGATGCTGCCGTAGGGGGTGTAGAGGATGCGGTCGATGAGGGTTCCCGCTTGGTTTGTGAGGCCAGCGGTGTTGCCCTGCATGTCGTAGTGGTAATAGGTGGCTTCTCCGGCGGAGTTGACTTCGTATTGCAGGCCCGCGCCATAGACGTAGCGGGTGGTGACGCCGTTCTTGGTGCGGGCGAGGATTTTGGCGAGGGCACCGGCGGGATCGACGAGAAAACTGGTGGTTTCTCCGGGGGCAGTTAGGGCGGTGCGGTGGTTCTCCGCGTTATAGGTGTAAGTGTAATCGTTAGCGGCGGTGAGTCGGTTGCGGCTGTCGTAGGTCAAGACGCAAGACGCAAGACTTGAAGACTCAAGAGAAGAAAGAAGAGGAGTTAGGAGACTGTTGCCGTCGGAGTCGTGCGGGATGGTCTGGCCGTTGTAGCTGATGACACGGTTGGCGCTGTCGAAGGTCATCGCGGCCTCGGGAATTCCCTTGAGGTGTTTTTTCGGCGGGGCGGGCGTGCTGTCGAGCGTGCGGATTTCGTCGCTGGGCCAGTAGGCGACATCCCAAGAAAGCAGGGTATTGCCTGACTTTTTCTCGGTGGTCAGTTGCGGGCGGCCCTCAGGATCGTAGCCGATGGTCCGCACGGTGCCGTTAGGGCGGGTGACATTTTGAAGGCGACCGTCTGGGTTCCAGACGTAGGTGGTGGTGCGCGGGCTGGCGGTGTTGTCGAGTTTGTCGATGACTTGGTAGAGTCTGCCGTGGCTGTCGTAGGTGTATTCGACGTGGCCGGTGCCATTTTCGGTGCCGCCGGGGTAGATGAGTTTGGCGAGTTTTCCCGATTTGTAATAACGGTAGCCGATGGTTTGTCCGGCGTGCGTGTAACTGGTGATGCGGTTAAGTCCGTCGTAGGTGCGGTTGATAGGGTTGGCTCCGTTTTCGTTGAGGGAAAGCAGGTTGCCGTTGTCGTCATGGGAGGTGAAATTGACCGTGCCGCCGCCGGTGCCGGAGTAGGTGACACTGGTGGGGCGGCCGGTGGTGGGGTGATAGGCGTAAGTGGCGGTGTCTCCGCCGGGTTCGGTCAGTTTGACGACGCGGCCGTTTTTGGTGTATTCGGTGAGGGTGTTTTTGCCTTGAGGGGTGATGCTGCGGGTGCGGCGGCCGAGTGGATCGTAGCGGAACTCGTAGGTGTTGAAGCCGCGGTCGGTGAAGAAGCGCAAGCGGCCCATGCGGTCGAAGTCGCTGCGGGTCTGCCTGCTGTCGGCCTCGGTCTTGAGGGTGCGGGGGTAGCCGCTTGGGGTGGTGTTGTAAGTGAATGCTTCATTGCGGATGCCGCTGTTGGAGCCGGGATTGGTGCTAGCGGTGAGGCGGTTGTCGCCGTCGTACTGGAAGCTGGTGGTGCGGGAGCCGGGCTTGCGGGTCTCAAACAGGTCGCCGTTGGCATGGCGCACGAACTGGGTGGCGCGTCCGGCGGCATCGGTTTCGCGGTCGGACCAATCGCGGCTATCGTAGGCGGTGTCGGAAAGGGGGGTGCCTGCGAGTTTAACGAGCCGGATTTTGTCGGTAGGAGTGTAAGTAGTGGTCTGCTGCGGACGCTGACCTGCGTTGTCGGTGGGCGGGGTGATAGAAGCGATGCGGCCTTGGTTGTCATATCCTGTGTCGGTAACGGCAGCGATGCCCGCCTGATCGGCGGTGGTGGCGGTGACTTGGCGGCGGTGATTGTAGTCCGCGTCAGTCAAGCGTCCGTTGGGATCATAGACGCGTCGCAGGTCGCCACGGAGGTCGTAGTTCTCGTCGGTGACAAAACCGCCGGGGGTGGTGGTCCGATCCGGTAGGCCATTGGCGTCGTAGTCCTTAGTAGTGACGAGACCGTCGCCATCGGTGACGGAAGCTACGCGACCAATGGCGGGGCCATCTTGGATATAGGCGTTAGTGGTAGTGGATTGGTCGAGAGTTCCCTTTGCTGAGATGATCTGGCGGGGGCGATCCTTGCCGACATCGTTGCCACTGGTGAAGTAGATGTAATCGGTCTGAATGCCATGGGGATCGGTGACGAGGTCGAGTCGGTGCAGGCTGTCGTAATCCATCAGCGTGAAGCCGCCACCTCGCGGATGGTCGATGCGCTTGAGGTTATGGAAGGCGTCGTAGGTGTAGGAGGTGGTTTCTCCAGTGGCAGTGGTGCGGGCGGCGACGCGGCCTTCGCCATCGTAGGTGGTTGCGGTGAGATTGCCGCTGGGGTCGCGTTTACCGGCAGTCCGGCCTTTTTCATCGTAAAGGTAATGTGTGATACCGCCTTGGGGATCGACTTCGTAGTTGTCCCGTCCGGTGTAATAGAGGCGGTAGGTCTTGGCGGTGTCGCCGTAGAGGAACTGACGCTCCACCCGGTCTAGCGCGTCATAGACGTTTTGGACGACGGTTTCGTCATCATGGTTGCGCAGTCGCAGGATTTTATGGTTCGGCAAATGGGGTCCCATGCCCAAGTAGTATTCGTAGTAACTGTGTTTGCCCTCGGGATCGGTCGAGCGGTCTAAGTTGCCAGAAAAGTCGTAGCGAAAACTCACACTGCGGGTGGGCGTGACGGGAATTGGACCAGAATCTTCGGGCGCGGGCGCGGTGGAATCCGTCACGCTGGTGATGCGCTTGGTGGTGGGATCATAGCCGAAGGTATAACGACGGCTCACATGGTCTTGGACGTAGTTGATCCGCCCGTCGGTGTGGTAAGTGAAAATCATTTCCCGGCCGTCCACGTCGGAGATTTTTGAAGCCTTGCCGCTGGTGTCGAAATAGATGGTGTTGCCGAGACGCTGCTTGAGTTGATAGGCACCAGATACCTTAGTGAGCGTCATAGTGGAGCCGGTAGGCGCGGTGTAAGTGCCGTCCGGCTGGGCGATGAACTGATGGATGTCCCGGCCCACGCGCAGCGAGACACCGCTGTTGCGCATTTGATCCACCATCCACGCCGTCACCAGCGAGGCTGCGGCCCATTCCTTGGGCGTGGCGTCGGTGCGGTAGAGGTCGCTGGCGGCGGCGACGGCGGCGAGGAAAACGGCGGCCTGCCGGGGGCTACCCATGCCGAGCATTTCCCCCTCTGCGGTCCGCGCATTCGCCCTAATGTGCAAATTGTGCGACCAGCCGTAACCGATGTGTTGGTCGTCACGGGTGGCAACGTTCGAGGAATAATCCCGCGTGAAGCCAAGGCCACGAGGTGCCTCCTCCAAGCCCGTCATCAGATCCTCGACGGCATGGACGAAGCCGCCGGTGGCCATGTCCACCGGATCGCTGCTGAAATGGCGATCTAACGAGGAACCACCAGTCAGATTTCTGACGATCGTGGCGACTGATGACGACTGGTAAATGGTTTTGGGATTAAATAAGTTTGAAATTGTCACGGGCGGTGAGGTGACTATCCCGTAGTTCGTGGTGTAACCGCCCGCATAGGCATAGCCGCCGCTGATGATCATGCCTGCGAGAGTCGGGCTTCGAATGACCCAGCCGCTGCCTGTCCAGATGCCTTGGGTGATGCTGGCACTCTGCGGCAGCAGTACCTGCGCGGATTTGTTGAGAACCAGCCATTCAAGGTTCTGCTTGATGGTTTGATCTGCCCAAGTTTCTCCGAGATCGTAGCTGCCGTTGTTGTTCGCATCGGTGTATTCGCCGGGGTCGGGGACACCGTTATAGGTATCGTAACCAGTCAGCGTCGGTTTGACCGTGCTCCAGTTGGAGGCGCGTCCCAGCACGATTTTCTGGGTGCCGCCCGCCTGATTGGCCGTCCGCAAGATGTTGACGGTGGAGACCGCGTCATACGGATCGCCGTTTTCCTTGACCTGCATCTGTTGGATCACTCCGTGTTCCATCGCGCTCCAGAACAGGGAGCCGAGGTTGAAGACGCGGTCGGATCTCCCGTCGTCGCTAAGGCCGTCATCGGCGATGGAGTCCGAATACTGCAAGCCCACGTCCACATAAAACCCCTCCTCCTGCGCCACGCGCCCGAAGCGGTGCCGGTCCAGTGGCAGCACCCGGTTTTTTGCGGCGAGCGCATGGGTGAGCATCGTGGTCTGGCGCAGCCATGTTAGCCCCATGATGTTGAGTAGTTCCGTGCGCACCTCCCGCGAATCCTCCGCCTTGCCCGCATCCTTGTGTGCCCTGAGTTGCTCGTGGCGTTTCTGCAACAGTCGCTCGGAGGTGGTGAAGCCGTAAATGATGGCATACGAGCACGGAGCCGCGCTTGAGGTGGTCTTTTTGTAGGTCTTCTTCTCGCTGGAGCCTCCCAGCGTCGGATGATTTACCGTGATGATCAGGTCCATCGTGTTTCCGCTAACAGTTCCAGAGGGATCGCGCCCGGCCTCGCTCGCGGGCAAGGCATCGTCTAACCGCAGCTCGGCGGTATTGCCGGTGAAGGTCAGTGAAATCTTGCGCCCCTTGAGTTCGGCGGTGGGAATCGTGTAGTCGAGCGGATCGCTCCCCGTGTAATGGAAACGGACGGTGGACTTGAGGGCTGCCAGTGCCGGATCGGTGGTGCCGGTGAAATAGGCGGAGGTTCCGCCATATTGCGGCGGCAGGGTCAAATTGAGGATTCCGGCTTGCGACAAATTTCCTACCGTGTTGTCCGCCAGCCTGCGCCCGCCAACCACTTGTTCCATGGAGGAGGTTCCCACGGCCGCATGCAACGCCGTGGCGCGGACCGTCATGTAAGTGCCCACCGCAGTCTGGCTCAGGCCGCTGGCGGTGTTGGCATCCGCCGTGCCTCCTGCCTGGGTGAGCAATGCGGAACGCTGATAGCCCGAGGCCGCTGCCAGATCGATGCCGCTTCCCTGTGAATCGTGAACCTTAAACGAGGGATCAAGCTGATAGATAAGTCCGCCAATGGTGATTTCGACGATCATCCGGTCGAAAATCAACATCGCGGACCCCGGCAGTGCCCCCGTGAAAATATAGGGAGACCCGGAATTGCCCGCCACTCCGCAACCGCGCGTGTTGAGGAACTGACGGCCCCACCATGCCCGCTTCGCGACATCCTCGGGAGCCGCAACACCCAGAACCTGCTCCACGGTGCCACCCGCAACCTGCTGGAAGGTCTTGCCCGGATAGGCATTCTCGGCCAAGCCCATCCATGAGCGCAGCGTGTCGTAGTCTACAGCGGCGCTCTGCTGGTGGAGTTGCATGTCGGCAGCCGGGTAGCCCGCGCTTTTGAGTAACTCCATCAGCAGCGCACACTGATCCATGTCGTTGCCCGCGCCTTCTAACAAGGCTAGTGCCGGTCCCTTGCGCAAGCCGTGGTAGCACTCGTATTCGAGGTTGTTTCTCACCCAGTTGAAAATCCGCAATGCCTTGGCTGTGGCGTCCTCTCCCGCCGCCGCCTGTCCTGCGCCGAGCGCCTGTGCCAGTGCCGCCACTTCTGCATCCAAGGCAGCAGGAACTTGTAGCGCCATGGCCGCCACACCGCCGCCGGGCGGAACAATAGGCGTACTCGACACAGGCGCATTTTGCTGCAGCTCCGAAAGCATAACGCCCGGCAATGAAATGGTGCCGTCGGCACGCGCCTCGGCATTGTGCCAGTAAGATGGATCCTGCGCCTCAGCACTGCCGACTAGAAAGCAAACCGTCGCCGCCATGCTCCACCAAGCGAACCGGACCTGATTCTTGCCGCCGCGTGTCAATGAATGTTCTCGTTTCATACAATTATGCCTTTTCTTGAATGTTGTTCCATTACCGTCGGCTCAGGGTATTCCAGCACCCATACCGTCTGCCTGTTCCACGTTTCCCACGGCATCAATGACGAACGCCTGCGTTCCCGTCCCCCCCCCGTCCGCCGATTCCAATCGCCCGATCAGATCATATTCGAGTTCCTGCCGCAGGATGCCATCCGCCGCGCCGTCTCCATCCGTATCCGTTAACTGCGGATGTGTGGCTAGTTCCAATTCCTGAACGTTTGTCAGCCCGTCGCCATCGGGATCGCCGTTAGGATTAATTCCTGTTTGGCCGTTAAAATATAATTTCTGCCACCAGACAGGAAGTTGGCCGGGAGGGGCGGTGAGATCGAAATTGAAGACGGTTTTGAGCTGGCCTAGGTTAACGAGTTGCTTGTTGGTGGCGTCGTTCGGTACGAGCCAAGCGGGGAGGTTGTCCTCGTATTTAATATCGACAAGCCGCGCGTGGACTTTGTTGGCAATCCATTTGAGTTGGCCGGAGTTCATCGCTTCAAAGTCGGTGGGCGGGAGATTGGCCGCGTTGTAGCCTCCGGTCTGGAAGGCTTGGACCCAGCCCGTAACAAGATTGTTGAGTTCGTCGCCTGCGCCGCCGGGGATGCGTGCATTCAATTCTTGCACTGCTTTCTGGGTGAATTGCTTGAGTTGGCCTTGGTTAGCGACGGCATCGTCATTGGCCGGATAGGTGTCAATAGCACCGCTTGACGACCACCAAGCGGGAGGCGCAGCAACAGATGCGCCAAGGCTTGCAAACAAGAAGCTCAGGAAAATGGCACGGCGGGACATGGCGGTGTAGGATTTGGATGGAAAAGTTTGTGAGAACGCAGTAGCGAAATAGATTTCACGATCTGTTAGTTCCCTGTGAACATCGGGATGTTTCCACCGGGGGAACAAGTGACGATGCCGCTTGCATCGATATTTCCCTGCAATTTCATGTCGCCGTTTGCCTTGATGACTAGCGCGTCTGCACGTGTGCTGGTAGAAACCCCATTCCCCACAACGAACAGGGGAGGAGATTGATTGTAAGGAGTAAATACTGCGGCGTTATTTTTGCCGACGATGGTGCAGTTGTCGTATTTTGAAATCAGGCCTGAGCCAAAGACCGCCGTATTGTGCGCGGGAATGAGGGCATAAGAGTATGAACTTCCGATAGAGTTATTTTCGCCGACGATTACCGAGTTATGACCCTCACTCATGTTCCAATTACCCACGATGAGTGATCTCTTGGCACCTTCATCATCCTCGTAGTTTAATACATAATTGGCGGAGTTTGCCACACCAATCACAAGACTATCAGATCCGGCAACATGATTATCTGTGCCGATGGCTACAGAGCCAGTGTTGTTGGTTAAACTACTAAAGTCTTGTCCGACTTCGTTTCCCTGTCCGATGGCGAAGGAATTCTTCATCCAAACCGTGTTTTGATAACCAATGACCGCCGAGCCTGTCGAGTGGATGAAGTTACCAAAGCCAACTGCAAGCATTCCGGGGCTAGTCGTTGCATTTACTGGCGGATAGAAAGGGCTACTTGATATCATCGCTTGGAAAGTATTGTTCACGCCAGCTTGCAAATGATCGGCAGTTAGAATGGTAGATGCTTGAGCGGCTTGGAATACTGAGCACCACAGCAAAAGCGACAATAAGGCGGACGAGATAGGAACAGATTTCATGGTTTGGTTGGTTTTTGGCTAGGGATAGGTGCTTCTTGATTGGTGGGAGTATGAATACGGCTATCTGAGCTTGAGCGGATGGCATTCGTCATAAGAACAAGAGTCGCCGCGTGTGCTTCGATGTATTTTGCCCGCGTCTCAGGATCGGTTTCAGCGAGATCGCGCATGATCCGGCGAAGCTCGCTTTGCGGCGTGGTGGGTTGTGCCCTCGCTCCTTCCCCGTAAGCTCCTGCTACGGAAAAATCCTGCCTAGCAGCTTGTTGCTTGAGGCTTTCTAACTCCGCCAACACGGGGCGATTAATTTGGTGGAATTGTTCCACTTGAATGGCTCGTTGTTCGGGCGTGAGTTTGGCAGTGTCGAGGGATTTACGGAAATCACGGATTTCGACCTCGATTTCTTGTATGTCTGCAAGGAGAGGATCGTCCGGTATTTCCAAAGTCACTGGGGCTACGGGGGCGGTGGGGGTGGGAGCCACGTTGCCTGAGCGAAGCGGCGTGCTGTGGGCTTCTTGTGCTTGCTTGAGCAAAGGTGCTTGTTCTTTCTGCCACTGCTCGATGCGAATCGCACGTTCCTCAGGATTAAAATCCGCCGCTTTCAACTCCGCTGCGAGGGTTCTGCGAGAGTTTTCAATGCGGGTTTCGAGTTCGGAGGCATGCGGTGTGGATTCAGGGCTGGGCGGGATATTCTGTCCACCAGCCCCCGCTGCCGTGCCGCTTATCAGGATTGCTAACCAGTGCGCTTTTGACATGAAAGTAATAACATGAGTCAGGCATATTTCTGTCTAAAGAAATTGAGTGACGTTTGTGTCACCTGGTAGCCTTCCCAGAGTCTGGCCGATTTGTTTAATCGCAACCTGTGGAATAGGGCGGAGTTGCTCGTTTGTGCAATGGGAAGCGAAAGGTGTAATTGATCTTTTCGGACTGCGCGGGACATGTCCCCGCTTTCCCACTGGCCGACATGTCGGCCAGTGGGAAGCTTCGACATGTCGGAAGCAGTCCAAACCTTGGCGGCTTTTGAGTCTGCCCATTACTTTGAGTTGCTTTCGCGGGCATAGACGCAAAAAATCGGCAGCCTCGGTGAGAGACTGCCGATCTAACGAATGACGATTCACGCAGCGGGTGGAGTAGGCGGGGTAGCGCGTTTCGGGTCACGCTCTACTCGGCTGGCGCGGTCCCAGGCGTGGAGTTTCTCGGGCTGGGTTTCGTAGATGTTCGCCATGATGGGATCGAGAATATCGACCTCGGTATTGATGAGAGTGAGTTGGGTATTGATGAGGGCGGTGTCCTCGGTGCCTTCCTGAACTTCGGTGGTGTTGTGAGTGTGGACTTCGTCGAGGGCGTCGCGGTCTTGGCGGAGGTCGGTAACGAAGGTTGACTTGATGGCGAGGGCAAGGAAACGACTGCGTAGGGCCGCTTTGGCGGTTTTCTGTTCTGGCGTGTCGGTGTCGCCATCTTCGAGCAGTTTTAACAGGCTGTCTGAGTAGGCACGGATGTCTTTTTCGACGCGCTGGGGGACGTTGTTAAATGGAACGGCGAATCCGGTTTCGCCATCGCGCAGCTCAATGGCACGGGCGGTGCCAGCGATGCGTTTGAAATCGAGAAGCAAAGCATCAAGCAAGCTGGACTTGGTGATACGGTTAGGAGCTTGGCCGGAGCGGGCGGCAGTGATGAGGCCGACGCTGGCGGTGATCTTGGCAAGGTGCTCCGCGACGGCGGGGATGGCGGCGTAATCGGCGGTGTTGTTATTGCAGAAGGTGAGGACGTTTTCGGCACGAGTGAGGCGGCGGGTATCGCGATTGTCCATGGTGGTGTGTTTTCTGGGGTATGGGTTGGTTTAAGGAAACAGGTAGTTTTCTAATTGATTTTTCAGAAACGCCAAGCGGGAAATTGCGGAAGTGACTGATAATAGGTTACGTGGAAATGGCTAAATAGTCGTGCGGAGTAGGTTCGAGGATGGAAGGGAACAGGTTCGAGGGTAGGAGGGAGCAGGTTTGAGAGTGGGAGGGAGCAGGTTTGAAGGTGGGAGGGAGTAGGTTTGAGGGTGCCTGAGGACAGGTCCGGTTGTCACAGGGAGTAAGTTCGAGGGTAGCAAGGAGTAGCTTCGTGCGTCACTGGGAGCGAGTTCGAGGATAGCAGGGAGTAGCTTCGAGGGTGGTGCGGACCCGCAAATAAATCGGGATGTTCACCCAACCATCCCGTCTTATCAGCTTCGCTTGCTCAACACAGCATTTTCGTAAGCCTTCACATCGTCTAGCCATGCACTTCCGACTGGGACATTTTGCTTTTCACAATACGCATCCCACACCGCTCCCCATGGCAGGCTTTTGGTTTCTTCTAACAAAGCAAGACGCGTGGTGTAGTCGCCAGCAGTTTCCGCAACACGGAGAGCGGGCGGCTCTAGCAAAGCCATCAGCAGGGCCTTGAGCGTGTTGCGAGTGCCGATGGCCCACGCAGCGACTCGGTTGATGCTGGCATCGAAGAAATCCAGCCCGATATGCGTGCGCGCCAGCAAATCATTGCGAACTAACTCTGCGGCGATGGATTGCAACGCGTCATCCAGCGTGACGACGTGATCGCTATCCCACCGCACGCCACGGCTGACGTGTAGCAACACTTCCGGCACGAACATCAGCACCGAGCTGAGTTTATCCGCGATCCCTTCAGTCGGGTGAAAATGACCGGCATCCAGACAGAGCAGCTTTTGATTCTGGATCGCGTAGCCCATGTAAAATTCATGCGAGCCGACTACATAGCTCTCACTGCCGATGCCGAAGAGTTTGCACTCCACCGCATCCAGATGGAATTTCGGATCGATCTGCTTTGTGAAAATCCGATCCAGCGATTCTGCGAGACGTTGGCGCGGAGCCAGCCGATCCACTGGCGTGTCCTTGTAGCCATCGGGAATCCAGAAATTTGTCACCGTCGGCGAGCCAAGTGTCTTACCCATCACCTCGCCGATTTCACGAGCTGCGATGCAGTGCTCCACCCAGAAGTCACGCACAGACTTTTTGGCGTGCGAGAGCGTAAATCCATCCGCTGCTAGCGGGTGAGCGAAGCAGGTCGGATTGAAATCCATGCCCATGCCATTCGATTTCGCCCAGTCCATCCAGTTTTGAAAATGCACGGGACGGATCTCGTTACGATCCACTTTTTTCCCACCGAACTCGCCGTAAAATGCGTGGAGGTTCAGGCGGTGTTTTCCAGGAATCAGAGACAGAGCTTTATCCAGATCCGCACGGAGTTCATCCGGCGTGCGAGCCTTGCCCGGATAGTTTCCCGTGACCGCGATTCCGCCACTCAGTCCCTCACCGCTATTTTCAAATCCACCAACATCATCGCCTTGCCAACAATGCAGCGAGATCGGGATTCCAGAGAGTTTCGCCATCGCTGCATCGGTGTCCACGCCGAGGTCGGCATAACGGGATTTCGCGAGTTCGTAGGTCTGAGTAACGGATTCAGATGAGGTAGGCATGGTGGGCTTTCGAATTCAGAAAGTGCATCCTCATCAATTTTTGGATAAAAAACCTCCACTGTTTTGCCAAAAATAAGCACGATCTCGCCAGTGAAACGCATCCTGAAAATTGACGACTGGTTCCACCCCGACGGCTTCCCGATCAGCGTGGAGCGGCGGGAGCCACAGGAGCTATTCGAGCCTCATGCACACGAGTTTGCGGAGCTAGTCATCGTGACAGGCGGTCGCTGTCTGCATGTGAGCGGACAGGAT
>JANOQR010000206.1:0-22711 GCA_031414935.1 Luteolibacter sp.
GCAAAGCTCGCGTCCACCATCACGCCCTGTTTTGCTAGAGCCAGTCCGCACTGTTTTTGCAAACGCGTTAGGAAAACCCCGAACAAGCTCTCGAAGACGTTAGCGGCGATGAGCACTTCGCGGAAATCGGCGATGGTTTGGCGGTCGGGTACGAGGTCGGAGGGCGTCAGGCCGAGGAAGGCGCGGACGGTGTGACGGTCGGTGATTTGGAAGCTGGTGGCGTCATCGGCGAGGCCGTGGAGGCGTTGCAGGACGAGCGCCTTGGACATGAGCATGGGATGAAATCGCAGCCTACCGCTTGGACCTTTGGCGGGCGGGTGATGGCGGTCTGGATCAGCGGCTCAAAGACCTCCCAGCGGATGAGTTTTCCGACGCGCATCAAGGGGGTGTCGAAGGCTGCGACATTGAGGCTTTGGATTAAATCACCTCGCTTGGTGACTGTTTGGTTAGCTTAATGGCTAGGTTTTGAATTTCCGGGTGTGCCCTTAAATTGACAGGATTGGCCCTCTTGCCAGTCTTCTCTCTTCACTGCTTTCTGCAATACCCAGAACCTACCTCGAATCAGGGATAGTCCGCGCGAAAATTAAAATTCGACAACACTCAAGCCATGACTTTATTTGTAACTACATCGCCGCTGTCCTCCGCACGGTGAAAATTCATCCCACGCCCATGAAACCCACTTCTTCTATCTCTGAAGCCAACTCTTCGCTCAGGAGCTCAGCGATCCAAGCTCTGCCAAGTGGAACTTCAGGAAAAATGGCACGCAAACCCCAAGGTTTCGCTCTAGTCGTCACCCTCTCCCTGATGATCCTGCTCACGGTCATCGCCGTCGGCCTCCTTACCCTCTCCACCATTTCCCTCCGCGCCTCCTCCCAAGGCTCCGCCCACGCCGAGGCCCGCGCCAACGCCAAACTCGCCCTCATGCTCGCCATCGGCGAGTTACAAAAACAAATGGGTCCAGACCAGCGGATCTCCGCCAACGGTGCCATCCTCACCGCCTCCGCCGTCGCCAACCCACACTGGGCAGGCGTCTGGAATTCTTGGCACGCTGGCACGCCCGATCCCGCAGCCCCGCCCAGTCCTGATGGCACCAGCGCACATCAAACCATCGGCACCGCAGCGACCGGCATGAGTCCCACCTACGCCGCCCAACGCGCCGATCATTTCCGCGCATGGCTCGTATCGCTCACTCCGACTCAAACCGCCGCCATCAACACCGCTAAAAATTTCCAACCCACCGCCACCAAATCCCCAGCCAAGGCCGACGAGGCCGTCGAACTCGTCGGCGAAGGATCAATCGGAGCCAACCGCGCCGCCGACCACGTAAGAGCAGGACTCATTTCCTTCAAAGCGAACGCCAACGCCACCAGCCCGGTAAAAGGCCGCTACGGCTGGTGGATCGGCGACGAAAGCCAAAAAGCCCGCGTCATGGAAGACTCCTACAATTCCGATCCCCCAGACAACGATGCCGAGCGAATCTTCCGCGCCCAAGCCCCCGGCTCCACCGGCACCAGCGTCGTCAAAGGCCTCGAAAACATCACCGATGACAAGCAGCTCAAAGCCCTTCCAACGCTCCAAACCCTCAACCTCCTGGACGGCGCGACTGAAAAACCTGCGGCCACACCTGCGGAAAATTTCCACACCATCACCCCCTACTCCCGCCAAGTCCTCGCCGACGTGCGAGAAGGTGGCCTGAAGCGTGATCTGTCCACTCTGCTGGAACGGCCCATTGTCAACACCGCAGCCGAAACCGTTGACGACTTCATGCTCTACCGTTTCAACGCTCCAAGCGCAGCACGTCAAGAACGCGTGCCGATCCAAGATCTCGCGGCTTATTATCAACTCTACGACAGCTCCCGTGATCCTAATCTGGCAAAGGGTATTCGTTACACCTCAAGCCCACAAAACAACCAGTTGACCAATGGCATTCAGGTTGCGGCACCCGATTATGGTGACGGCAACAGCCCGACAAAATACACGCGTGAATATACCTCTATGTACCGCAGCCCAGTCCCAGTCAAGGTCGAGTTCTTAGTAGGGATGAAGGCCGAACCCATCCAGAACCCACCACCTAACGGTAATACACACAGACTTATTCTCGGCTTTCTCCCAGCAGTTACACTCTGGAATCCAAACAACGTGCCTATCACCATGAACACGGGCGATCCTAACTTTTATTCCCAGATGTTACGCTTCCCGAATCTCGCTTTAGCACTCGAATGGAATTTAAGTAATGGATATGTTTCTAAGCCTGTATCACTCGCTTATGCCGCGTCAGCACTTTCGGATCCGGACACAGGCAAGGCTGGGGCATCAAATAAAAACGAGTTTATCTTCGACATGTATTTCTCGGCGACTAACCCTATCATTTTTGAACCGGGTGAAGTTCGGCTTTTCTCATACAGCGGGTTTAATGGCAACTTCAGTATGGATGCTTCGGGGAATCAAAAATTCATCGCAGCACAAGAGGCAAAATCCGGCTGGGATCCAAGCGGCGGCTTTCTTCCTGGAAGAAATAGCGCGTGGCGTAAAACCAACGAGCGAACTGCTGACCCTAATTTCAATCTTAACGGGGGTAAGGGTTTCCTCGCCTTCAAGGCAACAGATACAATATCCTTGAAGATAAAAACGGAAAAAGAGAGTGCTCTGCCTTATGCGTTGCAGAACACAGCACGCGGAGCCGCGATGAATTTCAGCATGTCGCAGAAAAGCAATGCCGTCCAGGTTGGAAAACCGAAGTGGGGGGCTACGAATTATAATCTCTTAACCCGGACGGGATCTGCAACCGACACGTTGGATTTCAGCGACAGATTGATCAGAAAAGGCTATCCATCGCAACCTTTCACAACTTCCATCTCTGGATCAAATCTGATCGCGATGAATAATAGTCCTAATCCTTCGGACAAGTGGAAACCGTTGTTTAAATTTGCCCTCATGGCAGGTTGTGAGACAAACGAGGCCTCAAATGGAACTTCCTTTGCCGGACGAAAGTTTGCCAGCCGCCCTTTCCTTCACTCGAGTCCCATCGCTCCACCTTACATCGATAGTGACGACAATAATTCATTGTATAACTATGGCTGGAACTGGTGGCTTGAGGATATCGGCAGTATTGTAGAAGCAAACATAGAAAGCAACATCACTAATCCTGCACAAGGTTTGTATGGGGGCGGCTACACCCTTACGAACGGAACGAGCCACGTGGTTCAGCAGGAAATTCCTGTCACACCTCCGATCTCCATTGCCGCCCTCAGTCACGCCCACCTCGGTGGCTACAGCACAGCCTCAGGGGATCCGTCAGCGACAAACCCATGGGACTACTCAGTGCTTAGCGCCGTCGGCTACGGCGGCCTGTTCCCACACACCTTACAGGCCATCGGCAACTCATATGCCCACCCGAACCTCGCTGCGGACAAGGCCTTCACCACCTGGTCACGGACTTTCGTCACAGCCGCATCCACGTCGGTCACTCTGGCCGACCATTCTTACCTCGCTAATAAAGCATTGTGGGACGAGTTCTTCTTCTCTTCAATTACACCTCAGTTGAGTGAGATCAGGATTTTTGGAAATTCCACAAGCCGCACCGCTAAGGCCGTCGCTCAGGACTTTTTCTTCAAAATTACTCCCACACCACTGCCCAACCGCCGCATGGTGCCCTATAAATACAACTTGGACTCTTCAAAGTTGGACAACCTATTCGTTGCCTCTCAAGCCACGCAGTTTACCGATGGCTTGGCCGACAAAATCGCCGCTCATCTTATGGTCGAGGGCCCATTCAATGTGAATTCAACATCGGTGGAAGCATGGAAGGTATTTCTCTCCAGCCTCAAGGGAAAACCGGTAGCCTACCTCGACAAGGGGACCGCGTTGAATGGGGGGGTGAATCTCAGTCAGACTACATCATCAGGCATACCTATCGGCCCTGTATCACTTCCCAACGGCAAACCTACCTCAGGCAGCAGCAATGCTCCTTCAAATACCGACCAATGGACCAATTGGCGGGAACTTAACGACACAGAAATCGAAGAACTGGCCACTGCCATCGTGGAGCAAGTCAAACTACGCGGTCCCTTTCTTTCGCTCTCAGAGTTCGTCAACCGCAGGCTAGACTCAAGTAACGAGGATCTCTCCGTTAAAGGAGCGTTGCAAGCAGCCCTTGACGATCCTTCAGTGTCCATCAACTCCGGCTTCCGCAGTGATGCCCGAAGGATCTCGAAAACCGAAATTCAGAACATGAATCCAGCGTTCCCCAAGGCTCTTGAAGGTCCAGTGGCCTACGGCAGTGCCGCATACATTGATCAGGCCGATATCCTGCGCAACTTCACCGAGCAGCTTACCCCACGCGGCGACACATTCGTGATTCGCGCTTACGGCGATTCCCTTGATGCAAGTGGCAAAGTTCAGGCACGTGCATGGTGCGAAGCAAACGTTCAGCGGGTTCCAAGCTACATCGACAAATCGGACCAACCTCACACCAAACGGGCCGCGCTCACTTCTGTAACCAACAAAACTTACGGTCGTAAATTTGAAATCATTAATTTCCGGTGGCTTGCCCCCCTAGAAATCTAGTCTTCACCGCTCCATTGCCGCCCATTCCACCACCATTCATCATGTTTTTTCACAACCTCTTAATTGCTATCTTTTTGGCTTTATGCACGGCAGCGTGTCCGCAGTTTTGTTGGGCGCAGCAAACAGAAAGTCAAGTTAGCATTAGCTTCGTGTCATTCCCAAAATCAGCAGAACCAATCAAAGTAAAGTTAGCAATCAGCAAGGATAGTTTTATCGATATCGAAGCCCCAAGCAACTGGCTTTCAAAACCAATTCGGGTTCCAGCAATCAGTGTCTGGCTAATCGGACGAATGGAAAAAGGACCAGACGGCAAAACCGCGTTCAAGGAACTAGGACGGGCGAAATCTCTGCTCACTTCCTCTCAGATCATCCTATTGGTTCAAAAGGGCAAAGACGACACAACTGGCTTCGACGTACTTCCGTTGGACGCCTATGGGGACAAATTCAGAGGCGGTCATTTTCTTTTTATGAACGCAGCTCGCGTTGAAATCGGAGGGATCGTTGGGGACCAAAAATTTGCAGTCAAGCCGGGACACCATACAATTATCAAACCTCTGGGCGCACCCGGTGAACGCAACTTTCGCACTGTTCTATATTACCGCCAAAACGAAGTAACGACACCATTCTCCAGTACCGTTTGGCCTATCAGCAATCACGCTCGCTCATTCATTTTCTTTTATCACGATCCAGCGAGCCAACACCTACGGATGCACTCCATTCGGGATTTCCCCGGACTTTAGGACCGGCTCATTCCTGCGCTTCTTTTAAACAAACGGGTTTTACCATCCACCCAATGTGTCCTTCCACCCGTCCCCACTTCCGCCTAGCCATTTGTTGGCTGCTTACCTTCATCACCCTTCCCCTCCACGCCGCAGACCGCAAGCCCAATTTCCTCTTCATCATCTCTGACGATCATCGCTGGGACGCGATGGGGGTGGTGCAGCGGGAGCAGGGCGAGCGGGCGCGTTACCCGTGGTTCAAGTCGCCTAACATGGATCGACTTGCTGCGGGAGGCGTGCGATTTCGTAATGCTTTCGTCACACTTTCGCTGTGTTCGCCGAGTCGCGCGGCTTTCCTAACTGGACGCTACAATCACGCCAACGGCATCATCGACAATCACACGCCCCTGGCCGAGGACGCCGTCACTCATGCCTCCTTGCTGCGTGCGGCTGGCTACCGCACCGCCTATTTTGGCAAATGGCACATGGGCGAGCAACGCGGCCAACGCCCGGGGTTCGATCACTCTGCCAGCTTCGTCGGTCAGGGTGTTTATCAAAACTGCGCGTTTGAAATCAACGGCGTCAAAACCGCCACCACCGGCTGGGTGGACGACGTGAGCACTGATTTTGCCATCGACTGGATGAAGCAAAATCGCGAGCTGCCTTTCTCGATGATCGTCGGCATCAAAAGCCCACACAACAAACGCGGTGGCGACCATCTCCCCGAACGCCTGCGCGGTCTCTACGCGGGCGAAACCTCGCGTCCCACGCCTAACACCGGTGTGCCGCCCATTTATCGCAAGCCTGACCCAGCCACGGGTCAGTTCGACCAAGGTCTCGCGGACAACGCGATCCATCTCGACTACCTCCGCCACGTCAAAGGCGCGGATGAAAACCTCGGCAGATTGCTAGATGCGCTCGATGCACTCCAGCTCACCGCAGACACCGTCGTCGTTTACTCCAGCGACAACGGCTTTTTCCTGGGCGAGCACTGCCTCGGCGACAAGCGGCTGCTTTACGAAGAATCCATCCGCGTCCCGATGCTGGCCCGCTACCCGCGAGGGTTTCCGCAGGGAAAAGTCGTCGATGAAATGGTGCTCAACATCGACCTCGCGCCGACTTTTCTCGACCTAGCAGGCGTACCCGTCCCGCCCGCGACGCAGGGCGCAAGCTGGAAGGATCTCGCCGCAGACAAGCAGCCTGAGAAATGGCGGGCTTCCTTTCTTGCCCAGTATTACCGCGAGCTAGGCGACGGTCCCACCTGCGTCGGCGTCCGCACAGTGAATGCGAAACTCATCAAATACCCCGGCCATCCCGAGTGGACCGAAGCGTTCGATCTCACCAGCGATCCCTACGAAATCAAAAACCTCGCCGGCGATCCCGCCTTCACCGCGCCGCTCGAAGCCGCACTCGATGCCCATTTAAAATCTCTGGCCTACACCGCCGCGCCCAAAGCCCGGAAAAATCCACCTGCCGATGGCGCATTGAAATAAAATCTTCGTGAAGAGCCAAAACTCCGTCAAAATTTCGCCTAACCGCTGCTTCAACATGAAACACCTCGCCCGCACTGCCGCCCTCGCATTTCTCCTCACCGCCAGCCTGCAAGCCCGCACTTGGACCAGCGCGGATGGCTCCAAGACCTTCGAAGGCGAGCTCAAATCCTACGATCCTGCCACTGGCTCCGTCGGCGTCGCACAAGCAAACGGAAAGCTGCTCAAATTCGCCCAAGACAAGCTCTCGGCCGCAGACGTCGCCTTCCTCAAAGAGCAGGGCAAAGTAGAGGCCGCACCTGTCAGCCAGCCCTCGACAGGCAGCGTCAATGCCGATCCCAAAAACCTCTTCAAGCGCCCGGACGACAAGCCCGCAGACCTGTCGAAGCCTGTCCAAGTCTTCATTTTACTCGGCCAATCCAACATGGTCGGCACTGGTAAAATCAGTGGCGGCGACGGCTCACTCGAAAACGCCGTAAAGACCAGCAATCTCTACCCCTACCTCGTGGACGATGCAGGCGCGTGGCTGGTGCGTAAAGATGTCCGCTACGTGCAGATGATGCAAAGCAAGGGGCTGCTAGAGAATGATTGGATGGGCATCAGGAATTCAAAAATCGGCCCCGAATACGGCATCGGCCATCCGCTCGGAAATGCCATCGACGCCCCCGTGATGATTCTCAAAAGCTGCATCGGCAATCGCGCTCTGGGCTGGGATTACTTGCCGCCGGGTTCGGAGCCATACGAGCACAACGGAAAAACCTACCCCGGATACCTCGGCACCGATAAAACCCCCAAAGGCACCGGCGAAAAGCCCTCCGAGTGGTATGCAGGAAAACAATACGACGACGACACGGACGACGCCAAGAAAGTGCTAGACGATCTCAACACCTACTACCCAGACGCGAAGAAGTATGAAGTCGCAGGCTTCTTTTTCTGGCAGGGCGAAAAAGACTGCGGAAATCCCGGCTGGGCAGCCGAGTATGAGAAAAACCTCGTCCGTTTCATCAAACAACTCCGCATCGACTTCAAAGCCCCCAACGCCAAGTTCGTCCTCGCCACTCTGGGCGAGGCCACCAAAGGCAGTGGCGGACCCGCCGGGGCCGTCATGGACGCCCAACTCGCCGTGGATGGTAAAGACGGCAAACACCCCGAGTTCAAAGGCAACGTCGCCACCGTTTTTTCTAACCCACTATCCAAAGGCGGCAGCGGCAACGGCCACTACGGCGGCAACGCAGAAACCTACATGAACGTAGGCGAGGCCATGGGCAAAGCGATGGTCGAGCTATTGGCGAAATAATTACCACGTCGGGGCGGCTGCTGAACCTAAACTTACGTGCATAATGTTTTGTGGAAATGCGTTCAGCACTTCTACCGCCCAGATGAGCCTCTTCGCACGTATTGTAATGATTCATCTGCCCAGCCCCCTATGCGAAGTTGCCGCAGTTCCCACAAATTTTGATGCACGGCCGTCTATCTAGCCGCACCTATATTTCGCTTATCTTGACAAAAAATTTACTGGCCCAATCTAGGACTGGGATTCAGATTTTTTAATCTAATCGTATGTGCCACAGATGATTTTCAGTGCAATGCGAGAACGCTTAAAACCAGAAGACATCAATCCACAAGAGTTGAGATAATCCCGAGGTTTCATAGCCCAAGTCAAAAAATCAGCAATCTCTCTGAATCCGACCTCCTATCCAATGAAACCGAAATCCACACTCCGCTCCTTCCTTCTCATCGCTGGCAGCTCATTGCTCACCGCATCATCCATCCATGCCGCTTCCACATGGAATGCTGGCACCGCAGTTAGCACGAATAGTTTATGGTCCACAGCCACGAACTGGTCCGCTGATACTGCACCCACGGACGGTGCTGACCTCATCTTCGATGGCGCGGCCAACCCGACTAACTCGAACGACATCCCTCTCACCAACATTGGTTCACTAGCCCTCAACAATGCAGGCTGGAACATCACGCTCGGGACCGTGACGCTCAACAACGGCATTACCGCCGCTGGCAACGCCAGCGTGGGTGGCACGATCGCACTTGGTGCGCCACAGAGCTTTTCCAACACGATCGGCACGCTGACCGTCACTGGCACGGTGGCCAACGGTGCCAATCTCCTCACCATCGGTGGCGCGGGCAACGCTGCCGTCTCCGCAGTCATCGGCAGTGGGGCTGGCGGCCTCACCAAAGAAGGCGCGGGTAATTTGACCCTATCCGGCACCAACACCTACGGCGGCACCACCACCCTGACATCCGGCATCTTGCAGGGCCAAGTGGTCGGCACCAGTCTGACCCCGACTGGCCCACTCGGCGCGGGCGGCCTCGCCCTCAACAGCGGCACCCTTCAACTGCGCGCTAGCGGCACAGTCAACACCACTGCCGAGTCCATCACCTTTGGCAACAACACCACCGTCGGCGGAAATACCACCATCGACGTCAACCGTCCCGGAGCCACCTCGACCACCAAGACCCTCGCGCTTGGGACTCTGAGCATCGGCGCGCATACCCTCAACATCACTGGCGGAAACTCCTACGTCCTGCGCTTCGGAGCGACCACTGCTAGCGGTGCCGCGAGCTTCAACCCCACCTCCGCACCGCTTTCTCTCGCATCCCTCACCCTAGACAACAGCGTGCCGACAGCCACGACCACCACGGTAACTCTGGGTGGGACAAACGCCGCCACCGCCGTTACCGGAGCCATCTCGGACAACGCAGGTGACTCCACCAAGAAACTCGCGATCCTGAAATCCGGCAGCGGCACCCTCAGCCTCGGTGGCTCCAGCACCTACACAGGTGGCACCTCCATCAGCGCAGGCACCTTATTTATCAGCTCAGACGGCAATCTCGGAGGTGTTGCGGGCGGACTCACCTTCACCGGAAACGCTAGCCTAAATAGCACCGCCACCTTCACCACCGCGCGGCAGATCACCGTGGATTCCGGTGTCACCGCGACCTTGATTCCGACTAATACCTGGACCCACAGCGGCAAAGTGACCGGCGCCGGCGGCCTCGCCTTCAACTCGCTGCTCGGCAGCGGTCCCCACGCCTCGCTTCTCACCAATACCGGCAACGACTTCACCGGAGCGATCACCGTGGACGGCAATGCCGGAGGCCAATCCTGCGCCGCCACCTTTAACAGCCTAGTCGATCAAGTCGGTGCAGGAAACATCTCTATCGGCTCGAACAGCAACGGTGTCAGCGGCGGAACTTCCGTTGTCTTTAACTATGGCAGCGGAGCCATCGCCCCCCTGACCTTGAACAACCGACGGATTCGCCTCATCGGCAACGGCAGCAATAACAATGGCACTGGCGCGACCTTCGCTAACCTGAGCACCACTCAGGCGGTCACCATCAATACCGATCTGCTAGCAGCCGGAGGAAATGGTAAATTGACACTGAGTGCAGCCGCTGGCCCCACCAACGTGTTTGCTGGCTTGATCGCCAACGGCTCCGCGAACGTCGCCGGTGTCATCATCAACAAAACCGGCGCTGGTATCTGGGCTTTCTCCGGCGCGAATACTCACACTGGCTCCACCCTCATCGCCGCTGGCACCCTGACCATCAACAGCATCTCCAATCCGGGACTTGCCTGCCCGATCGGCGCGTCCAGCGGAATTTCCCTCTCGCTCACCGGTGGCACCCTGCAATATGCGCCCATCAATTCAGCGGGTGCAGCAGGCCATACGACGACCCGCAACTTCGGCATTGTCGCAAACAGCACCATCGACGCCTCCGGCACCGGAGCGCTAGTCTTCAATGCGCCGACCGATAACATCGTATCTCCCGACTCCAGCGGAGTGACTTTTACGTCATCCAGCAGAACCATCAGCGGATTGGCTAGCACTGCGAAACTTGCCGCTGGCATGAAGTTCACCGGCACGGGCGTCGCCGCGAACTCCACCATCGTGAGCATCGACAGTGCAACGCAAGTTTCACTCAACAACGCAGTCACCACAGCCGGCACAAACGCGAATGGGGCATTCGGCTACGGTGCCCGCACTCTCACCCTCACCGGAACGAATACTGACAATAATACCATCGGCGGCAACCTAGTGGATTCCGCTGCAACGGGTGTCGCCGCTTTGAGCCTCTCCAAATCAGGAGTCGGCACCTGGTTACTAACCGGCACCAACACCTACACGGGCGTGACTTCTGTGTTCGCAGGGGTATTGGACGCAAAAGACGGAACGGGACTACCGACAGCCAGCACCCTCCAACTGCGTGGCAGTGTCTTCCAGAGCAACGGCACATTCAGCCGTGCCGTATCCACAGCCGCAGGAGCGGTGAATTGGTCCACCTCCAGTGGTGGCTTTGCCGCTCGCGGTGGCATTCTCATCCTCAATCTCGATGGCGGCACGGGCAGTCTGACATGGAACGGCAGCAGCTTTGTCTCAGATACAAAAAACCTCATTTTCGGCTCGAACAGCGCGGACAGCTTGGTCGATTTCCAAAACACCCTCAACCTCGGATCAGGAGCGGTCCAAACTCGAACCATCACCGTGAATGACAACCCCGGCTCCGCAACCGACATCGCGCGGATTTCCGGTGCCATCACCAACACCACTGTCGGCATGAGCCTGCTGAAAAACGGTGTGGGTACCCTCGAACTCACCGCCAACAACACCTACACTGGAATCACCACCGTCAGCTCCGGCACACTCGCCCTGATCGGCGGCAGCCAAACTTCCGCCATCACCGTGGCCACCGGTGCCTCACTTGCTTTCACCCTCGGCTCATCCACCACCTCCACCGCCGCACTGGATCTGACCAATGGCACCGTGAAAATCAGCGGCACGCCGACATTGGCAAGCTACCTCCTGATGACCGCATCCTCCATCACCGGCACGCCCACCCTATCCGCCTCCATTCCCGGATACACGCTCGTCAAGGCCAACGGTGACACCGAACTGCGGCTAAACTCCACTGGCGCACCCAGTGGCTACGCCGCATGGCAGACTGCGAACGGAACGCTCGGCACTCGCGACCAAGACCACGACAACGACGGTGTGGACAACGGCACCGAGCACTTCCTAGGTGGAGATTCCATCACCACCGGATTCACCCCACTGCCGTCCGTCGTCAACTCTTCGGGCACACTTAGCGTCACCTGGGTCAAAGACACCGACTACTCAGGAGCCTACACCACCGACTTCGTGATAGAAACTTCCGCCACCTTGGCAGATCCCTGGGCCTCGATCGTGACCAGTGGAACCCCCAATATCCCCAACACCGTCCACATCTCTGGCAACAACGTGACCTACACCTTCCCGGTCGGCACCAAGAACTTTGCCCGCCTCAAGGTCACTGGTCCTTAATCGACCTATCACGCAGCGTTCATCCCAAGACGGCCTTCCCGCAAAGGAGGCCGTCTTTCTTGTAACTAACGACCAAACCCTCACGTTTTAGCTCCCGCTTAAAATGACTCAAAAACTCCTCTCACCCCGCATCGCCCTTTCACTCCTCACGCCGCTCCGCCCGGGCCATCAGCACGATCCTGCGATGCCCTAACTCGATCAACCGCTGCGTGAGTTTTTCCCCATCGCAGGAGGCTTATCCTGCCCTACCTCGGCCAGCGGTAGCCCACGCCGCCGTCCGAAAAGGGCAAAGGTCGGAAATGCCTGCCCAGCAAACCATTCCAGAACTTCGCGAGATCCACTCACCACCATCCAAGCGTCGGCATGGATTTTTTTAACCATTTTCTCGATTTTCACGACCTCCATACCCAGCTCGAGCAAGGACTTCGGGGCTGAAAAAACGACATATCCCGCCTTGGTCAGAAGTTGCTGCATTTCCACCATGTAGCTCTCGCTTTTCGTCGCTGGCTCGTATTCTAGCACCGCCAAGCGCAGCGACGGACTCGCTAGCTTCTCGGGCAAGACGATTTTCCGCCGCCCCGCGCCCTGTGCCATGAGCAGCCCCTCCTGCATCAGCAAACACAGCCCAGCCTCCACCGTCTTGCGATCCACCCCCAGCTCCGATGCTAACTGCCGCGCTCCCGGCATTTCCCCGTGCCACCTGCCAACCAGCAACTCCCCACGTAAGTAACTGGCCACCTGTGCCGAAGGGGAAATTACTGCAAACAAATTCCCAGCTAAAACCTGCCCAATTTGGGGCTAGTGACGAGGAAAAAATTAAAATCGAATTCTGGACAACCCTCGCAGCGGCGTATTGGGTAGCCCCGTATTTATGAAAATCACCTCTGGATTTCACTCCCTGCTGGTTTGTTCAGGTAGCAGTTTGTTAGCAGTCATGCTCACTGCTCCCTGTGCCTTGGCCACTCCTTTGTATTGGGATGTGAATGGCAACACCGCCGGATACAGCACTGTGGTAGGAGCATGGAATGGCACCAATAATTTTTGGAGCACTAGCAATACTGGCACTGGCGGCACTCTGAGTGCGGTCACGAGCGCAGCAGACGATCTCTTCATTCAGCCTGCCACCACGAATACTGGCAGCATCACCGTCAGCGGCACGCAGCTCGCCAGCAGCATCACCTTCGCTGCAAACGTCGGCCCCACGGCGACCATCACCGGGGGAGCGATCACCATCGGCGGCACAGGGAGTTTTTCTGGCATCCGCCAGCAGTCCACGGGTGCCAACACGATTGCAACGGCCCTCACTTTGAACTCCGCCAACACGACCTTTGGGTTTTCTAACTCCAACACGGGCCTGCTCACCATCGGCGCAGTTACCGGCGCGGCGGCTGGTGTCCAGACGATCACCGTGGACTCCAGCAGCAGTGGTGGTATCACGCTGGGCGGCATCATCGGAAATGGCGGCGGCGGCGGGACTGTCGCACTCACCGTCAACAACACCGGATCCGGAATCACCACCCTTTCCGCGGCTAACACCTACACCGGCGGCACAAATATCACCGCAGGGCTGGCGAGATTTACCACAACGGCCTCCATGCCATCCACAGGCACGATCGCTGTCAGCTCTGGTGGTGGGCTGATTGTGGACGTCACCGGAACCGGCAGATTCAGTAATGCGACAAGTGGTGCGGGTTCCTTCGGCGGAATCTTAGCTGGAGTCGGGGCTGGAGGAAACTCCATCACTTACGCGGGTGATGTGACCGTGGGTATCGACATTAGCACAGGCGGAGCTACTACCTACAGCGGCGTCATTGCCAATCCCACAGGAAGCACCAGCCTCAGCCTTCGTAAGAACAATGGTCAGAATTTGACCCTCACCGGTGCAAACACCTACAGTGGGAAAACGATCCTCGGCGGTGGGTCTGTTGTCGCTTCCTCGTTTGGAAACATCGGCGACGCCAGCAGCCCACTTGGCACCAACAGCACCATCGACTTCCTCACAGGTGGCAACATTACCTTCAATGGCACCACCGCCCAAAGCAGCAACAAGATCTTCAACATCGCGCAAGGTGATGCCACCATTCGCGCGGACGGAACGGGTGCTGGAGCCATCACTCTCACGGCCAACATCAATCCCACGAGCACGAGCAATAAAAATCTCAGCCTGTTTGGGACGAGCACGAATGCCAATACCATCAGCGGCAACATATCCAACGGGGCGGGCGGCGCACTCAACGTCATCAAAAACCTTGCTGGCACTTGGGTTTTGTCTGGAGCCAACACTTATTCCGGCGGCACCACACTTTCGGCTGGCACGCTGGTTTCAGTCGGCGCCAGTGGTTTGGGATCGGGAGCGATCACATTCAATACCAGCAGCACCAGCCTCCAATTCCGAAACGATGCCAACACGTCTGTCGCGAACACTTGGACCTCTGGCGGGCAAAACATCAACAACACCCTAGTGGTAGATCGAGTGACGGCAGGCGCAGCAGTCGATTTGACATTCACCCAACAGAACAATCGGGCCAATGGCGCGGTATTTAATTTCCAAAAAGGATCCAACGTTACCTCTGGCACGCCGACCATCACTTTCTCCGGTGGCTTTACCAACACAGACAGCGCAAATGCTACAATCGGCGGGAGTGGCGGCACCGGGCCAAACACCTTTAGCCCGACCGGGGTGAACCTCGTCATCAATGGCATCGCTGCATCCGCTAGAACCAAGGCTTACATTTTCCAAGGCGACACCACTGGCAACAGACTCACCGGGATTTTTGCAAATGGCACCGGAACCAGCATTCGAAAAGCGGGCACTGGCACATGGACCTTTGCCGGAACTAGCCAATACACTGGCACAACCGAGATCACTGGCGGCACCCTGAAGTTTGAAAAACAAACTGCTCTCTACAACAATACCGCCGCCAGTTGGACAGCTGCCAATATCAACGCCAAAAGCGGTACCACTTTGGCCTTCAACGTCGGTGGCACCGGAGAATTCACTGCTGGCAACGTCACCACACTGCTGACCAACCTTGCTGCCAGTTCCAGTGCCACCAATGGCATGAACGCGGGTTCAAATTTCGGCTTCGACACGACCACCGCATCAGGCGGCTCGTTCACGATTGGCGATATCGTCGCCGACTCCACCGGAGCTTCCGGCGGTGCTCGCGGCCTTACCAAACTGGGAACCAACACCTTGGTTCTGTCCAATTCCAACACCTACACGGGTGCCACTACCGTCAGCCAAGGCACGCTTTTAGTCAACGGCTCGACCGCCGCTGGCAGCACGGTGGGCGTCGCTTCTGGAGCCATTCTTGGCGGCACGGGCACTATCAGCGGGTCAGTCAATGTCACCGGCTCACTTTCGCCCGGTGCCTCCATCGAGACCCTCGCCACTGGCACGCTTTCCTTCGCCAATTCCTCGACTCTCATCCATGAGCTAGACTCCAGCGTCGCCACTTCTGTTGGTTCCGACCTCGTGAAAGTCACAGGAGACCTGAATCTCGCGGGAACCGTGGGCCTTTCTCTCTCTGACATCGCAATTACCGACGTTGCATTTACCGTCGGCGATGTTTTTTCCCTCATCAACTACACTGGCACCTGGAATGGTGGTCTTTTCACCCTCGGCGGCAACGAGCTCGCCGATGAAGAGACATTCTCCTTCGGTCTCAATACTTGGAAAATCAGCTACAACGATACCGAGGGCGGCCTCAATTTCATCGGCGAGTATGCTGGAGGGTCAGATTCCTTCGTGAACATCGCCGTCATCCCCGAGCCAAACGTCGCCGCCTTGCTCGGTGGCCTCGGCGCGCTCGCCCTCCTGCGCCGCCGCAGATGAACTGGTAGCATCGGTCTGTGACCTTCGCTGCTTCATCTCATTACCAGCTTTCTCATTCCCAACATCTGCGGCGGTCATGCACCGCCGCTACAACCCGCGCGTCTATTGTTTGCTAACCCTAATCCGCTAATCCCATGAAACCAAAATCAACACTCCGCCCCTTCCTCCTCCTCGTCGGCAGCTCACTGCTTGCCATTTCCGCCGCCCACTCTGCCACCCTCACTTGGGACTCCACTGCGGGTGGTGTCATCAATGACGGCGCAGGCGCATGGCTCGGTGCGGGCCAGTGGAACGACGGCACGCCCAGCATCACATGGACTGCCGGTGACGACGCTATTTTCGGCAACGGCGGCGTCGGCGGAGCCGTCACCCTCGCCAGCCCAACGACGGTCAATTCTCTCACCTTCAATACATTTATCACCACCGGCTACACACTCGGCACTGCTGGTCAGACGATCACTCTCAACGCCGGTATCGCCATGAACGCAGGTGCCGGTGCTGCCACCATCATCAGCCCGATCACTCTCAGTGCTGCGCAAAGTTGGCTCAATAACTCCTCCAACCTGCTCACCGTCGGCACTGGCGCGGTGGACAATGACGGTTTCCTCCTCACCGTGGGCGGCAGTGGCAGCACTGCGATCACGAGCGTCGTCAGCGACCTCGGCGGACTCACCAAGCAAGATGCAGGACTTCTCACGCTCTCGGGTGCCAATACCTACGGCGGCGCGACGAGCATCACCGGTGGAGCCTTGAGACTCAGCAGTGCCAACGCCTTGCCCGGTGGCATTGCGGCTGCTGGCGGCACCAGCAACCTCTTGATGAACGGTGGCTACGTGGAAATGGCCAGCGCCAACTTCGCGCGCGGCCTTGGAACCGGCGTCACCCAGGTCCAAATCACCGGCGGCACCAGTGGCTTCAGCGCGCGCTCTGCAGCACGCACCGTCAATTTAGGAGCCGCAGTCACTTGGGGCAGTGCGAACTTCAGCCCCTCTACCCTCGTTCTGAATGGAGCCACAGCAGACAACACGCTGGATTTCCAAAATGCCATCGACTTGGGCGGTAGCACACAGACTGTTTCAGTCGGTGCGAACACCGCCACCCTGAGCGGCATTTTATCGAACGGCGGACTGACTAAAAATGGCAATGGCCAGCTCAATCTCACCGCTGCAAATACCTATGCTGGCAGCACCACCATCAACGGCGGCATCCTGAAATTCCTATCCACCGCCGCGATGCCATCCAGCGGCAATATCACAGTGAACACCGGTGCTACCCTCGCGGTGGATGTCAATGGTACGGGCAGGTTTACCAATGCGACCAGCGGCGCAGGCTCATTCGGCGGCATCCTGGCAGGTGTCGGCACGGGCACCTCGACCGTGACTTACAGCGGCGACGTGGCCGTCGGCATCGACATCAGCGTCAACGCACTCGCCGTGACATACAGCGGTGTGATTGCAAACCCCGTAGGCAGCACCAGCCTGACTCTTCGTAAAATCAACGGCCAGAATCTGACCCTCACCGGTGCAAACACCTACAGTGGAAAAACGATCCTCGGTGGTGGATCTGTTGTCGCTTCCTCGTTTGGAAACATCGCCGACGCCAGCAGCCCGCTTGGCACCAACAGCACCATTGATTTTCTCACGGGTGGCAACATTACCTTCAACGGCACCACCGTCCAAAGCAGCGACAAGACCTTCAACATCGCGCAAGGCGATGCAACGCTGCGGGCCGATGGAACGGGCGTCGGAGCCATTACCCTCACCGCGAACATCAACCCAACCAGCACCAGCAATAAATCACTCAGCCTGTTTGGTGCAAACACGAACGCCAACACCATCAGTGGCGTGATTTCCAACGGAGCAGGCGGCGCACTCAACGTCATCAAGAACCTCGCTGGCACCTGGATTCTCTCTGGAACCAACACCTATTCCGGCGGCACTACCCTGAGTGCTGGCACGCTGGTTTCCGTAGGTGCCAGTGGCTTGGGATCAGGAGCGATCACTTTCAATACCAGCAGCACCAGCCTCCAATTCCGCAACGACACCAATACGTCTGTCGCGAACGCTTGGACCGCTGGTGGGCAAAGTATCAACAATACCTTGGTTGTGGATCGCGTGACAGCAGGTGCAGCCGCAGACCTGACACTCACCCAACAATACAATCGAGCCAATAGCGCGGTGTTTAATTTCCAAAAAGGTTCCAATGTCACCTCTGGCACACCGACCATCACCTTCTCTGGCGGGTTCACTAACACTGACAGCACAAATGCCACCATCGGTGGGAGTGGCAGCACCGGGCCAAACACCTTTAACCCGACCGGGGTGAACCTAGTCATCAATGGCATCGCCGCATCCGCTAGAACCAAGGCTTATGTTTTCCAAGGCGACACTACGGGGAACAGAGTCACAGGAACATTCGCCAATGGCACCGGAACCAGCATTCGAAAAGCAGGCACTGGCACATGGACCTTCGCCGGAACCATCCAATACACTGGCACGACTGAGATCACTGGCGGCACGCTCGCCATGGGCGCGAACAACGTGTTGCCTACCGCTGCTATTTCCATCGGCAACGGCATCCTTGACGCAGCCACCTTCGACGACACCACAGGAACGCTGGACGTGACCTCTACCGCCGCCATCAACCTAGGCGTGGGCGCAAACCTCGCCTTTGCCGACAGTGACGCGATCGACTGGACCGGCGGCACGCTCAATGTCACTGGCACCTTGGCGGCTACGTCACTCCGCTTCGGCACCGACGCCACTGGCCTGACCCCTACCCAACTCGCCCTCATCAGCGTCAACGGTGCTGGCCTCGGCACCTACGTCCTCGATGCGATGGGCTACCTCATCGCTGGCGGTGGCGGCCCGGGTCCACTGGATCACTTCGCCATTTCCGCGATCAGCTCACCGCAAACCGTCGGCACCCCGATCACTGGCATCACCCTCACCGCGCAAGATGCTGCTAACGCCACCGTCACCAGCTTCACCGGCACGGTCAACTTCGGCGGCACTGGCGGATTCAGCGGCACCTCGGCCACCTTCACCGCAGGTGTCCTCAGTGGCGTCAGTGTGACCCCGACCAACGCAGGCAGCGGGTTGACCTTCACCGTCACCGATATTGGCACGGGCAAAACCGGCTCCGCCACGATCACCACCATCCAGACGCAATATGCTTTCTGGTCCGGCGGTGCAAACTTCGACGACGACGCGAACAACGACGGCATCGACAACGGCCTCGCTTTCCTCTTGGGAGCGAGCAGCCCCACCGCCGCCGTGACCTTACCCACCGTCAGCCACAGCTCCGGGAACTTGGTGCTCACCTTCAATATGCTCAATGCCGCCAATCGCGGTTCCGCATCGATCAAACTCCAGCAGAGCAGCGACCTCAGCATCACAGACACATGGGTAGAATCCGCCGTCGTTCCCGACATCGCCGGTCTCAGCCCTGCCGTCAACGGAGTGACCTTCAACGTCACCCTCGGCAGCCCGACTAACGGCGTTGTTGCCACCGTCGCCGCCAGTGAAGCACTCCCCGGCACCAAGCTCTTCGGTCGTCTCAAAGCCGAGCAGTAAACGCCTGCCAAATTGATCCCTCATCCCAAGACGGCCTCCCCAAAAAGGAGGCCGTCTTTCTGTAACTAACGATCAAACCCTCACGTTTTAGCTCCCTCTTAAAATGACTCAAAAACTCCTCTCACTCGGCATCGCACTTTCACTCCTCACGCCGCTCACCGCCGCTCCATCACTCGAGCTCGCCTCACCCTTCGTCGATGACGCCGTGCTCCAGCGTGAAATGCCGCTTCCCGTCTGGGGCTGGGCCGCACCGGGTAGCAAAGTCACCGTCGCATTCGCCAGCCAAACCCAGACCGCCACCGCTGATGAGTTAGGAAAATGGATGCTAAAACTCCAGCCGCTAACAGCCTCCGCCGAAGAGCGCGAACTCACCGTCACCGACACCGCAGGCGGCAACATCACCCGCAAAGGATTACTCGTCGGCGAAGTCTGGTTTGCCTCCGGCCAATCGAACATGGACTGGCTCGCTGGCAAGTCGCTCTGCCTGGACTTGGCCAACACGCTATCAAAATCCAAAGAAGACATCCCCATCCGCGAATACACCGTGGACACCGGTTCCGCGCTCTATCCCTGCACCCGCGCTGACTCAGAGCTTGGCTGGAAACGCGCCAAATCAGCCGGTAGTTTCTCCGCCCTCGCCCTCGCCTTCGCCGCAGAACTTCATGCAGAACTCAAAGTCCCCATCGGCATCCTTCGCAGCACTCACGGCGCCACGCCCATCGAGACATGGACCGCATACGAGGGATTTGCCGAGCATCCACAGCTTCAAGAAATCGCGGCTAACATCCGCCAAAGCAACCCCAGCACCACCGACAGCAAAGCAGCGTTAGAAAACTACTTCACCGCGCTGAACGCCTGGCAAGTCGAGAGCGAGAAACTCATCGAACGTGGCGGAGCTGCCCTGCCACGACCCAAGCTGCCCGGCATTGCCGACGATTGGAAAGGCGCGTCCCGTAAGTTTAACAAAAAAATCGCGCCTCTCATCCCCTACGCCATCCGCGGAGCCATCTGGTGCCAAGGCGAACACAACTCCGATAACGGAAAAATCTACGCCGCGAAAATGGACGCCCTCATCAACGGCTGGCGCAAACATTGGGCGCGTCCCGAGCTGCCATTCTATTTCACCCAGATGCAATGCTACGGCGACGCCGATCCCGACAGCAACGGCTTCGCCGACATCCGTGAGGCTCAAACACTGTTTTTCAAAAACGCCAAACACGTCGGCATGGTCGCCCAGCATGATTTCAATCCCGACCCGAGAGGAATCCACTACACCAACAAACTGGATGCCGGGAAACGCCTCGCCCGCTGGGCACTCGCCCACGAATACGGCAAAGACATCGCCTACACCGGACCGATTTACAAATCCTCTAACATCACTGGCGACCAAGTCCGCATCCAGTTCGAGCAACGCGGCCCCGGCGGTGGACTGATGGTCGGCAGCAAAGGAATGCAGAACGACATCAAAACTCCCGGTGCCTACGTCGAACCCGCCAAAGAAACTCCCGGTGCACCACTCCAACACTTTCGCCTCGCAGGAAAAGATCGCGTCTGGCACGCCGCCCAAGCCGTGATCGAAGGCAACGAAGTCGTCGTCACCTCCAAGGCCGTCCCCGAGCCAGTCGGCGTGCAATACGCCTACAATGCCAGCCCCATCGGCGCGAATCTCTACAACAAGGCCGGCTTGCCCGCGCTGCCATTCGCCTACTTCGAGGGCAAACAATTTTTCCTCGAAGACCAGCCCGCAGCCCAAGCAAAAGCCGAACAAACCAAGGCAAAAAACAGCTACCTCCAACCCTCCACACTCCTGCGAAATCAAGCCGTCCTGCAACGCGACCTCCCCGTCCCCGTCTGGGGCCACGCCGATCCTAACAGCGAAATCACCGTCACCTTCGGCGATCAAAAAAAGACCACCAAGACTAACGACTTCGACTACTGGCAAGTCACCCTCGACGCCATGCCCGCCTCCGCCATCGGGCGAGATCTCACCATCACCAGCAGCAACGGACTGACGAAAACCATCAAAGACGTCCTCATCGGCGACGTCTGGTTCATGACCGGTGCCATGTCGCTCACCTCCAGCCCAGCACCGCCGAAAAATGGCGAAGCCCTACCCAAAGCACTGCCACTCGTCCGCGAATTCCGCATCCGAGCCAAAGCCAGAATTTCCCCGACACCACGCAAGCAGCAGATGGAAATCGGCAGCGGGAAATACATGGCAACATGGGACAACGTGAATTTCGACTCGAAGGAAACTCTCCCCTCCGCCCTCGCCTATCACTTCGCCACAGGTGCCCAAGAACCCGGCGTGCCACTCGGCATCGTCACGCTCGGCTCGGAAAGTCCGCCACTCACTTGGATGTCACCCGCCGCCATGCAGACCGCCGCCGGATTTGAAAAAGAACGCGATGAACTCAACCTCGTTTATCCGAACACCCCAGCCTGCAAAGCCGCCATCACCCAATACATCCAGACGCTAAAGCAGTATCACGCGAACATCTCCGCCCTACTCAAAGCAGGAAAAGAAATCCCCATCGACCTAGCAGACCGCGCTCCCGCCTTCCCCCAACCCTTCTACAACGAGTGGGCTAGCCGCACCGAGTCCGCCACACACACCTACAACTTTTGCATCAGCCCACTCACCCCCTGCGCCATTAGAGGTGTGGTCTGGATTCCCGGCAAAGACAACATCACCACCGATGTCGCACGCTATTCGCCATCGCTCAAAGCCTACGCCGACGGTCTCGCTGTGACTTACGGTCAGCCAAAAGTCCCATTCCTCTACGCCCAACCCACCACCCAACTCGTCAGCGGCATCACCCCGCCACAACTGGCCAACCCACCCAGCTACGAAATCAACGAATGGCCCAAAAACCTCGAAACCATCGCCACCAAACTCGGCACCGCAGCAAGGATCATCAAATAAACCATAAATCTGCGGCCATCCCTGAATCTGCGGGAAAACCTTTCCAACAATGACCAAAGACCCACTCACGCCCTCTCCCAACGATTACAGGCAGGTTTCAAATTCACCAATTCCCACACGATCATCCCACAGATTCAGGGACGTCCGCAGATTTTTTCTGGTTTATTAATCATAGCGAGCTTTGTCCTGAAACATGTTAGTAGAAATGGACGAGATGAGGCTCAACGAGGCTTCAGCTTTTTCAATCTGTGGCTGTCCCTGAATCTGTGGGATGAT
>JANOQR010000207.1:0-4728 GCA_031414935.1 Luteolibacter sp.
GCCTTCGATCCGCGCCAAATCCTGATCCACACCGACGACCACGCGCTTGGTATCGAAGCACTCATGCAGCAGCGGCAGCCATTTCGGCAACCGTTGCCACGCTGCGAGGTTAGTAATTTCCACCGAGAGCACGTCAGCGAATTTGTCTGCCACGATGCCCGGCATGAAGTCCGCGTCGCCGTGGATCGCGCGGTAGCTGTCAGTTTCATTGTCCAGCTTCAACACCTCCCGCCGCAACTTCGCCGCACGGCGGATCGCATTTTCAAAAAACGATTCATCATCCAGCTCCTCCAACGAGTGGCTCACCACCCGCAGCGGCATCCGCGACTTCGGGTTCCACAAACCCCAACCAAACGGCGTGCCTTCGCGCCCTAACACCAAAACAAACGACCCCGGCGTCGCGTCGCGAGAAACCTCACCGATCATCTTCGGCCAGATCGATGGATGGAACGATTGATACTTAAGTTGGACAGTCGGCACGGCGGGAATACGAAGCAGCGGCAGAGAAATGTCGAACGATTTCACCCCAAGGAGCGTTGGCGTCGCGCCGCCGATGACTGGTTTAGATAAGAAGATAAACGCACCGCAAATCTGGCGAATCGAACGAATCCCAAGATTCAGAAGGCAAAGCCAGATGCGACTTTTCTGATAAGATTCGCTCGATTCGCGAGATTCGTGGTGCCCAAACTTCTTTCCCGCAAACCAAGTTTGCCACCCATCCCTCATTCATGCAGCCTCCACTTCAATCAAATGTGCATCGCATCCTCGCAGCGGCTTCTCTCCGAGTGCCCTACAAGAAATGGGCCCAAGTTATCATTTTGATGAATCACGAATGAAACTGCCGCGACATCCGAAAGCGAAACATTTCCATGAACTTGGCCTGATGTCAGGGGTTCAGAGTTTTGCCGAGCTGGAAGCGAGGATTGCAGCACTACCCACCGAGCAGGCAAGAGGAGCAGCGCTGGAAATTTTTGCAGAAGCCTGCCTCGCCACACAGCGAATCTATCAGGCTCGCGAGGTTTGGCCTGCAAATTCGATGCCTTCAGCACTGCGGCAGCAACTCCGCTTGCCCATGGCGGACATGGGTGTGGACGGGGTCTTCGTCACAGCGGCAGATGAACCGGTCTGCTATCAATCGAAGTTCCGCACTGGACGTCCCTCGCTCACTTGGACCGAGCTTTCTACTTTCTACGGCTTGGCCGATGTTGGCGGCCGACGGTTGGTTTTCACCAACTGTGATTTGGTGGCTCGCGTCGCCGAGGAACGCCTGGGGGCCATCTTCGTCAGGGGCAGTGACTTGGACCGGCTCACACCGGAAGATTTTCAGATTATCGAAGCATGGCTTGCCGAGCGACCCGCTACCGCGAAGAGGAAGACGCCAAATCCACACCAATTCGTCGCCCTCACTGACATCGTTGGTGGTCTGTCCCGCGGACCACGGGCTACGGCGCTGATGGCTTGTGGCAGCGGAAAAACCTTGGTCGCACTTTGGGCTGCTGAACGACTCGATGCGCGCACTGTGCTCATTCTACTACCCTCGCTCGCGCTGGTCCGCCAAACCTTGCACGAGTGGCTCCATGAAACGAGCTGGCCGGATGTCCAGTTCCTGTGCGTCTGTTCCGACCCGACCGTTCAAGGAGAGGAAGATTCACTGCTCGTCCGTCCGTCCGACCTCGACTTTGCCGTCACGACCAAGAGTGCCGAGGTACGGCGTTTTCTTGAGCGTCCAACCGACTCGGTGCGCTTGGTGTTTTCCACTTATCAATCCACCAAAGTTGTCGCAGAAGCCGTCACTGGCCTGCCTCCGTTTGACTTCGCCGTGTTCGACGAAGCACACAAGACCGCCGGACGCGACGGAGCCAGGTTTGCACTCGCGCTCAAGGATGAGAATTTGCCCATCGCCCGCCGGCTTTTCATGACCGCTACGCCTCGGCACTATGACGTGGCGAGGAGGGACAAGTTTGGTGAATCGAAAGTCGTCTTCTCGATGGACGCGCCTGAAACTTACGGGCCGGTGGTCCATCGGTTGCCGTTCAGTTCGGCGACAAAAGCGGGCATCATTACCGACTACAAGGTCATCATCTCGGTCGTGACTTCGGAGATGGTCACTGACGCAGCGCTCCGGCTTGGTGTGGTTTTGGTGGACGGAGATGAAGTGAAAGCCCGGCAGGTTGCGAACCAGATCGCGCTCAAGTCGGCGATCGAGAAATACAACGTTTCAAAGGTCTTCACCTTCCATTCGAAAGTGGCTTCTGCTAAGTCGTTCACTTCCGAGGGACCGGAAGGCATTGGCACCCATCTTGATGGTTTTCACTGTGCGCACATCGAAGGAGCGATGACGACTGCCTACCGCGCACGGCTTCTGCGCGATTTCGCAGCCATGCCACGCGCAATCCTCTCCAACGCCCGCTGTCTCACGGAAGGAGTGGATGTTCCAGCGGTGGACATGGTGGCGTTCCTGAGTCCCAAGCGAAGTCTCGTGGATATCGTGCAGGCCACTGGCCGTGCGATGCGCCTATCGCCAGAAACAGGAAAGGAATTCGGCTACGTGCTTGTGCCGCTCTACGTCGAAAAAGCACGCGGCGAGACCATTGAGCAGGCGGTTCTACGCAGCAACTTCGATGAAGTCTGGAAAGTGCTCCAAGGCCTGAAGGAGCAGGACGATCTGCTGGCACAAACCATCGCCGGGATGCGGATGGAGCGCGGGCGAACGGGCGGATACGACGACAGTCAGTTTCGGAAGCTTGTCGAGTTTCTTTGCCCCGAGCTTTCCTTGGAAATGCTGCGCAGCACGATCACTGCTGCATGTATCGACGCGATTGGTGAAAATTGGTTTGAGCGCTATGGACAGCTTGTCGCCTACAAACAACAACATGGGAATTGTGACATGCCCGCGCGGTGGCCAGCGAATCAAAAGCTCGCGTCGTGGGTGGTGGATCAGCGAGTGCGGAAACGGGATCACAATTTGGAGGCGGAGAAAGTCGATTTATTAAACCGACTGAGCTTTAACTGGAACCCTCGGGAAACGAACTGGCGCGGTATTTATCTTGAGCTGGTTAAATTTCAAAAGCGCTTCGGGCATTGTCGGGTACCTCAGAATTGGAAGGAAAACAACTCTCTGGCATACTGGGTGAAAACACAGCGTGTAGATTTTGCGAAAGGTGAACTCCATGGTGATAGAGTCGTCTTACTGGATAAAATTGGATTTGATTGGAAGGTTGAACGAAGCACATGGGATGAGAGATTTTCCGCCCTTTGCGAATTCAAGTCCCGATTCGGACACACTCGTGTCCACGTAAAGTGGGCTGAAGATCCGCTGCTGGGCGGGTGGGTAGTTCGTCAGCGCTACGAATATCGCAAAAAGACACTTCCGAATGAATCTGTTGAGCAACTAAATGCTATCGGTTTTGAATGGGACGGAAGAAATTTGCCGAACAGCCGCAAGAAGTTGGTTTTTGGGCTAGAGGCGCAATGGCGTAAAGTCTTCGATCGCTTTAAGGAATACGCGTCACTACATGGTGTTGGAGTCATTAAAGCAGTCGATGCAGAAACAAGAAGCCTCCACAGATGGATGTTGGCTCAGCGGTTAGCGAATAGCCGGGGCAACTTGAGTGAGGCACGATTTAACGCTTTGAACGAAATCGGCTTTGTGTGGCAACGAAGTATTAAGAAAATCGAAACATCAAAGCCGCGTGTCCGCGTTCAGAAATTACTCATCACGCGCACATGGGATGAAATGTTTTTAGATCTCGTGGAATTCTTCAAATTGCATGGCCATTGCAATGTGACTGAAGTCTGGACCGCTCAATTTGAGCTTCCAAACTGGATAGCACTTCAACGCCGGGCCAAGAAGCAGAATCAGCTCACCGCAGAGCAGCTAAGCCGTCTGGAAGAAATCGGTTTTGCGTGGACAAGTCATGATGGCGAATGGGACGCGATGTTTTCGAAATTGCTCGAACAGATGCGCCCCATGCACAATGGCAAGCCGCGTGAATCATTGCCCAATAGTGAGCTAAAGCGGTGGATGCTTAAACAGCGGCAATCTAAGAAACGCGGAGAACTCGATCAGGAACGCGAAAAGAGGCTTACGAGTATCGGATTCGAGTGGGATCCGTTTGCTGCGCGGTGGGAGAAGATGCTTGCCGTGCTCAAGCAATACCGAGCGGTACACGGTAACTGTAGAGTTCCTGTTGGTTGGATGGAGAATCCTGTTTTGGCAAATTGGGTTGGAGTGCAGCGTGCGCGGAAAACTGAGGGTAAGCTTTCCTCGTCACGAATTAAGGCTCTTGATGCTTTGGGTTTCACTTGGAGACTTGGTGAATTCACCGGAACTCGCTCACCGGTTGAGGCTTGGTCAATTATGTACAAGCAGTTAGTGGGGCATGTTACCAGAACTGGGTCTCACTATGTTCCTCAAATTAATCCAGAAAACCAAAAACTCGGGTGGTGGGTAACGACTCAGCGCCGCAATCGGAAAAGGAAACGTCTGACAAATGAACAGATTGCTCAACTCGACGCCTTAAATTTTGATTGGCGACCAACAATGGAATGCTCCGACGGGCAGGAAGGCGATTCAGAGCGCTTCGGCATGTCGGATGAGCATGTTTTCGAGAAGCGTTGGTTACGGCGTTTTGATGAACTTTCGCAATACCGGGCGGAACACGAAAATTGTCGTGTCCCACTAGGGTGGGCAAAAAATCGTCAGCTGGCGAGCTGGGTTAGTGTTCA
>JANOQR010000208.1:0-4586 GCA_031414935.1 Luteolibacter sp.
TCCATGTCCACGAAAACGTGGTTCGTGGGACGATTCGCGAGGATGGTTGCGGCCATAAGACAGGCCGGATCTATCGGATATTTCCCGTCAGAGGAAGATGAAAATGTTCACACCGCCGCCCGCACATCCTGAATGATGAGCTGAAGCGTCGTCCGCCCGCGAAACGTGTTCCGATCTATCGTGAACGCGATGTCCCACGGCGGATCGGGCAGCGGATATTCGCCGCCACCGAAGAAGACGGCGTCTTGCTCGTGGTAGCCTTGGCGCAGCATGAAACGCAGGTGGTTGTTCTTCATGTGCAGCGGCGGGCGACTCAGCCCGACTTCGCGGGAAATGAAGACGGGTTGTGGATTTCCACTGCCGAAGGGCTGGAGCAGATCGTAGCTTGATAGAAATTCCAGCGAGAGCTGATCGAAGGAAATTTCCGCATCATACATCAGCTTCGGTTGGCGTTGTTCCGGGCTGGTGTGGTTCAGGACGTAGTCGGAAAATTTCGCGCGAAATGAATCCATTTTCCCTTCTTCGATCGAGAGTCCGGCGGCCATCGCATGGCCACCACCGGCGAGGAGGTCATCCTCACAAGCGCGGATCGCCTCGACGAGCGAAATCCCGTCGATGCTGCGGCCCGAGCCTTTTCCGATGCCGTCTTCGTCGATGGCGATGACGAAAGTCGGCTTGTGATATTGCCGCATCAGCCGAGATGCGACGATGCCGACGACGCCGTGATGCCACGAGCGCGAGCCGAGGACGATGACCGGGTCGCGCTCGGGATCGAAATCGCGGTTGAGCATTTCCACGGCCTCGCGGCGGATCAGACCTTCATGGTTTTGGCGCTCTTTGTTGTAGTCATCTAACTTTCTCGCGAGATCTAGCGCGAGGCGGCGGCAATCCGTGGTCAGCGTGGCCAGCGCGTCTTCCGGCACGTCCATCCGGCCAGCGGCATTCAGGCGCGGACCGATGCGGAAACCGACGTCCATCGAGGTCGCGCTGCCGTTCATTCCGGTCACTTCTTGGAGTGCGCGTAGGCCGGGATTGAGCGTGCTGGGAAGGTGTTTCAAGCCATGCCGGACCATCAGCCGATTTTCCCCGATCATGGGCACGATGTCGGAAATGGTGGCGACGGCCACGAAGTCGATCAACTCCTTGAGATCGAGGTCGATGGGCCGGGTTTTCATCATTGCGTGGCCGAGTTTGAAAACGACTCCAGCGGCACAAAGGTAGGTGAACTCGGTCCCGCATTTCGGGTTTATCAGCGCGCAGCAATCCGGTTTTCCGGTCAGGGCAGGCTCATGGTGATCCACGATGACCACGTCGATCCCATCGGCCTTCAGTGCGGCCAATTCATTCAGGGAAACCGTGCCACAATCCACGGTGATGAGCAGATCCGGCTTTGGTCCTTCCGCCATGCAGCGGGCTAGTGCGGCGGTGCTCAAGCCGTAACCTTCCGGCCCACGGCGCGGGATGAAATAGCGCGGCGTCAGGCCGTAAGCCATCAGGATGCGGCGCATCAGCGTGATCGAAGTCACGCCGTCCACGTCGTAATCCCCATAAATGCAGACTTCCTCGCCCTTATCGATGGCCGCAAACACGCGCTCCACACCGATTTTCATGTCTGGAATGAGAAAAGGATCGGCCAAATCCCGGAGTTTCGGCCGCAAATAACCCTCCAGATCGACACCCGCTGGCAGCCCACGCTGACGGATCAGGTGCTCGAGGATGGGCGGAAATGCAGGCGACGAACCGTTTGCGTGTTTTTCAAACGGCTCACCGCGTGCAATCCATTTAAAAGGCTGCGCTCGCATGAAGTGGCGGCGAGACTATTGGCCTCGCGCCGGGTCACACAAGTTCCAAACGAAATTCATACGCCGAGATGCAGTTCCTGTCCTCGACAAGACAACCAGCCTGATGCAAATTTTTGGCATGATTTTCAGTGCTGTCATCACCGAGGCCGAAGAAGGCGGTTACGTGGCCTTCAATCCCGAAACCGGAACAACGACGCAGGGTGAAACCTTCGATGAAGCCATGGCCAACCTGCGCGAGGCTACGGAGCTATATTTGGAGGTGTTTCCCATGAAATCGAAGGCACCCGCAGTCCTAACTTGTTTCGAAGTTTCCCATGCCTAAATTGCCCGTTGTCAGCGGAAAGGAATGTCGAAATGCGTTCGGTAAGCTCGGCTTCGAGGAAGCCCGCCAGCGCGGCAGTCATCTGGTGATGAAGCGCGGTGACTCCGGCTGCGTGGTGCCAATGCACGGTGAAATCAAGACAGGCACGCTTTCCGGCATCTTGAAGCAGGCGGGTGTGAGCGTGGAGGAATTCGTAAAGGCATTGGGAAGGTAAAAGCCTGCCAAAAGCCCAGCCAGTGCGCTATTCCGCACAGTGCGACATCATGGCCGCCGGAAACTGCGACAAAATGACGCGATTTCGCGCAAATGGCCGAAGCCATGTTCCGAGAAATTTTTCCTAAGTCGCTGATAAAAAGCATTTTGAGAAATTTCTAGGATTCACGGCACGCGCCCTGCGAAAGGCGGGCATCAACCAACGCCTTCAACCACTCAACTAGAAAGAAACCACCCCAATGTCTAAAATTCTCGGAATCGACCTCGGAACCACCAACTCGTGTATGGCCGTCATGGATGGCGGCGAATCCACCGTCCTCGAAAACTCAGAAGGTGCCCGCACCACGCCATCCGTCGTCGCATTCGCGAAAAACGGCGAGCGCCTCGTCGGCCAAGCCGCGAAACGCCAAGCAGTCACCAACCCGCAAAACACCATTTTCTCCGCGAAACGCTTCATCGGTCGGAAATTCGCCGAGTTGAAAGACGCCGACAAGCGCGTGCCCTACACCATCGTCGCCGCCGCAAATGGCGACGCACACATCCAAGTCGAAGTCGCTGGCGAAAAGAAAACCTACTCGCCGCAGGAAATCGCCGCGATGGTCCTCGGCAAGCTCAAGGCCGATGCCGAAGCCAAGCTCGGTGAAAAAATCACCCAAGCCGTCATCACGGTTCCCGCCTATTTCAACGACTCCCAGCGCAACGCGACCAAGGCCGCTGGCGAAATCGCTGGTCTCGAAGTGCTCCGCATCATCAACGAGCCGACCGCCGCCGCTCTCGCTTACGGCCTCGACAAGAAGTCCGATGAAAAAATCGCCGTCTATGACCTGGGCGGCGGCACATTCGACATCTCCGTGCTGGAAATCGGCGACGGCGTCTTCGAAGTCCTCGCCACCGACGGCGACACGATGCTCGGCGGCGACGATTGGGACAACGCGCTGATCGCATGGATCGTTGGCGAGTTCAAAAAGGACCAAGGCATCGACCTTTCCGGCCAGCCAGACGCGCTTCAGCGGATCAAAGAAGAGGCGGAAAAGGCGAAAATCGCCCTTTCGTCCACCCAATCTTACGACATCAGCCTGCCCTTCGTGACCGCCGATGCCACCGGGCCGAAGCACATCCAGCTCACCCTCACCCGCTCGAAACTGGAGCAACTCACCGATTCGCTTTTCGAGCGCACCAAGAAGCCGGTCAAAGATTGCCTCAAGGAAGCAGGTCTCTCCGCCGCGCAAATTAACGAGCTCGTCCTCGTCGGCGGCATGACCCGGATGCCGAAAGTCGTCGAAATCGCCCGCGAACTCGCTGGTCAAACGCCTCACCAAGGCGTGAATCCGGATGAAGTCGTCGCCATCGGCGCGGCCATCCAAGGCGGCGTCCTCCGCGGCGATGTCAAAGACGTGCTGCTCCTCGATGTTTCTCCGCTCACTCTTTCCATCGAGACGGAAGGCTCCCGCGCCACCGCCATGATCGAGCGGAACACCACCATCCCAGCCAAGAAATCCCAGATTTTCTCCACCGCCTCCGACAACCAACCCGCCGTCGATATCCGCATCTGCCAAGGCGAGCGCCCGATGTTCTCGGACAACAAACTGCTCGGAAACTTCAAGCTAGACGGCATCAACCCCGCCCGTCGCGGCGAGCCGCAAATCGAAGTCACCTTCGACATCGACGCCAACGGAATCCTCCACGTTTCCGCCAAGGATAAGCAGTCCGGCAAGGAGCAAAAAATCTCTATCCAAGGCTCTTCCGGGCTTTCCAAGGACGAGATCGAGCAAGCCAAGCGCGACGCCGAATCCCACGCCGACGAAGACAAAAAGCGCGTCGAAAAAGTCGATGCCAAGAACAAGGCCGACAACCTCGTCTTCAACGTCGAAAAACAACTCGGCGAACTCGGCGACAACGCCCCCGCCGAACTCAAGGACCTCCTCAACGGCAAGATCCAAGCCGTGAAAGACGCGATCTCCAGCGACAACGTTGACACCATCAACAGCGCCGTCAGCGATCTCGAAGGTTCCCTCCAAGCCCTCGCCGAAGCCGCCCAAAAAGCCGGTGCCAGCGCAGGCGGAGCCGAAATGCCCGACGTCGAGCCAGCCGCCGAATCCGCCTCCAACGAGCCGAAGCAAGCCAAAGGCAAAGTCGTCGACGCCGAAGTCGTTGACTAACTCTTAAGCCCCAACGGGGAGTCATACGACAGCCCATGGCATCGCCCTGGGCCACGCAATCAAGAGAAATCCAAGCCCTGAAGGGGCGAC
>JANOQR010000209.1:0-6568 GCA_031414935.1 Luteolibacter sp.
ATCGTTCTCCGGGCCTTCTGTGAACATTTGAACAGGCTAACGAAGTGATCCGAGATGGCAAGGATTGGATTTCACGAAGTGTGTCAGGATGCTCAATTCACCAGACTCTTACGATTTGATAGGAGTCGATGATTTTGTCCACGGAGATGATTCCCAGTCCGAGGCGTCTAGCTTGGCAAACGATCATGCGGTCGAAAGGATCGCCATGATGTTTGGGGAGTTCTTGGAGGAGGCGGCAATCGTCGATGTTTGGCGATAGGAGGGGTACACCGATGCGCTTCAACTCGTCTGGGTAAATCCGGTTCCAATCGTCGGTGATTTCAAAGTCGAATCCTTTGCCGGAGAGCTTAATAGCGATTTCCCAAAAGCTCGCCGACGAGTGATAGAGTGGAAGTTTGCCGTCGATGGCTTGAGCGGCCGATTTTGAAAGACGCTCGTCGCCATGCAGCATCCAAAGCAGTGCGTGGGTGTCTAGCAACCAGCCCGTCACGTGAGTGGCGATCATGGTGCGTCGAAATTTTTAGCAATTTCCGCGTTGAGCAATGGGGCATCGAAATTTGTGCCCATTTTGAATTTGCTGCCTTTCAGTCCGCCGATTCGGGTCTTGCCGGAGTATTTTTCCACGATGCTCAACCTGACTACTGGCTTGTCACGGCGAGCGATAATGACTTCTTCACCGCGTTCTACCGCCGCAATCAACCTCGAAAGCTGCGTTTTTGCCTCATGGATGGTGACCTGCATGATGATGAAAATTAGCCAAGTCAGTCAGGATGGGCAACTGAATTTCACACTGTCTATGTGGCGAGACACGGCAACTACGTTCGTGCATTTTTGAAGTCACCCACATCGTCTCAATGCCCCTGCGGCTTTTGCCTTGGCTCCCATTCTTTCCGTGACCGTGAGCGGACGGAAAGGACGACGGGGATGCCGGGCGCGGGGTGGGCGGCGCGGTATTTGTTGACGATGTAGGACTCGTAACTGTTAGCCATGAGGCGCTTGTCGTTGACGAAGAGGACGATGGTGGGCACCGGGATGACGCTGTATTTCTCCTCAACGGCGGCGGTGGCGTAGTAGAGCTTGAGGCGCTTGTTGAGCTTCTTGTCAATGGGCGGCGGCGTGGCCTCGAAGGCGCCTTGGAGAATGCGGTTGAGCTGACCGGTGCCGGGGATATTTTGTGCGCTTTTTTTGATTTTGAGGGACTCCCGGAGGACGTGATCGACTGAGCCGCCGGTCTTGGCGGAGCAGGCGACGAAGGGGGCGTAGTGGAGGAAAAATAGCTCTTTGCGGACGTGCTCGGTGGCTTCTTCTAAGCGGGCGGTGCGGTTAGCTCCGGGGTGGAAGAGATCGAATTTGTTCAGGACGATGAGGCAGGGTTTCTTTTCCTCCATGATGAGCTGGGCGATCTTGCGGTCCATGGAGGTGACGCCCGCGATGAGGTCGATGACGAGGACGCAGAGATCGGAGCGGCGGACGGCTTTCTCGGTGCGCATGGCGGAGAAAACTTCGACGGAGTTGTCGCGCTTGTTGCGTGGGCGGAGGCCAGCGGTGTCGATGAGGGTGAATTTTTCGCCCTCGAAGGAGTAGGGGAGATCGACGGCGTCGCGGGTGGTGCCAGCGATTTCGGAAACGATGGTGCGTTCGTCTTTGAGGATGGCGTTGACGAGGGAGGATTTGCCAGCGTTTGGCTTACCGACGATGGCGAGCTTGATGCCGATTTCCTCGGCGACGACGGCTTCGGCTTCGGTTTCGGAGACGAGCGGGGCGATGACTGTATCGATTTCATCGCAGAGATGGCCGAAATTTCGCCCGTGCTCGGCGGAAACGAAGACGCTATTGCCGAGGCCGAGGCGGGTGAAATCCGAGTGAGAGTTTTCGTGTTTGTCGTCGTCCACTTTGTTGATGACGAGGAGAACGGGCGGCTTGGCTTTGCGGAGTTTATGGGCGAGAGCTTGATCGACAGCGGTGAGGCCGGAATGGGCATCGACGACGAAAAGAATGAGATCCGCCGTCTGCATGGCGATGTCTGCCTCGATGGAAACTTGCTCGTCGAAGCCGTCCTCGATTCCGCCGCCGATGCCGCCAGTGTCGATGAGTGTGCAGGCGACTTGGGTGGCCTTGGACGGTGCGGCGATGCGATCACGAGTGACGCCAGGCTGGTCGTGGACGATGGCGATTTTCCTGCCGGCAAGGCGGTTGAAGAGAGCGGATTTCCCGACGTTGGGACGTCCGACGATGGCGACAGTAGGCATGGGAGAGAGATCAAACGGGCAAACACTGACGAACGCAAGGTTGGAGGTTTTTTTTCGAGATGGAGCACTTTTATTTTTCCGGGTGACCAGAAACCTGAACTAAAGATAATAGGCTGATTTTTTTCATCAAAATGACTCAAAAAATGTTTTGTGATGATGAAAAATGAGGGAATTATGTAGGCATGAGAATTACTGTAGATATTGAGGATGATGTTTTGTCCGAGTTGCTGAAAATCACTGGTGATAAAAACAAAAGCCCGGCGGTGGCGCGGGCGGTCACTGAATTTGTCCGCCGGAAACAAGCGCGTGAGTTCGGCAAGATGATCCGGGAGGGAGTTTTTGACTATCCAGCCCCACAGGTAGATGCGGCAGGCTTTGACCTCGCTAACCCAGTTCCACCCCTCTACCAAGACTGAGCCGCTATGGTGTTAGTGGATTCATCTGCCTGGATCGAGAGCCTGCGCCGGAATGGCGATATGAGGGTAAAACTCGCCATTGAGGGACTGCTCGAAGCGTACGAGGCTCAGTGGTGTTCATCGGTACGTCTGGAAGTCCTTGGCGGTGCTCGTCTGGAAGAACGCGCACATCTTGGGAAACGCTTTTCTGTCATTCCCTATCGCCAGTTTCGCGAGGACGACTGGGACCGTGCAGTCGCTCTGGCCTGGCGACTCCGGACTCGTGGGCTTACCGTGCCATGGCTAGATGTCCTCATCGCGGCCATCGCGATTCACGATCGAGTGAGGCTTTACACCATTGACGCGCATTTTCAGGAAATTGCCAAACACTCGGTTCTCCTGCTTTACTGCCCTGGGTATGGCGGGAGTTTCAGCGATGAGGATGACGGGTGACTTCGTGCTGACTCACATCCGAATCAAGCGGCGTCTTGGTCGGCGCGCTTGCGGCGGATGTTAGGCGGACGTTCGCCAAGGACGACTTGGCGATTGATGGTCACGGACTCGATGTCGTCGCGCGATGGGATGTCGAACATCACGTCGAGCATCATTTTTTCAAAAATGGAACGCAGGGCGCGGGCACCGGTGCCACGGCGGACCGCCTCTTCTGCGAGGGCGCGGAGCGCATCGCGGGTGACGCGGAGTTTCACATCGTTCATGGCGAGCTGTTTGCCGTATTGTTTGACGAGGGCGTTTTTCGGCTCGGTGAGGATGGACATCAGCTCGTCTTCGGTGAGTTTCCGCAGGGAGGAAATGACGGGTAGGCGACCAATGAACTCGGGGATGAGTCCGAAGTGGAGGAGGTCTTCTGGGAGGACTTTTTCGAGGATGTTGGCAGTTGGGTCGTCGAGATTGTCCTTCGAATTATCCGCATGGAAACCGAGGGTGTTGCTGCCGAGGCGGCGACGAATCATGTCTTCGAGACCGACGAAGGCCCCGCCGACGACGAAGAGGATTTTCTCGGTGTTGACTTGGATGTAATCCTGTTGGGGATGCTTGCGTCCGCCTTGGGGTGGGACATTGCAGATGGTGCCCTCGAGGATTTTTAAAAGGGCTTGTTGGACGCCCTCGCCGGAGACATCGCGGGTGATCGAGACGTTCTCGGTCTTGCGCCCGATTTTGTCGATCTCGTCCACGTAGATGATACCGCGTTCGGCGCGGGCGACATCGAACTCGGATGCTTGGAGTAAGCGCAGGATGATGTTTTCCACGTCTTCGCCGACGTAGCCCGCCTCGGTGAGCGTGGTGGCATCCACGATGCAAAATGGCACATCGAGCACGCGGGCGAGGGTGCGGGCGAGGAGCGTTTTTCCCGAGCCGGTGGGACCGAGGAGCATGATGTTGGATTTCTCGATTTCCACATCTTTGAACTCTTCACTCAGCTTCGCTTGGCCCTGACGGAGGCGTTGGTAGTGGTTGTAAACGGCGACTGAGAGAACTTTCTTGGCGTTTTCTTGGCCGATGACGTGCTCGTTGAGTTTCGCGAGGATGGAGGCGGGCGAGGGGACTTTGAAGCCGGGTTTCTCGGATGGGCTTTTGGACTTGGAAGTCGGTCCGCCTAACTCTTTTTCCAGAATGTTCGCACAAACGTCGATGCACTCGTTGCAAATATAGACACCAGGCCCGGCGATGAGTTTTTTGACCTCAGAGTGGCTCTTTCCGCAGAAGGAGCACATCGTTAGATTGGAAGCGCGGGCCATGAGTGTGGGTGTTTGCTAGAAATGCAGCGGAAGTGGATTAGGCGTCGGTTTGTTTGTCTTCGATGGCGGCGACCACGGTGTCGGGAAGCTGCTTGCGGCTTTCGAGGACTTTATCGACGAGACCGTAGGCGACGGATTGCTCGGCGGTCATGTAGTTGTCGCGGTCCGAGTCATTTTCCACCTGCTCAATGGTCTTGCCAGTGTGATGGGCGATGATGCCGTTGAGGCGTTTTTTGAGGTTGAACATGAAGCCAATGGTGCGCTCGACATCGGAGGCGGTTCCTTGGGCACCGCCGGAGACTTGGTGGATCATGACGTGGGAGTTAGGCAGGCAGAAACGCTTACCTTTAGTGCCGGCAGTCAGCAGGACGGAACCCATGGATGCAGCGATGCCGATGCAGTAAGTATTCACGTCGCAGGTGAGAAATTGCATCGTGTCATACATCGCGAGACCTGCGGTGACGGAACCGCCGGGGGAGTTGATGTAGATGTGGATGTCCTTTTTTGGATCCTGCATTTGCAGGAAAAGAAGCTGGGCGATCACCGAGTTCGCAACGAAGTCATCGATCGGTGTGCCGATGAAAATGATGCGGTCTTTGAGCAGACGTGAGTAAATGTCGAAGGACCGCTCGCCACGAGCGTCTTGCTCGATGACAACGGGGACATAATAACTGTTACGCGGTGGGGTTGAGGACATGGAAGGTGATTGGAAGGTGGTCATTCAATGGTTGTTTCTGCGGACTCGACTACGTTTGCGTGCTCTACCAGAAAGTCAATGGTCTTACCGATGAGCATGGAATTCCGAATGCTGTGAATGCGTCCGGCACGCTGCATGTCTTTGATGAATTTTTTAGGTGCGACTTTCCGCGAGGTGGCGATTTGGGCGAGGTGGTTGACTAACTCATAATCCGTCACCGCGATTTGTTCGACCCTTGCGATTTCTTGAAGGATGAAATTCGTGCGAAGGTTCGATTGAGCTTGGTCACCCGCGCTGGCGAAAATTTGCTCCTGCTGGGACGCGATTTCTTCTTCGCTCATTCCCGACTGGACTCCGCGTTGCACCATGGAGTCGGCTTGGTTCTGAGTTTCTTGGCTGAGGAGTTCGTCCGGGAGTTCGAAATTCACCTGCGCGTTGAAGTGGGCGACGATTTGATTGACCTTCATATCGTCGATTTTCCGCTGACGCTCGCTGGCCATGTTTTCGCGGATGATCGCTTTGAGGTCGTCCATCGACTTGCCGGGAGCGAGGCGGTTGGCGAGTTCGTCGTCCAGTGCGGGCAGCGTGGCTTGCTTGAGTTCTTTGACGGTGGTTTGGAAGGTAATCTCCTTATTTTGAAGCTCTGCGACGGGGAAATCAGCGTCGAGCGTGAGGGTGATTTCCTTGGACTCACCTGCGCTCAAGCCGACGAGCTGGGCGGCGAAACCGGGGAGGAATGCTTTTTCATCGAGGCGAATCCAGAAGCCTTCGCGACCGGAAATATAGCCTGCGGGTTTGCCGAGAAATTCTTCGGTTGGCTTGCCCTCAACGGTGGATTGGTAATCGACGACGGCGAAGTCACCCATCGCGGCGGAGCGGCCTTCGATGTCGGAGAAATCGGCGAAACGCTCCTGCAGCGCGGTGAGTTGCGCGTCGATTTCCTCATCGGGAACGGCGGAAAGCGGCACGTTCACGGTGACGCCTTTGTAGTCTGGGACGGTGACTTCGGGGGCGAGGGTAAGTTTGGAAACGAAGGTGATGTTCCCGTTAGGCAACGTAGTCATGTCCTCTGGCACGCCGTAGTCGAGGATGCGGAGGGATTCTTGCTTCGCGGCTTCGTCGTAGGCGTCGTTGATGAGGACGCCGTTGAGTTCTTCTTCGATTTCTTTTTGGAAACGCTTTTCGACGACGGCACGCGGGGCTTTACCGGGGCGGAAACCGGGCACGCGGGCCTTGCTCGCGTAGCCTTTTACGATCTGATCGCGTTGACCGCTGATGGTTTCCGCTGGGATTTCAACGCGCAGGGTGGCGACGCATTTGGGCTGCTTCTCGACAACAATATTCATGATAGATTGGATCGGCTTTGGCGCCGGGGAGGGGAACCTAGTGGACTCGGGCGTCGCTTGTCAAACGGGGTGTGTGATTTGTGATGCGATCCTAAGCCTCGGTGAATCCAGTCCAGTGCCAGAG
>JANOQR010000210.1:0-9145 GCA_031414935.1 Luteolibacter sp.
TTCGCTGACGTGCTCTCGGTGGAAATTACTAACCTCGCAGCGTGGCAACGGTTGCCGAAATGGCTGCCGCTGCTGCATGAGTGCTTCGATACCAAGCGCGTGGTCGTCGGTGTGGATCAGGATTTGGCGCGGATCGAAGGCATTCCGCATCGTGGCGGAGTGGAGTCGGACAATGTGCGGTCGGTAAAAATCCGTGAGCACGGCATCCGTTACGAGGTGGATTTTTCTGAGGGCCACAAGACGGGATTCTTTTGCGATCAGCGAGATAGCCGGAAGAAATTCGGTGCGCTGGCGGCAGGTCGGACGGTTCTGGATCTTTGCTGTTACACGGGCGGATTCGGTATTTCTGCGGCCTTGGCGGGTGCGGAGGAAGTCACTGCGGTGGATCTGGATGAAACCGCCGTCGCGATGGCGAAACGCAACGCGAACTTGAACAATGTGCGGGTGAAATTCACTCACGCCGATGCCTTCACCTGGGCGCGGACGATGATCGAAAATGGCCGCACTTGGGATCTCGTCATCGCCGATCCACCGAAGTTTATCCACGGCCGTGAAGATGAAATCGGCACCGCGAAGTATGCGGATCTCAACAAGCTCGCGTTGCAACTCGTCGCGCCGGAAGGATTGTTCGTGACGTGTTCTTGCTCGGGTTTGTTAGGCACTGGAGAGTTTGAGCAAATCGTCATCACCGCCGCTCACCGCAGAAACAAACGCCTGCAAACCTTCGACCGCACCGGAGCTGGGCCAGATCATCCGACGCTCTCGAACTACCCGGAATCTCGCTATCTCAAGGTGCTGTGGTCGCGCGTGATTTGAGAAATTGGCGGAATTTCCCTGCGCTGAACTGGCCGAGCACGAGTCCTGCTAGATCGGCGAGCCAGTCGAAGAGATCCAGATGACGGGTGACGATGAAGACTTGGGAGAGTTCCTCAAGCGTGATGATTAGTAGCAAGACCAGCGTCGTTTTTGTAACCAGCCACCATTTCCGCGATGGAAATGCGAGGTTGCAAAGAAACGCTAACAGTCCGACGAGCGCCAAGTGTCCGACTTTGTCGCCATAGGGAATGTAAGTGATGAACGACCACCAAGGCGTCCCACCCGCGCGGTTTGCGATGGTGACGATCCAGACAAAGAAACCCACGAAGCCGAGTGCGGCTGTGACGGCCAGCAGACGAAAGAGTCGGCTCATCTCTCGCTCAGTCCTCGATTCGAATCTCCGCTGGATCCCAGTTGATCGGCGGAAACTCCATGTTCAGCTTCTGAAGCGTGTCTAACATGATGCGGGCGACACAGAGATTTCGATACCATTTCCGATCCGCAGGCACCACGTACCACGGCGCGAACTCAGTCGAGGTTTCTGAAATCACGTCTTCATACGCCGTCATGAATTCACTCCATCGCGCACGGTCCACGAGGTCGTCGGGGTTGATCTTCCAGTGCTTTGCGGGATTGGCCAAGCGGGCTTCGAGACGGCGTTTTTGCTCATCCTTGGAGATGTGCAGGAAAATTTTCACAATCGTCGTTCCCTCTTCTGCAAGCATCCGCTCGAACTCGATGACGTGGCGTTGGCGTCTTTTCCAGACCTCGTCAGGAAATAATTTTTTCACCCGGACTGCGATGATGTCCTCGTAGTGACTGCGGTTAAAAATCACCATCTCGCCGTTAGAGGGCACCTTGGAATGGACGCGCCAGAGGAAGTCATGTGCTAGCTCGACGGCATTCGGTTTTTTAAAAGAGCGCACATGAATCCCCTGCGGATCAATGCGGGAGAAAACATGCTTGATGCAGCCATCTTTACCGCCCGTATCCATCGCCTGCATCACCACCAGAATCCGATGTTTGCTCTGTGCGTAGAGCAGTTTTTGCAAGTGTTGGAGCTGAAGTTGGAGTTCATCGAACTGCGGATCCCAGTCCTCTTTTGTCCCGGAAAACAGCGATTTTTCACCGCTATCGATCTTCCCCAAATCTAAGGTCGTGCCGGGCTTTACCCGATACCTTTCCAACGCTCCACTGACTGGCATGGCCGCTTATTGCGTCTGCCATCTCGCATGACAAGCCCTGACTCGAACTCGTTCCGGTTGTCACCAATTCGAGATTGAACCCACGGCGAATGCGCGTTGTCCTTGCGCGATGCCTAACGCCCTGAAGTCCGCGAAAAAATCCAGTGACGCTGTCCATTTGCTCACGGCGTTGCACATCGGCGCAAGTTCGGTATCCATCATGGTCGCGGAAAAAGCGGCTGACGGCTCTCTCACACCGATTGATTTCCTCGAACAACCTGCGCCCATCGCACGCGATATTTTCCGCAATGGTTCTGTTAGCTCTTCCACCACTGAGCGCGTGGTAGCGATCATCAAAGGCTATCAGAAATCCATTTCCGAACTCGGGCTGGACCCGCACGGCGTCACCCGCGCCGTCGCGACGAACATTCTCAGTGAGGCGGTCAACCATGAAACCGTGATGAACCGCATCCGCATCGCGTGCGGTCTGCGCATCAGCACCATCGACGACGGGGAAATGACGCGACTCATCTATCTGAAAACGCGCCGCCGCCTTCTCAATCTGCCCGCGATGCGTAAGGACAACACGCTGGTCCTCCACGTCGGCCCCGGCAACACGCGGGCGCTGTTATTTCAAAATGGCAACATCACCCGCTACACCAGCTACCGCATGGGCACCCACCGGACCCGTGAGGCGGTGGACGGCTCACATGCCGAGGGCGGTGCGATGCTGCGCGTGATTCGCGAGCACGCTTACGGAAATCTCGCCCAGATTCGCTTCGATTACTCGGATGTAAAAGTGGATGGCATCGTTCTCATCGGCTACGAGATCCAAGCCGTAGCAGACTACCTCACTGAGAAAAGTCAGTCATGCTCGGTGAAGGTGATGCGCCAGTTCACCGAGGAAGCAGCGGCCATCAGCGACGTGGAGTTAGTGAAACGTTTCCAGCTCGATTACCAGACGGCTGATGCGCTGATTCCCGCGTTAGAAATCAATCTCGCCGTCGTGGAAACTTTGAAATTGTCCAAAGTCCACATCCCCACCAGCGAGTATGAACAAGGACTGCTTCATGATTTGTTAGTTTCGCAAGAACTCACCGGAGCCTTCGCTGAAGAGGTCATCCGCTCCGCACGTATCCTCGCGAAACGCTACCAGTCAGACCCCAGTCACGGCGAGCATGTGGGAAATCTCTGCCGACGTTTCTTCGACGCCCTTATCGATCTCCATCAGCTCTCCGCCCACGATGCACTGCTGCTCCAAGTCGCCGCCATCCTGCATGAAGTCGGCACCTACGTGAGTCCCCGCGCCCATCACAAGCATTCGGAGTATTTGATTTTAAACTCCGAAGTCTTCGGACTGGATCGGCTAGATGTTACTATCGTCGCGCTCGTCGCACGCTATCACCGTCACTCGGGACCGCGTCTGGATCACCCGAGTTACGCGGCTCTCAGCACCGATGACCGCATCCGCGTTTGCAAGCTCGCGGCACTCCTTCGCGTGGCAGACGCCCTGGAGCGCACCCACGCCCAGCGGGTGGCGAAGTTAGAAATTCGCATCGAGTCCGGGACCATGCGTATTCATCTTCCCGGCCTAGCAGATGCCGCTGTTGAACGGCTTGCGATGGCCTCGAAGGCGGATCTTTTCGAGCAAGTCTTTGGACTCACCGTCACCATCGACCAAGACAACTAACGGTAATCGCTGAAATTTTTTCCCCATGTCCATCCCCTACCTCAACCGCGAGCTTTCTTGGATCGAGTTCAACCAACGCGTGCTCAACGAAGCGCAGCGCGAAGACTTGCCGTTGCTAGAGCGAGTGAAATTTTTGGCGATCACGGCATCGAACCTCGATGAGTTTTTCCAAGTCCGCATCGGTGGACTGATGCTGATGCGTCGCAGCGGGCGCAAAGCACCTGACGCTTCCGGCATGACACCGTCGCAAAATCTCACGGTGCTGCGTCAGCGTTTACTCCAGATGCACGCGGAGCAATACAGTCTGCTAACAGGCACGTTGGTTCCAGCGATGGAGAAAGCTGGCATCCGTCCGCTTTACCCACGGACGCTCACCGTGCATCAATCCGCGCAGGTAGGTGCTGCCTTCGACGACACGATTTTCCCTCTGCTCACCCCGCTCGCCGTCGATGCAACTGGCCCGCCGCCGGTGGTTCCTGCGTTGCAAATCACCGTCGCATGTCGGCTGCGTGATTCGGAATCGGAGACGATCCGTTACGCGCTGATTCCCATTCCCGAGTCGCTTGGCCGCAGAGTGCATGTCGCTGGCGAGGGCGATGGGCACTCGTTCGTGCTCATCGAAGACATCGTCGCCAGCCGCGCAGAAATGCTTTTCCCCGGCGAAACCGTCACTGCCACCACGGCCTTCCGCGTCACCCGCAATGGTGACATCGCCGTGCAGGAAGAAGACGCCATCGACCTCGCTGGAGAAATGGAAGACGTCCTAACTGCCCGCCGCTTCGCAGACACGGTCCGTCTGGAACTCCGCTCAGATGCGCCTCGCGATCTCGTCCGCGTCATCAAGCAAGTCACCGCCGTCACTCAGCAAGAAATCTATCGGGTCGATGGACCGCCGGGCCTTGCCTCGTTCATGGAACTCGCGTTTCTCCCCGGATTCGACCACTTGCGGGATGTTGATTGGCCAGCGCAGAACTCACCGTCTATCACTCCGGGCGCGTCGATGTTTGAAACCATCGCATCCGGCGACATCCTCCTCCATCACCCGTATGAGTCTTTTGAGCCTGTGCTCCGACTCATCGAGGAAGCGGCGGAAGACCCAGACGTGATCGCGATCAAGCAAGTGCTCTATCGGACTGCTAGGAAATCTCGCATCATCGACGCACTCATCAAGGCGGCAGAAAACGGCAAGCAAGTCACCGCCCTCGTCGAACTCAAAGCCCGCTTCGACGAGGCTCGCAACCTCGACCGCGCTGACGAACTCCAACGCGCTGGCGCGCAGATCGTTTACGGCGTCAAAGGCCTCAAGACCCATGCGAAAATTTGCCTCATCGTCCGCCGCGAGTCCGGCCACCTCCGCCGCTACGTCCACCTCGGCACTGGCAACTACAACGAAACCACCTCCCGGCTCTACACGGATCTCTCCTACCTCACCTGCAAGCCGGAGTATGGAAATGACGCCTCGCTGTTTTTCAATGCCGTCACTGGCCGCTCCAAGCTCCTGCGTTTCCAGCGTCTCGTCCCCGCCCCCACGGCGATGAAGCCCACTTTGTTAGACCTCATCGCCAGTGAAGCAGAACGTGCGAAACAAGGACTGCCCGCCCGCATCATCGCCAAAGTAAATTCCCTGCAAGATCCCGAAATCATCGCCGCGCTCTACAAAGCGTCGCACGCGGGCGTCGAGATCAAGCTGAACGTGCGCGGCATTTGTTGCCTCAAGCCCGGCGACCCGAAGCACTCAAAAAACATCGAAGTCATCTCGGTGATCGACCGCTTTCTCGAACATGCCCGCTTGTTCTATTTCCACCAAAACGGCGACGGCGAAGTCTATATCGCCTCGGCGGATTGGATGACTCGGAACTTAGAAAAGCGCATCGAGCTGATGATCCCTATCGAAGAACCCACCTTGAAACGCAGGCTCGTGAAAATTCTCGACTCCTTCTTTCAGGACAACACCCAAGCCAGCCGACTCATGCCTGACGGCACTTCCCAACGCCTCGTCCGCACGAAAGGTCAGAAGGCTTTCCGAGTGCAGGAGCATTTCTATCAGCAGGCAAGAAAAGTCGCCCGCGCTCGCGAGCACGAACGCTCGATGACCTTCGAGCCGCATACCCCTGCGGAGTGATGACTCGGGCTATGGACTGCTTCGACATGTCGAAGCTTTCCCACTGGCCGACATGTCGGCCAGTGAAAAGCTGGGACATGTCCTGCCCGTTACCCACAAATATCATCTTCAGTCCCAAGGGGGCGCTAGACGACAGCCCAGGGCATCGCCCTGGGAATCGGTGTGTATTAGTTATTTAAGCCCTGAAAGGGCGGAACATAGACTGCGGCACTTCATGTATCGCCCCTTCAGGGCTTGGGTTTTACTCGTCCGTTCGACCTAAGGCGATGCCCTAGGCTATCGTCTTGCGCCCCCACGGGGCTGAAGATTCAGGCGTTTTCTGGCAGATCGAAGTCTGAGACTCTTCCACCTTTGTGGGTAACGGGCAGGACATGTCGAAGTTTTCCCACTGGCCGACATGTCGACCAGTGAAAAGCTGGGACATGTCCCAGCACTCCGAAAACTAACACGCCCACGCGGGTCGTTCGGCCTCGAACTCCACGGTTTCTCCGCTGACAGGATGGGTGAACGCGAGTTTCCACGCATGAAGCTGGAGCGGCGCGGAGTCTGGATCCAGCGTCTGGCGGTCGCCGATTTTTCCGCCGGGAAGATACGCGGGATCGCCGACGACGGGGAAACCTAACTGCCAAAGATGGACACGGATTTGGTTGGTTCTGCCGGTTCCAAGTTTTGCCTCTATCAAAGTCGTGCCGTCATCGCATCGCTCGATGACGTGGAAGTCAGTTCGTGAGGCGAGACCATCGACTTCATCCACACTCCGCAGCCCCATCGCCTCGGGTCCGGAGGAGATCAGTGCCTCGGAGAAAAACTCATCCTGCGGCGGATGGCCGATTGCACGGACGAGGTAGCGTTTGCTGACAGTGCCAGCGAGAAACTGGTTTTGTAATAGGCGGCAGAAGTGGCGCGTGCGGGCGAAAAGGACGAGGCCGGTCGTGTTCGCATCCAGCCGATGCACCGGGCGCGGATACTTCGGGGCGTAGGCTTCGTTGAGGATGTGTTGGAGCGTATTGCGGTGGAATCGGCCGCTCGGGTGCATCGGTAGAGGCGCGGGTTTGTTCACGAGTAAAATCGCCTCGTCTTCGTGAAGGATGCGGATGTCCGCCGCGACGGGTGGCTCCACAGCGGGTGGGAAAATTTGCAGGATTCGCTCGCCGCCACGCACCCGGTGATCTTTGGCGCGGGTGATTCCGCCGTAGTTCACGAAGCGGCCTGCATCGCAACGTGCGGCCCATTCTGCGGGAGAAATTTGCGGGAAAACGCCGATCAAAGTTTCCAACAAAGTTTGCCCGTCATACGCCGCCGGGACATTGATAGGGCGCCTGTTTTCTAATGCTACCGAGCCGGGCAGTGGATGGGTGAGCCGCGAGATCACTTGATGCAGCGACTCAATTCTCGCGGCCATTTTCTCCGGCGCACTGGTGAAACAATGCGGGCAACTCACCCCGACGACATGGCGCGGATCTTTCTGATCGGCGGCATCCAGCGGTGCTTGGCAGGCGAAGCAAATGGCGTAGTCCGTCTCGCTCAAGCCGGGGTCCACGCCGACGCGCTGGTCGAAGACGAAGCACTCACCCTCGTAGTGATCGCCGCCGCATTCTTCGAAGTATTTCAGGATGCCACCATCGAGCTGATAGACGTTTCGGTAGCCTTCTTGCTCCATGAATGGTCCGGCTTTCTCGCAGCGGATGCCACCGGTGCAGAACATCACCACTGGCTGATCCTTGAGCTCTTCCGGCAGTTTTCTCACCGCATCTGGAAACTCGCGAAAGGTGTTGATGTGAGGAATGATCGCTCCTTTGAACGTCCCGAGCCGCACTTCGTAATCGTTGCGCGTGTCGAGCAAGGTGATCGGCTTGCCTTCGTCTAACCACTGCTTCAACTCCTTCGCCGCGATCTTGGGCGAGGTGTAATTCGCAGGCCGGATACTCTCCATGCCGAATGAAATAATCTCGCGTTTGATCCTAACTAACATCCGATTGAACGGCTGCTTTTCACTGATGCTCACCTTGGGCGCGAGTCCCTCTAGGCCGGGAATAGCGTGGAGTTTTCCCATCAAAGCGGTGATGCCTTCAGCTGCACCGGCGACGAATAAATTGATCCCCTCGCTACTCAGCAGGATGGTGCCCTTGAGTTCGCATTCTTTGCAAAATGTAGCCAGCTCCTCGCGCAAATCTTTGAGGCCGGTGAGCTCGGCAAAGCGGTAGGAGGAAATGTTCGTGACAGCAGACACAGCAGGAAAACAACACGAAGCCACTACCCCTGCCAACGCAGAAAGGCAGTAATTTCTCGCGGCTTGCACGGCTAGGCAGCGGGCGTCACGGTGGCGACAGTGAACGACGTAATGATCGAAACCATCGACCTCCACCGCAGCTACAAGATCGGGCGGAAATCCATCGAAGTGCTGCATGGCATCGACCTGAAAATTCACCGTGGCGAGAAAGTTTTCCTCTGTGGGCCGAGTGGTGCGGGGAAGACGACGCTGCTCTACACACTCGCCGGGCTGGAGCATCCCGAGAAGGGCGTCGTGCGAATCGACGGGACAGATCTGTATGCGATGGGGCGCAAGGAGCAGTCGAAATTCCGTAACCAGCGCATCGGTTATGTTTTTCAAAACTACCACTTGCTGCCCGAACTAACTGCGTTGGAAAACGTCGCGGTACCGGGTGCTATCGCTGGGAAAAACACCACGGATCTCGCGCTTGCCGCATTGGAGCGCGTGGGACTAAAAGATCGCTGCGAGCATTTACCGGCGGAGCTATCAGGCGGGGAACAGCAGCGTGTCGCCATCGCCCGCGCGATTGTGAACGAGCCGAAAGTCCTCTTCGCCGACGAGCCGACGGGCAATTTGGATTCTGCGAACAGTGCGGAGATTATGAAAATTTTGCTCGATCTCGCGACTGAGCACGGCGTGACGCTCGTCGTCGTCACTCACGATCAGAACTTAGCAAAAGTGGGCGACCGCACGCTCATCATCAAGGACGGCTCCATCCATGGGGCGGATGTTCTGGTGGGAGCGACGAGCCGTTGATTTTACAGGATGGCCGAGTCGTGATGTCTAGCCGCGCATCGTGATTTGTGGAAATACGTTTTGATGCTCCTTTTTGAGTTTCTTCGCACTTAATCTAACCTAGAGAGTGTTTTCGACGCGTGATGTAAACACCCTAAATGGCAATGCCTCTAAGGATTCAGAACCCAAGATAGAGGTAGGAACGGGGCTTTCGCCCCGCTCCCCCCTCCGAACCGGACGTGCAGATCTCCCGCATCCGGCTCTCCAGTCAGTGGTTTGCTCCGTTACGGAGGCTCGCAATTTCTGTTTCTCGGGCGTCTAGCAGG
>JANOQR010000211.1:0-6757 GCA_031414935.1 Luteolibacter sp.
TTGGAGCACTGAGACGCTGAAGATTGCCGAGACGATCCCTGTCCAAGAAGGCGGACGCATTAAACCGTTTGTCACTTATGCAGGTTTTACGATGCTCAGTCTGCACGGCGCGAGATCGATGAAAGTCGAGGGCGTCGGCGGTAAGACATTCAGTATCAAGCCCACCGCTTGGCTGATGGACACCTTGTTCCGCCCGCAGTTTTCGGTGAATTTACCCACGTTCATCGTTGAAAACTCTGCCGTGCTTGAAGCCATCGGCCTGAAACCGCGTGGTAAGCGGGATCGCTACAGCTACAACGACCTTCAGCCGGGACAGGCAAAACTCTTTGAACTCGCGCAGTCCTACGAGGCGATCAAGAAATCCAAAAAGGAAGCGGGCCAGAGCGACACACTCGATCCTGTGCAAACTCAGACTATCGATCTCGCCTACAAGCTATTGAGCTACGATAGACTTCTACGTTACTTCGGCTTCGCTCACGGCGTCACGCTGCATGGCTCGGGCAAGGACGGTGCTCCCGATCAACGTGCCGACGTCAGCGCCGTGATGGCCACCGCGCCGCAAATCCGCGCCCAAGTTTCGCAATCCCAAGCACAGGGCCAGCCGATGGACACGCATTTGCAAGGTCTGCTAGAGCAAGTCTTCGACGGTGCGAACTTCGCCAAATTCGGCCTTTTCATTCTCCCGCCCGCCGATGCGAAAGATCCCACTTGGTTGAGTGCTGGAAATGCAATCATGGTCCCGATCTCTCGCGAAAAGGGCGATCCTGAGCTTGCCATTTCCGACGTGAAAATGCTCGAAACCACCGCCCGTCTTGGTGGCGATGACGGTGCCGAATTTCGCAAGGAACTCACCGAGCTTCGCGACAATCTCGCCAAACGCGCAGAGGCCCGCAGCGAGTACCGGCATGTGCCGCTGGAAGCGAATTACTACCGGGTTAATTGGTTTCTCTATGCACTCGCTTTTTTCATCGTCGGCATAAAAGCCACACTTGCCATGTGGACTGCTAGAGATGGTAAACTCGGGCGTTTTTTCTATTGGGTGACGCTTACCACGACTTTCACCGGCTTCATTTGTTGCGTCATCCCTATCGTGAAACGCAGCATCATCATGCAGCGTCCTCCGGTCGGGAATCTCTACGACACGATCATTTTCATCGCCATGTCAGTGGTGTTGTTTGCCTTGTTAGTCGAGTGGATGACTCGCCGGGGATTAGCTCTAGGAGTCGCTCCGCTGCTCGGAGCCATGCTCATCATCCTCGCTCGCCGATTCGAGCTGGGAGATGCGAAGGACAACATGGACCCGCTCGTCGCCGTGCTGGATTCGAACTATTGGCTCACCATCCACGTCATCACCATCACCCTCGGCTACGCGGCTGGACTACTGAGTGCGTTCATGTCATTCATTTATCTGCTAGTTCGAGGACTGAGGCTTTTGGACGATGATCGTGACACTCGCCGCTTTTTCACCCGCGCCGTTTACGGGATGATTTGCTTAACGCTTTTCCTCTCACTTGTCGGCACCGTGCTCGGTGGCGTCTGGGCAAACGATTCTTGGGGCCGCTTCTGGGGCTGGGATCCCAAGGAAAACGGCGCACTGATGATCGTGCTCTGGACGCTCGCCATCCTCCATGCCCGCCTCGGCGGCTACATCAAGGAATGGGGACTGCACTTTGCCGCTGTCTTTACCGCCGCCGTGGTCACGTTCTCGTGGTGGCATGTAAATTTCCTCGGCGTGGGACTTCACAACTACGGCTTCACCGCGGGTAAAGACTCCATCTACACCTTCTATCAAATCATCGCTGGCATCCTCGCCTTCGGATTTTGTGCAAAGTTTATGGACGTTCAGGAAAAATCCAGCCGTGCGAATCCGAAAGAAAAATCCCCCGCGCCGCTCCCCGTCACCTGATTTCGGCAGTTTCAAGAGAATCTCTTGAAACTGCGTCACCGCTTTTCCACGCTGGTGGGGTGTCCGACTCTCCGCTTCGTCCCATTGCCTTCTTCGCGCACGAGCGGGGCGACGCGCGGGTGATGAAACGCATCGCCGCCCTCCAAGATCAGGGCCGCAAGGTGATCGGCTTCACCTTCCACCGCGTGCGCGATAAGCCCGACACGCCGCCGACATGGGAAAACATCCACCTCGGCACCACCTACAACCGCCGCTATCTTCAACGGCTTTGGGCCTTCGTGAAATGCGTCGGCGTGCTGTTTGCAAATCGTGACCGACTCGGAAATTGCGCCGTCATCTACGTGGTCAACACCGACAACGCACTCCTCGCGCTGCTAGGACGCTTCTTCGCATTTCGCCAAGTCCCGCTCGTGCTCGAACTCGCCGACATCCAGCCCGCGATGATCGGCGGCAGCATCGTTTCCAAAATCCTCCGCGCCATCGAACGCACCGTCCTGAAACGCACCGCGCTGTTAGTCACCACCTCGCCCGGATTTGTCCGCGAGTATTTCCAGCCCGTCCAAAAATTCAGCGGCGAAATTTTCCTGCTCGAAAACAAAGTCTATCCCAGTCGCCGACTTCCCGCCCCCGTATTCAGCGATGCCCCCGCTGCCGCCGCACGCCCGTGGGTGATCGGCTGCTTCGGAGCATTGCGCTGCCGCCGCAGTCTGGAAATCATGCACCAGCTTGCACTTCGTCTCGGGGATAAAGTGAAATTTGTCCTACGCGGCTACCCAGCGGGCACCATCGCGGAGGACTTCGATTCGCTGCTAGGAAATCTACCGAACCTTGAATTTCACGGCTCCTATTTCTACCCCGACGAACTCGCAGAAATGTATGCCGAGATCGACTTCAACTGGGCCTTCGACATGAGCGATCCCAACGGAAACTCAGCTTGGTTACTCCCTAACCGCATCTACGAGGGCGGCTGTTTCGGCGTCCCTGTCATCGGCGCAAAGGAAACCGAGACCGGTCGCTGGATCGACGAGCACGTCCTCGGTTGGACCTTCGCCGAGCCGCTCGAAGAATCGCTCGCGAAATTTTTTGAGTCTCTCGATCCAACCGCTTGGCAAGCAGTCAAACGCCGCTGCACCAGCCATCCTCGCGACGAGTTCACGGGCGAGTCCGACTACGCCGCTCTCGCCCTCACGATCCGGCAGTTGGAATCCTGAAACCATCAAGATTTCTTGAGCATTTCTTCGCTTGATTTGCTCTCGCCAGCTTCCCAGAACATGGGGTGTGAAATTTCAAATTCTGCTCGAACCATCCATCGACGGCGGCTTCACCGCTGCGGTGCAAAACCTGCCCGGCTGCATCAGCCAAGGCCGGGACCGAGACGACGCACTGCGGAAAATCCAAGACTCCATCGAGCTCTATCTGGAGGTCGTGGACGAAGGTTCCCTCTTCGCAGAGAAAGCCGAACTCGTCGAAATCTCGGTGTGACTTTCGTTTCCTCCAGCTCGCCATTTTTCAGCGGAAATCTTGCTGACACGCGGCGGAAATTTATTTTTCCGAAACCGCTCTTGTCCGCAGGCTCGTATCCGCCATACGCTCGCCCAACCTTTGCCAAGCGTGTCCAATTCTCCAGCTCCCACCTACATCCTCGGGGTTCTCCCGTCTCGCTGGGGCTCCACGCGCTTCCCCGGAAAACCGCTTCACCTCATCGCGGGGAAAACTTTGATCCAGCACGTTTGGGAGCGTTGCAAAAAATGCTCGCTGCTAGATGACATCATCGTCGCCGTGGATGACGAGCGCATCCGTGACGCGGTGATCGCCTTCGGTGGCAAAGTCGCCATGACCTCGCCGCATCATCCCACCGGCACGGATCGCATCGCTGAGGCCGTAAAGTCCGTCCCACAAGCGACCCACATCATCAACATCCAAGGCGACGAACCGCTGATCGATCCTGCGCTCATCGACGAACTCGCTGCTGCGATGACCGCCGACCCCGCGCTCGACATGGCCACCGCTGCCAATCCGCTCGATCCATCAGATCCCGCCGTTCACGATCCAAACGTCGTCAAAGTCGCCACCACACTCGATGGCCGCGCGCTCTATTTTTCCCGCTCGCCGCTGCCATTTTTCCGAAATCCCGTCGCTGGCCTGCCCGTCCTCCGCCACAAAGGCATCTACGCCTATCAGCGGAGTTTTCTCGAACGCTTCGTCACCTGGCCGCCCTCGCCCCTCGAACAAGCCGAGTCCCTCGAACAACTCCGCGCCCTCGAAAACGGCGCCACCATCAAAGTCATCATCACCTCCGACACCTCACCCGGCGTCGATACCCCAGAACAGGCCAGGGAAATCGAGAGGCTTCTTGCCGCTGAAAACTGAACACTGAAAACTAACTAACTTTTTATGAAATACATCTTCGTTACCGGCGGCGTCGTCTCCTCACTCGGCAAGGGACTCGCTGCCGCATCCATCGGAACGCTGCTAGAACATCGTGGGCTGACCACGCTGATGCAGAAGTTCGATCCCTACCTAAACGTCGATCCCGGCACGATGTCGCCCTATCAACATGGCGAGGTTTACGTCCTCGACGACGGCGCGGAGACGGATCTCGATCTCGGCCACTACGAGCGCTTCACCTCGGGCATCCTCTCGCGGATGAATAACCTCACATCCGGGCAAGTTTTCGACACCGTCATCAAAAAAGAACGGCGCGGCGAATACCTCGGAAAAACCGTGCAGTTCATCCCGCACGTCACCGACGAAATCAAACTGCGGATGCACAAAGTCTCGGAGGACAACCCAACGACCGATGTCCTCATCACCGAGATCGGCGGCACCGTCGGTGACATGGAAGGACTGCTTTTCATCGAAGCACTGCGGCAATTCGCGCTCGAAGTGGGCAAGGAAAACGTCTGCTTCATCCACGTCACCTTGCTCCCCTACATCAAGGCGGCGGGCGAAGCCAAGACCAAGCCCACTCAGCAATCCGTCGCGAAACTCCGCGAACTCGGCATCCAGCCAGACATCATCATCTGCCGCACGGAGACCGATCTCGACGAAGACAACCGCAAAAAAATCGCCATGTTCTGCAACGTCGAACGCAAGAACGTCGTCGCGTTCCGAGATGTCGCCCACTCAATTTACGAATGCCCGTTAGACCTCCGCCGGGACAAGATCGACAGACTGGTCGTGGACCGGTTAGGACTCGGCCACACGCCTTCGCCCGCTTTGGAAGATTGGGAGAAATTTGTGCAAAAAGTGATTCACCCGAAGCACAAAGTCACCATCGCCGTCGCCGGAAAATACATCGAATTGCAGGACGCCTATAAGTCCATTTACGAATCGCTCATCCACGCCGGAGCGCATCACGACACCAAGGTCCAGATCGTCCGCGTCGAAGCCGAAGCCATCGAAGATCACGGCGCGAAAGCCGTCATCGGCGATGTCGATGGCATCCTCGTTCCCGGTGGTTTCGGAGATCGCGGCACGGAAGGAAAAATTCTAGCAGCGAAGTACGCCCGCGAGAAAAAGATCCCCTACTTCGGCATCTGCCTCGGAATGCAAATCGCCACCATCGAGTACGCTCGCAACGTCTGCGGCCTGAAAGACGCGAACTCGACGGAGTTTAACAAGACCACGAAGCATCCCGTCATCTGCCTTCAGGAAGAACAAAAAGGCATCGAAGACATGGGCGCGACCATGCGTCTCGGCTCGTGTGAATCCATCCTTTTCACCGGCACGAAAGCGGCGGATCTCTACGGAAACGTGGATCGAATCCATGAACGTCACCGCCATCGCTACGAGTTCAACTCCGACTATCAGGATCGCGTGCAGGAAGCAGGCCTCGTCATTTCCTCGGTCTCTGCCGCAGAAGGTTTGGTGGAAATTGTCGAGCTGCCAGATCACCCGTTTTACATCGGTGCCCAGTTCCACCCGGAGTTTCAATCCAAGCCTAACCACCCTCATCCGCTTTTTTCCGGCTTTGTGGCTGCTGCTCTGATCCAGTCGCAAAAGGCGTGAGAGACTCGCTCTGACTTTCTCCATGCGCTTCGCTTATCTAGCATTTTTCATCACCTGTCTTTCATCCTGCGGCCCACAAGTCACCCCGGATCAGGCAGTCGCCACGGCATACCGATACACTCAGGTGAAATGGATGCCCGACGAGCGTCATGCCAGCCACGGTGCGGATTCGCACGGCATCCGGGTCGATACCCCCGATCATCGTCTATCAAAACCAGGTGGCTGGTGGAAACCCGGAGTGATGGCCACGAGTATGCCTTATCAATGGGGCGGCTTCGACACTCCTGAAACGTTTCTAGCAAAGATCGCAGCCGGAAAAAAGGCGGGCGATATCGCCAGCGATGCAAAACGAAAACTCGGCGACGCCGGAACCAGCCAAGATGCTTGTGGCATCGACTGTTCCGGCTTCGTTTCTCGCTGTTGGAACCTCAGCCGTCCCTACTCCACCGCCCAACTTCCAGAAATCTGCGTGCCACTGAAATCATGGTCTCACCTGCGACCGGGCGACATCCTCCTCAATCACAAACACGTCGTTTTGTTCGTCGGCTGGAAAGTCCCCGGTAAAGAAATCGCCGCTTACGAAGCCGGTCCGCTACCCGTTTGGCGAGTCAGCGCGTGCGGCCTACAGGCGGATAAACTCATCAGACAAGGCTATGCTCCGTGGCGTTTCAAGGGGATGAAAATCACCCGTGACGACTGATACCAAAGTCCGCTAGCTTTTTGACTTTCAATTCCTGAGAGCTTGGTAGAGTCTCGGACATGGCACGAACCTTACCGAAGTTAGGAAATCATCTGGTCCAACAAATCGAAGAAGCGTGGGGTGCTCCCCAGGCGGGTTGG
>JANOQR010000212.1:0-13189 GCA_031414935.1 Luteolibacter sp.
TTAAACTGCACCGACAACAAGAACCCGCCTCCCATGCGTCAAGAACCATTTCCCCGAGAACGGATGCCTTTTTAATATCATCTCGGCCAAAATCTACAGTTCGCATCTGGGCCGCTTGTGAGTAGCTTCGCGCCCGATAGAGCCTGTTTTCGAAGACCATGATTCCCCTTCCCGCCCCGTCTGCGCCTCGCGCGATTCTCTCCTTCGATTTCGACGGTACGCTGCATTGCGCTGCAGATGTTCCGCCAGTGCCAGTGGGATTTTTCAGGCTGATCCAGAGGCTGCGCGAGGAGCAAGACATCGTCTGGGGCATCAACACTGGCCGCTCCATGCCGCAGATGGTCGAGGGTTTCATCGAGAGCCAATTCCCTTTCCTGCCAGACTGGGTGGTCGCCCGCGAGCGCGAAGTTTATTTCCCGAACCACTTCGGACGTTGGCTGCCGGAAACGAAATGGAACACGCGCTGCGAAAAGGAAATCCACGCCCTTTTCAAGCATTCCAAAAAACTCCTCGCCCACCTGCGACGGGAAATCGAGCACCACACCGGCGCACAGTGGATCGAGTTCGAGGGCGAACCGGCAGGCATCATTTCCCAAACCGAGGAAGAAATGGAATGGATCATCGACCACATCGGTCCCATCACCGCCGCCGAGCCTCACTTTTCTTGGCAGCGAAATGCGATCTACCTGCGCTTCGGCCACCGAGATTTTCAAAAAGGCAGCAGCCTCTGCCATCTCGCCGAGATCTATCAACTCCCGCTTGCCCACCGTTTCGCCATCGGCGACAGCCACAACGATGTGGAGATGCTCGATCCCGCCGCCGCAGGCATGATCGCGTGTCCCGCAAATGCCGTGGCCGCCGTTAAACAAAAAGTCACGTCCTGCGGTGGACTCGTCACCACCGCCGCTCACGGCTACGGCGCCATCGAAGCACTCAAGCATTATTTCTTCGCAAAGCGGCCAGCGGACGCGCCCTGAAAATAGTCAGGATTCGACTTGACGGGTTGGCTCTCACGGCCATTCTCCGCGTCCCGCAACCCCAGCACTTTTTAATTATGGCACGTATTTGCAGCATTCGAGGAACCCGCGTCCGCTCTGGCGGGAAAATTCACCGTTCAGGTTTGGCCAAGAAGAAAGGCGGAATCGGTCGTCACGTCACGAAGGTCGTGAAACGGACGATTTCTCCGAATCTTCACACCAAGCGCATCTGGGTGCCTGAACTCAACAAGTTCGTGAAAATCAAACTGAGCTGCCGCGCCCTCAAGACCGTCAACAAAAACGGTGCTTTCGTGACGCTCAAAAAAGCTGGGATTATCTGAGGTTTCCCACAAAAAAAATTTCCAAAAGACCCGGTGGTAACACTGGGTCTTTTTTTTGACAACGCGGCTCAATCAGCCAGCGGGATCACATCCACGGCGACTTCGAGGTGTTGGCCACCGGCACCCAGAGTGACGCCGCGCAGCGGACTGACATCGGAGAAATCACGACCCCACGCGAGGGTGACGTGGCGTTCGGCGGGGAGGAGATTATTGGTCGGATCGGCATCGACCCAGCCAGCGTCATCGCCACAGAAAACGGAAACCCAAGCGTGGGAAGCATCCGCGCCGATCAACCGCGCCTGACCGGCGGGTGGCGCGGTTTCCAAATAGCCGCTCACGTAGCGGGCGGGCAGCCCCAGCGAACGCAGGCAGGCAAGCATCAGGTGGGCGAAGTCTTGGCAGACGCCCGCACGTTTTTTCATGACCTCATCCACTGGCGTGCTGACATCGGTAGCGCGTGGATCGAAGCGAAATTCCCGGAAAATGCGTTCCGTCAGCGCGACCACACCCGCCAACACCGGGCGGCCTGCGGGGAAATCCGCTCTCGCAAAAGTGGCGTAGTCCGCGCCCACCGGCACCATCGGCGAGGCAAAGCGGAATTTTCCTGCGTCTGAGCCGTGCGTGAGTTTTTCGGCTTGGCAGGCATCGCGCACTTGTTCCCACGGCTGGGTGGAGGCCGGATCGGTAGTGGTGGGCGCGGAAACTTCCACAAAACTGCGGGCGATCACTTCGAGCGTTTCGTGTTTCCCCTCGATCTCAAAATAGGCGGTGGTGTTGCCGTAGGCGTCCAAATGCACGCCACGGCCCACCGGGATGGGCAGAATTTCCAGCTCGTGCCACGGGCAGCGTTGGCTGGGCGAACTGCGCGGTGCGAGCTTGGCGAGGTGATGAGAAACGGTCACGGCCCCGTCATAGCGGTATTTCGTGCGATGGATGAGTTGGTATTTCATCGTTCAATAAACCCTCCGCACCGAGTGGCTGAAAAAATGCTGCGTCAGCGAGTCGGAGAAAATTTCGAGGGTTTTTGCGAGGTTCCCGAAATCCGGCATCGTGCCATCCGGCGGCAGCGTGCAGTGGGCGGCGAGGTCGGCTGCTTGCTCGCGGATGCGCGGCATCAGGCCGAAATCCGCATTTCCCGGCAGCCGCGCAATCTCGGCGTGGATCACCTGCATTTGAAAAATCACCGAGCGCGGGTTGGTGGGATCGGCGAAAATCAGCTCGATGGTCGCATCGAGCTGGGGGCTGGAAAAATGGCGGCGGCGGTAGGTCATCACGCTGTCGCAAGTTTCCAGCAGCGGATCGAGCAGTCCGAGCAACCCGAGAGGATCTTTCGCGGCAGTTTCCAGCAGCGAAAGTGCGCCCAGCCCGCGCTCAATGCGGCGACCGGTTTCCAAAAATCTCCAGCCGTGACCGCGCGTCATATTTTCCGCCTGCATCCCGGAAAAAGCGGCAAGGTGGAGGACAAGGTTGTCCAGCGTGCGATGGATCTCAGCCGTTCCGGGCGCGGTCTTGGTGGGATGCACGATGCCATCGAGGCGGTTGAAAAAGCGCCAAGTATCGTCCGAGAGGCGGTCGCGAGCGGCGGCGGCGTTCTGCAAAAGCAGGCAAGTGAGCGCGCAGATGCCCTTCGCCTCGGCGGGATCGTGAATCAGCGACGAGAGCAAACCCATGGCCCGGGCGGGATGGACCGCGAGGCTTTTCGGGATCAAGCCGACAGCCTGCATCAAGCTGACGCAGGCACTGAAACGTTCCGTCTCGCCGCTCAGGCAGCGCATGGCGACGCGGAGCAAGCGGGTGGAAAGCTCGATGCGTTCTGCGTAACGACCCACCCAGAACAACTGCTCCGCGATCCGGCTGGGAACTTCCTGCGGGGGAAGTCCTCTGCTAGCGCCCATTTCCCGGACGATTCGCGAGTCTTTGGCCAACCCTACGGCGATGCCCGCCACCCACACGTCTTTGGTGAATCCCGCGTGGCCCGGCCACATTTGCGGCGGAAGTCGCCCGCGCCCGACCCGCGCGAGTCCGCCGGGCAGGACGATGGCGTCGGTTTCCCGCAGCACCGTGAAACCGCGCCACAGCACCGGACGCTGATGAATCTGCCGGTTTTCCAGCATCGGCGCCTCGCTGGGCCGCACGTCTGCCTGCACCACGAAATCGTGTGGCCGCGACTGAATCACCTGCATCCATTGCTTGCGGGCGGACGGCGAAAGCCCGGAACACTGGAGCGGCAGCAGCGGATCGAGATCGGGCGCGGCGGACAGCAGCACGAAGCGGTGAAATTGATCGAACACCCGCGCCCGCACCTCGGGTTGGCCCAGCCACCACGTTTCCACGAAGGGCAGCCGCAGATTTTCGCCAAACCACTCGCGGCAAATCTGCGGCAGGAACGACATCAGCGCGGGCGATGAGGCAAATCCTGAGCCGGGCGCATTGGAAATCACCGCGTTGCCAGCCCGCCACGCTTCGATGAGGCCCGGCACGCCCTCGCTGCCGCCGCCGCTGGATTCGAGTGGGTCCAGCTCGTCGAAATCGAGGCGACAAACGACCACATCCACCCGTCGCAGGCCGCCGAGAGTTTTGAGAAATAAGCGCCGCTCACGGACGGTCAGATCGGCGGATTCCACCAGCGGGAAACCGAGCAGCCGCGCTTTGTAAGCGTGCTCAAAATACGACGGATGGCGGAAACCCGGCGTCAGGAAAACGACGTTCGCGCCCTTGTTTCGGCTGATGGCCAGCGACAGCAGCGTTTCCCGCTCAGACTCCAGAAATCCGCCGAGTGGGGCGATTTCGAGTGCCTCAAACGATTCGCCGAGGAGGCCGGAGACGACTTTGCGGTTTTCGAGCGTCTGGCCGAGACCACCGGGGATGCGGGTGTGATCGCGCAGCACCGTCCACATCCCGCTGGCGAGGCGGATGAGATCGCAGCCGCAAGCCCGCAAAAACCGTCCGCCCGGCGGCTGCACGCCGCGTGCGTGGGCCAGAAATGCCGCGCTGGAATGGACCAAATCCGGCGGAATCAGCCCTTTTTCCAACAGCGTTTGCGGGCCGTAGAGATCCACCAGCACCGCGTCCAGCAGTTGCGCCCGCTGGGCCAAACCCGCCGAGACTTTCGCCCACTCTTCAGCGGGAATCAGCAGCGGGATCGGATCGAGTTCGTAGGGCTGGCCTGCCCCACCCGCATCGCTGAAAACATTAAAAGTCGTGCCTAAATCTTCGATCAAGCGGCCCGCCGCCGTCGCCATCGCAGCCCGCGCATCCGGGCTCCATTGCTGGATTTCCTGATGCAGGCGGCTCCAATGAGGGCGGACCCGGCCATCGCCATCGCTGGCTTCATTCCATGACAAAGCCGGCCCAGTCGTCGAGGTCTGCGACTGGTAAGAAATCCGGGTGATGCGTGAAATATCCGCCATGCGATTAACGCCACCCAGAGGCTCACGGGATGGTCCTCAAGTCCAGCGTGAAGGGAAAGTCGGGGCTAGGCGGCGGCTCGTTCACCTGGATCGTGCCGCTGCTGTGGCCTTGGCGGGAGAAACGCGCGAGACGGCGGGCCTCGGCTTCGTAGGAATTTACCGGAAATGTCTCATGGCTGCGTCCGCCGGGGTGGGACGCGTGGTAAGTGCAGCCACCCAGCGAGCGTTCATTCCAGAGATCCACCAGATCGAAAACCAGCGGTGTGTGCGGGGCGATGGTGGGATGCAGGCAGCCCGGCGGTTGCCACGCCCGGTAGCGGACGCCCGCCACAAACTCGCCCTGCGTGCCGGTGGGATGCAGCGGGATTTTCCAGCCGTTGCAGGAAATAAGGTGACGCTCGCCCGTCATGCCGGAAATTTTCACCTGCAAGCGTTCCACCGAACTATCCACGTAGCGCACCGCGCCGCCGGGTGCGCCCTCCTCGCCAAGCACGTGCCACGGCTCGATGGCGTGGCGTAGCTCGACCTCGATTCCGCGCTGGTTGAACTCACCGATCCGGGGAAAACGGAACTCCAAATGCGGCGCGAACCACTCGTCCTCGATCTGGCAGCCGTGCTTCCGCAAGTCAGCCAGCACTTCGCAAAAATCCAACCAAGTGAAATGCGGCAGCATCCAGCGGTCGTGGATTTCGCTGCCCCAGCGCACCAGCGGATGGTGGTAAGGCTCTTCCCAAAAACGCGCAACCAACCCGCGCAAGACCAAGTGCTGGGCGAGGCTCATCCGGTCGTGCGGCGGCATTTCGAAATTCCGCATTTCTAGCAATCCCAGCCGCCCCGTCGCGGTGTCCGGGCTGTAAAGTTTATCGATGCAGAACTCGGCGCGATGCGTGTTTCCCGTCGCGTCGATCAACAAGTGGCGCAAGGCGCGATCCACCTTCCACGGCAGCGGCGGCTCGTTTCCATCCAGCGTGCGGAAGGCGATTTCGATCTCGTGGATCGAGTCATTGCGCGCCTCGTCGATCCGTGGCGCCTGCGAGGTCGGCCCGACAAATAAGCCGGAAAACAGGTAACTCAGCGACGGGTGATGATTCCAAAACGTCAACATGCTCCGCAGCAAATCTGGCCGCCGGAGCAGCGGGCTGTCCGATGGCGTTTCCCCACCAATGATGATGTGGTTACCGCCGCCAGTGCCGGTGTGGCGGCCATCGACCATGAATTTCTCCGTGGCGAGGCGGCATTGATGGGCCTCTTCGTAGAGAATCGTGGTGTTGGAAACGAGTTCATCCCACGAGCTGGCGGGCTGGAGATTGACCTCGATCACGCCGGGATCGGGCGTGACTTTGAGCACGCGGATGCGCGGGTCATAAGCGGGCGGCGTGCCTTCCAGGATGATTGGCACGGCGAGCGTGGTCGCGGTTTTCTCGATGGCGGCGATGAGTTCGATGAAATCTTCCGTCGTTTTCATCGGCGGCAGGAAAACATGCAGACGGCCTTCTCGCGGCTCCAGGCACAGCGCGGAACGGGTGATCCACGCAGCGGATTCCTGGGCCTCGGGGGCGCGGACAGTTTTTGGCGCATCATCGCGGGCGGCGGGTGGCGCGGCAGACGCGGGAATTTCCGCCTCGGCGCGCCGCTGCATTTCCACCCGGCTGGCGGGATGCGACGGCAGCGGATGGAGTTCGCGGGTCGGGTCTTCGGCGATGATCCACGGATACTCGGCCTCCGCCACCCACGGCAGCGAGTCGAGCGGCAGGCGGTAGCCGATGGGCGAGTCGCCCGGCAGCAGAAAAAGCGTCTCATCGCGCAGGAACCATGGCCCGCTTTTCCACGAGTCTTCGCTGCGTTCCAGCGGGAAAACGTAGCCGATCACCGTTTGCAGGCCGTTTTCGAAAATCCGGGCGAGGCGATCGCGTTCGAGTTTGTCCTTCAGGTTCGATTTCAGCGGATCGACATTCGTCGGCAGCCGCCGTTCGCGCCAAATGTAGTAAAATGCGTCCTCGTAGGCGGGCTGCATCCATTTCGGATCAATGCCGAGATTTTTCGCGAGGGTGAAACCGAAGATTTTCGCGGTGATGGCGTCGTGGCCGTGGTCGATGGATTCGTCCGCGATCAGGGAAATGTCATTCCAGAGTGGCTGGCCGTCTTTGCGCCAATAGCAGCACAACGACCAACGCGGCAGTTGCTCGCCGGGATACCATTTTCCCTGGCCGTAAAATAGCAGCCCACCCGGCGCGAATCGGGCGTGGAGCCGCTTGATGAGCTGGTCGGAGAGCTTGCGTTTGGTCGGCCCCATCGCGGCGGTGTTCCACTCATCGCCATCGAAGTCGTCCATCGAGATAAACGTCGGCTCGCCGCCCATCGTCAGGCGCACGTCCATTTCCTCCAGTGCGCGATCCGTCTCGCGTCCGCATTCGAGGATGTCCTGCCACTGCTCGTCGGAATACGGCAATGTCGTGCGCGGGGACTCGTGGATGCGCGTGATTTTCATCTCGTGCTCCATCTCGGACTCGCACGGCTCCACGCCACCGCTCACCGGTGCCGCGCTCGATGGCTCGGGCGAACACGCGAGCGGTAAATGCCCCTCACCCGCCAGCAATCCCGATGTCGGGTCCAGCCCGATCCAGCCGCCGCCGGGTAAATAAACCTCTGCCCACGCGTGTAGATCGGTGAAATCCACCTCCGCACCCGACGGGCCATCCAGCGATTTCACGTCGGGTTTCAACTGGATCAAATAGCCGGACACAAAACGCGCCGCGAGGCCGAGCTGGCGCAGCACATTCACCAGCAACCACGCGGAATCCCGGCACGAACCCGAGCGTTTTAGCAGCGTTTCCTCCGGCGTCTGCACGCCCGGTTCGAGCCGGACTTTGTATTCGATGGCTCCTTGCAACGCGGAGTTGAGACTCACGAGGAAATCAATCGTCCGCTCTTTGCGATTCTCGTACGGCTTCATGAAGCGAGCCAAGCACTGCTTCAGTGTCGGCCCACATTCGGCGGTGGAAAGGAAAGGCGCGAGCTCGGAGGATTGCTCGGGATCATAGGAAAACGGGTAATTTTCCGCATACTCTTCGAGGAAAAAATCGAAGGGATTTTGCACCGACATTTCCACCACCAAGTCCACCTCCACATCGAGGCGGTCCGCTTTTTCCAAAAACACCAACCGCGCGAGGTGGTTGGCCTGCGGGTCTTGCTGCCAGTTGATGAAATGCTCCGCCGGGCCGATTTTCAGGCTGTATGCGAGAATCCGGGACCGACAATGCGGGGCGGGGCGGAGGCGGACGACATGCGCGCCATGGCCCACCGGGCGATCATAGCGGTAGGAGGTCCGATGGTGCAGGGCGACGTGGATCGACATGAGGAGTTTGTCCAATGATTAGCATGTCGAATACCAGCTTGGAGAATTGTCAGAATCGTCAACGAAAAGGAGGCGAGCTTTCTGCCTGTCTCTTCCCACGCAAACATCGAATATGCCCCCCCAGATCACCTGATCCCGGCAGCAATCAAAGATTTTAGCCCAATGCCTTTAGGGATTCAAAAACCAAGGAAGGGCGGACTCCGATCCGCCCCAGCCCATGAAAAGCCAAAGACAAGCGGTGATCCTCCACCCTTTGGCTTTTCATGGGCATCGGCGATTCGGAGATCGCCGCTCCTTGGTTACAGTCACCACGACTCTTTCTGCATGAAAACCCGTCCAGATGCTCATTTTGAATCCTTAAAGGCATTGGACTTTAGGCACCACGAATCTCGCGAATCTGACGAATCAAGAGTTTGGAATTTCCCAGCCCAGCATCTTGTTAGCCTCTTTTGAGTGTGGTCAATAGCAACTTGCCGTCCTTCGAGCTGCCGACAGAAACAAATCGGGTAAGGCTACCACTGGGCAAATAGGTGATCTCAAGCTCGAGCAAGCCGACCGCAGGAATGTTCTGAATATACGAATTGCCATTCATCAGGACGGGCTTGGTGATGCCGTCTAAATACTCTTGGTATCGAGCTGCATTGACATCTCCATTCTTAGAATCAGCAAGCTTCTCTAGTTCAGCCTTGCTCAAATATCTTACAATTCGAATCTTCGACCCCTGCTCTTTCTTGAAAGCCCTATTCCCAATCCAGCCTGCAACCTTGCTGTCGATCTGGGTCTGATCGGCATCTGTCTTGCAATAGAGTGCTTCAAAGGCCTGATTTGTATTTGTAGTCCATGCCGCTTCGATGCGCTTCTCGATGGAGGATACCTCTTCTGGAGTTTGGCCGCTGAGGATTGAGGACAGGAGCAGTCCCGCAAGTAGAATGATTCGCATTTTCTTGTTCTTTGTTTTCTGGCTAACGTCTAGCTCATCCGCGGCGGAAAGGAAGCCCGAATTCAAACTGCCACGTTATCGCCGTCGGATGGAGCGTCTTGTTCGGCGTTCTTTGTTTTTGAGCTCGTCCAGCCGTCCAACTGCGCCTTCATATATTCGGGGAATGAACGATAGATGATCTCCTCGGTTGTTCCTGGAAACCAATATTGAATGGCATACTCTCCCGTTGCTGAGTCAAACCGCGACACGTCGAAGCAATCGCAGTCTTCGTCATGTGATAGATTGAACACCACGAGATTGTTTGGGATTCTGCGTGTTCTTCTTCGGTGCCTCCAGTAGCTGTTGATTCGGATAATATGATTATACGAGTCGTAATCAGGCCCAAGGCTTGCCAAAAGTGTGCCGCTCGCCCGCCAGCATCGGACGAACTCGAGTAGCGAGTAAGGCAAGACAATGCCGAAGTGTTCATTGATCTTCGCTATACTGTGTTTGGTTGGGCGTGGGTACTGAAAATCACGATAAGGTGTCGAGGGCACCGTGTTTGCAAGATCGATCAAGGGTTGCAGCTTCATTGCAATATTCTCTGCCGAACAGTGTATTAGTTCAGTCCTAGATATTAGAAAAAAGGTTAGCACCCGCAAGAGCGAAAAATCAGCGATGCCAAGTCATTGTTGCCTAATGGGTTGCCAGTGTGATTCGGGGTAATTTATTTTTTGGATCGCTTGGCATTCCCAACACCCAAGGCGGCTTGTTATCGTTGGTGTGGGATAGTGACTTTTTGGATGGGCTAGATGTCGGGGATGTAGAAGCAATATCATTTTCCCAGCCTTCACACGGACCCCATTTCCTATGGCTGGGGTCTCTTTTGGCGGAACTTCGCGGGGAACTTGCTTGTAAAAAACCTTCAGACACGTAGCTTCAGGCAATGAAAACATCTCTCCGCACTGTTTCCATCGACGTAAAGACCGAACGACGCAAGCACTTGAGGGACGCACTGGGCAACGCTGCATTAGAAGGCATCAAACCGCGCGCCCAAGCCATGGAGGATTTGCAAGAGGTGGTCGGTGGAACCTTGTCCACGGAACAATATCGCCAGCGTGTGAAGGCAAGATACGGCTTACAGGGGTGATACTGGAGATCCCTACGTGGATTCTGAAACGGGCATCCTGAAAAATCTGGCAGGTATCCAAGACGCCACCCTTCTTGAGGAATACGAAGGTGAATTGGCTATCATCCGTCAGTTCGAGTTCTCGGAAGATCCTTTGCCCGCTTCTTTTGATCTCACCCATCTGCGGGCGATGCATCGTCACTTATTTCAGGATGTTTATGCTTGGGCGGGTGAACTCCGCACCGTGGACATGGAGCCGCTTCGGCTCGCACCTTCACATCGAAAACTATCTTGCCAAGGCATTCGACGAACTGGCCACCGAGCGGGATCTTTGGAGGAAGTCGCCCGCAGCGGTCGATTGGGCGGAGCGATTTGCCCACTATCTCGGGGAAATCAACGCTGCCCATCCTTTCCGCGAAGGGAAAGGACGAGTCCAACGGCTTTTCATCGGGCACCTCGCGAAAGAATACGGTTTTGAAATCCGGTGGGACCGCATGGCCACCGCCGAAATGCTCGCCGCCTCAATCGCTTCATTCGAGGGCGATAGCGAACCGTTGAAATTGTTGATCCTAAAACATCTGACAAATTAAGAATGAAGCACTTGAGGAAATAGCGTTAGAGCCTGAGCTGGTGCAAATCTGGACAAAGTTGCCAAGCGAAACGCGGAGGACGCGGAGTTGGCGGAGTAAGACGCAGAACAGAAAAACGGATGTCCTTCTGAATAATTTGGGCCAAGTTGCTGCCAACTCTATCCCACACGGCGGGTCGGTACTCCCGACTCACTTGAAGTTCCCGAGACAGAGAGATGTGCATTCTCTTCGTCGCATCGCGACGGCGGATGGTAGCCGTGGGCTTCAGCCCACGGTCTGGTTTTGGGCGCATTCTTGCCACGTCGTGGCAATGGAATCTCACAGGATCGGAACTCTTTTCCGCATCGGTTCCAGTGTCGCGATGCGACACGCTCTTCCGCCGCTGTAAAACGTGGACTGAAGTCCACGGCTACCATCCGGCGTCGCGCTGCGACGAAGAGCGATGAGCCGCTACAAAGAGAGTTGTTTCCGGTTTCCGACTTACTTGAAGTTGCTCTACTTTCCACACTCCAGCGCGGCGCGGGTTCTGGTGCTAAATGGGAAAATAGAAACCACGAAGGACACTAAAACTCACGAAAGAAGAAAGAGTCAAAGATGGAGGTTTCTTCACCTGTTGGGTCTCCGATTCAAATCTCACAACCCATTGAAATTCGTGATTTTCCTGTCCTTCGTGGTTTCTATTTTCCTCCTTGGGCTACCGGATCACACACGGCACCAACACCCCGTCGCTCATACCGTGGATCTTTTTCTTGTCCGCTGGGACGATGGTCGCGAGGCAGCCGCCAAATTTCGTTTGCCCCGCGTCGTTCGTGAAAAAATACGGGCAAAGCCGGACTCGGCCCTGCATCATTTCCACCGAACCATCGTCCCGGAAAACGGGATGCTCGACGCGCCGACCTTCGCGAAACTCTTGCAGTATCCACGGTTGTTCCGAGGCCTGCTCCAGCGCGAACTGAAGCCGCTCCGACCACTCTGCCGCTGGCATGTCGTGACCGATGAACACCCCGCGCGAACCCCAAGCCGTCTCGTGAAAGCCACTCACTTTCAGCACGAGTTGGCGTTCCTTTTGGCTGAAATCCGCCACCTCTTCCCACGAATGCGCGTTGAGCCGTGGCAGCGCGGCGTGAGGCGGCAATGGCTCGGGATCGAGCACCCAGCCAAACGGCACCAACGCCCGTAACCGCTTCAAATGGCTGCCGCGCAGCGTTTGTTCCCAGACTTTTTTCAACGCGGGTGACCACAGTAGAGCCAGCCACAATTTATCCTCCAAGTGCGGCTTAAACGGCGGCGTGATCTGGATTTTCCCCGCCGCCGCGTCCTCCGCGAGGTGACGCGCCGCTGGAATCGACTCCCAATCGAATAGCTCAAAAAACCGATAGAGCGCATCCTCGCCCGGTTGATATTCCTCGGCAGACTGCACCGTCCACGCCGCGCCCAGCTCACGCGTCAGCCACTCCATTTCTGGCCGATAGTCCGCCGCTTCCTCGGACACCAGTACTTTCCCGCCCTCCGGCAGCAGCGAGCGAAATCCCTCCAACATCCCATCCGGCCCGCCCAAAACATCGAATCCCGCCCGCGAATAAATCCGCGCCAACCACGCCGTCACGCCCATCCCGCCCGGCACGCTGTCCAGCTCCGTCATGGAAAATCCCGTCTCCGTCAGGATCAAATCCGGGCGAATCACTCGCGGAAATTGCTCTGCCGTCCCCGGCTCGCGCTGCAATTTCGCCAGCCACTCCGGTTTCCCCTCATCTAGCAGCTCCGCCAGCCAACCCGGCAATTTCCCCGCCGCACTCCGCCGGTAAAGCCCATCGCACGCTTGCTGAAACCGCGCCAACGGATGACCCAGTGCCAGCATCTGCCGGGCCTCCGCCGCCGTCAGTTTCAGCGGCTCCGGCGACCACCGCCACGCACCGCCGCCAAACAAGCCACCTTCCGGCAGCCCGTCACGCAGTTCGGCCAAGCTCAATCCCATCCCGCGCCGAATCTCCACGCCCGCCGCCTGCTTGCCAAGCGATTTGAAACCAAGGCTCCTACACTCGTATCGCGAAAAATTGATTTTGACGGATGAAACACGGAACGCAGTTCTGGCAGAGGTCAAAGAATTTAGGCACCACGAATCTCGCGAATCTGACGAATGATTCAGAATCTAAAGAAGTAAATTTCCAGCCACTGCATGGACTTTCTTCGGGATTCGTTGAATTCGCCAGAATCGTGGTGCCTAAACTCTGCATCCCCGCTTCATCCGTCAAAATCAACTTTACTGGCTACTGGGGCGTAAACCCATTCATGTGAGGAAGAGAACCACGGATGAACGCGGATGGACACGGATAGAATCGGGTTGCTGCTCTGGTTTAGATACTTCCGAAGGGTGGTTATGGTTCAATGCCTTTAAGGGTTCAAAAACCAAGGAAGGGCGGACTCCGATCCGCCCCGGCCCATGAAAAGCCAAAGAGTGGAGGATCACC
>JANOQR010000213.1:0-11154 GCA_031414935.1 Luteolibacter sp.
ATGGCGGCGAGCTTGGCGCGCATCTTACCGCCGACACCCGGCAGCCGCCCGACCGGCAATGCGGCCATGAATGCGGGGATGTCTTCGGGTTTCACCTCGTGCTGGCCGTTGGGCTTGTTCCAGTCCGAGGCGATCTTTGCGATGAGTTTGTTAGAGGAAATGCCAGCGGAGGCGGTGAGTCGCGTTTCCTCGAAAATCTGGGCGCGGATCTCGCGGGCAATGACTTCGCCGCTGCTCTGAAGGTGCGAAACATCGAGATAGGCTTCGTCTAACGAGAGCGGCTCGATCAGGTCCGTAAAGCGACCAAAGATGGCGCGGATTTGCGAACTGACCGAGCGATAAAGATCGAAGCGGACCGGCACGAGGATGAGCTGCGGACAGAGTTCGAGGGCTTTAAAAACAGGCATCGCAGAACGGCAACCGTATTTCCGCGCCTCATAATTCGCAGTGGTCAGCACGCCACGCCGCTCTCTGCCGCCGACGCCGACGGGCTTACCGGACAACGCAGGATTTTCCCGCTCCTCGATGGCGGCGTAAAAGCAGTCCATGTCGATGTGGATGATTTTTCTCAAAGCAACGGACCGCAGTTTCGTTTCCTGCGGCGAGTAGATCCACAAGTTTGTAGTGCTGGATTGAAAAATCCCTAAAGCCGCCAGTTGATATAGAACCTTGAATGTTTGCCGCGTTCAGACATGAGTTACTTGCCAAAATTAATCCGGCAAGAAAGAGAAATGCTTTCATGATCAGGCAAATCTAAGGATGTCGATTCAGGTGTCTGTTTTTACTCTTCGGCGCCTCATGCACCAAAAGCCACCTCCCACAAGCAATAAGGTTGGTAGGGTGGGTTCAGGAACTCCTGTGCTAATCGTTGTCTGAAAAGCACCGAAAATTCCAGATTGAAAGACACTAGTGAGTTTGGTGATTTTCAAATCTAGAATCGGCGGTTGAGTTGCAGGTGCTACCCAATTCCAAGGTCCTGTCGTGTCTGAGGCGGCATTGAAATAGGTAGAAGTCGCCGCTGTGAGGCCATCATAGTAGCGGATAGCCAGCGGTGTTCCCGGCACGGGTGCATTAAAACTACCTTCAATTAAAGTAGTAGAAACGTTGAACCTACCAGCTTCATTGACTCCAGTGTCTCCAATGGATGATGTGGCAAGCTCAACCCACGAACCCAGGAATGGGTTTGATGGCGTAGCACCTGTGTAAAACCCTAATTGGATTAAGGTACCGTCTCCATCAAGGGCCGTTCCCGCACTCAATGGACTCGATAAACGATTAGAAACTCTTCTGTCGAAATCTATAGACCAGTTAATCTGAATAGATGCAGCTTTTACCTCTTGGGCGAACGACAGCAAAATTAAGGCGATGAAGTGTAGTGATTTAGTCGTTTTCATTCTGATTCGTAGTATATAGCGGTTAATGAAGATGTGGTGAATGGTGACGCATGATTAGTCGTCGCGCTCATAGTGAATAGATATTCCCCCGGTCCCGGCAATGTAACTGTAGGATCTAATGTATTCGGGTTACTGATTGTGACCGCATCGCCTTGAATTTGCTCCCAATGCACCGAAACAGGCACACCTCCAGAGAAAGACGCACTGCCATGCAGCGTCTGAGTCAAGGACTGAGGTGCAGTGAGAAAAAGAAAGTCTCCAGCATAAACATCAAACCAACCGGGATGACTGATTTTGACGGTATCTCTTGCGCTCGTTGTCAATGTTCCACCGCCCGAAGCGGTCAATTCAAATTCATAGTCTCCTGGCATTTGAATCGTGACGATTGGGTTGAGAATTGAGTCATTAGAAAAAGTCACCGTTGGGTAATTGTCTTTTTGGATCCAACGGAAGCTGAGCCCGGGATAATTCGCGGGATTGATGGAGCCGTTCAGTTGAATAGCCGCCGAATGAGTTTCAGCCAAGGTTTGGTCTGGACCAGCATTAACCGCGAATGAGCCAGTCAGGTTTCCGCCACGCATTTGAAAAACATAACGTCCCGGAATGCTACTGTTGTGGGAATTGTATATTAGTCCTGTGGCCAGATTGGGAGTCCCTGTGAACAGTATAGTATCGAGAAAAGACAATGGAACCCCGGAGCCTGTAATTTCTGTGAAAAATGTCCCCCCATTCGTGATACCTACTCTTGCTGATGGTTCCCCATACCCATTATTAATTCCAAGGATTCCAGTTTCCCACGACACCGCGTTGTAGTTAAATTCAATATCAAAATTATTTACACCAGTATCGTATCTTTGAATAACTATCACTTGAAAGCTGTTAAGTTTATCTGCCTTTGCCGCGAAATAACCGACATTTTTGTAAGTCACTCCGAATGCGGGACGGCCATTGACTAGTTCGCCCCCAGCACTAAATCTCGTAACATTCGATTGGAGGTTTCTCGTATCCACGTCCGCCCAAAATGGAGCTATTATCTTTTCTCCCAAATTATACAGACTTTGCGGAGTAAAGGGAGTGTATGGGTTCCCAAAGGATATATTTCCGTTGTTATTGACATAGCATTTTGAGTAAAGTTCCCCAAAAAAGTTAATTTGAAATCCTAACTCGACCTCAGCGGGACTTCCTAAAATCCCGGGTACAGCGAACTCAGGGTAGGTGTGGTCATCCTGCCGGGACATAGCAATCCCGTCGAACTCGGATCGCATTGCCCCTTTCCTCAGACGGAAGAACATTTTGTCCGCTGTTTTCGTGACCAAAACACCGCTTGTTGCTCCAGTGCCAACAATAGGATTTCCCAACTCCACCCAACTCGCTAGATCGGGGCTATTCTCAAGTTGATACGGGCGGAGGGTGTTGGCATACCATGACAACTGGAACTGAGTCGGCGATATACGGGTAATATTCAAGGGATTCACACCTTGGCCAAAACTGATGAGGACACCAGTTAAAAATACAAAGAGTATACGGAGTGTATTCATGTGCTTGTGATTTATCAATTTGAAGGGGTGGTTTGGGTGGTTTCTGGCTTCACGATTTCCTCGGGAGCCATGATTCGGTATTGAACAAAGATGTCTTCTGGGATGGGCGGGTGGGCCTTTTCCTCGGCGACTCGGCGTGCCTGTTCTGCGGCGCGTTGTTGGAAGGCGGCTTGTAGTTCTGCGAGGTGGTCATCGTAGTAGGAAAGGAAAAGCTGCACGGGTGCCATAGCTCCGGCGGCGGGAGTCCCGGAGATGATCTGGTAGGTGGCTCGTCCGGCGGGGAAGCTCGGGATGGGTGGTCTTTCTCGCGGCTGGAGGCGGCTGTTTTGGCGGTCCAGATCCACGGAAGTAATCATGCACATTTGCTGCCAGATTTTCCCACTGGAGTCGGTGAGTTCTCTCACCCCTGCGAGCAGGCTCCAGTCTGCGGATGACCAGAAGGTGACGGGCCCGCTGCCGCCCTGTGGGTGATAGGTGATGAGCGAGCGGGCTGGCTGACCCTCCTGCCGATAGGTGGTGCCGCCGATCTGGATGAAGGCGCGTGCAACCCGCTGGGTGGCCGGGCGAGGTGGCTGGGCGGGCTGAGGTGCAACGGGTGGTGGCAGCGGCGGCACAGACAGTGCGTCTGGGGTAAGCTCCTGAACGGTAAGCAGGCGGTCTCCTAGATCATAGGTGGTGGATTCTATGATCTTGCTAGGATCGGTGACGATGCTTGCTTCGTCCGCATGGACGTTAGCGCAAGCGAGCGCGAGCATGGGGATGAGGTGTTTAGTTTTCATGTTATTTTTTGTGTACTGGGCGAGAGTAGCATTTTTGATAGAAAATAGGCAGAGGAGTGCTAGGAAACTGGTAGGGAGGGAGGCAAGGGCGGCTACGCACCAAGTCGGAACTACTGGACAAAAAAGAGCGCGGACTTAACGCGCCCCACCATCAGGCACCGCGAAGCGCCTCTCGAAAAGACACGCCAAGCCGCGCCGATCCGGCGCGACAGCTCTGTCTTTTCGAGGGCCAATAAAATTCGCGGTTTTGATGGTGGCCCAGTAGCTTTTGTTTGGTCGCAAAAGCAGTTGTGTTTCGTTAGGTCAATTCATGCGTGGCAAATGAACTTCGCACTTAGCGAGTTGATTGGGAGTTAACAGTCAGGTGACTGACTGGCAATCAGGAACTACAATTAGTCTCCGCTTCACTGGAGCTTGCATGGTCTTTTAGCATTCCGAAGGATCGACACAGATAAAATGTTCTGCCACAAACCGCGCGTCTTCCTGATTTCCCGATGGCTGAAGTGATCCAATTCAACTGCCCCGTGTGCGGCACTCTGCTGCGCCTGCCGTTGGCGATGGCCGCGCAACAAGGTCCGTGTCCGCAGTGTCGGAGCGAAATCATCGCCCCAGATCCTCACAGTGGCATCGGTGCATCCGAGGCTGTCCCGCCAGTGCTGGCAGAGAAACCCAAGCCGCCCGCGCCATTTGCAGAAACTCCGCCAGCCGTGCCGGAGACTCAGGAGCCATTAGAAATAATCCCAGAACCCGAGCCAGTAAAACCCACACCGCCGGTAGCTGCACCGCCGCCGCGAGGAATGATGGGGCTGGCCTGCCTCTTTGCAGGAATGGTCGGAATGGCGATGGGTTACGCGCTTGGGGTTCGCTCAAGCAAATGCTCCGCCGCGAGTGCCGCTGCGATGCAGCCATTAGAAATTGTTCCTAAAGTAGAAACCGTCGTCGCTCCGGTGGTCACAGAAAACGTCACGCCTCCAGCCCCGCCGGAGCCGCCACCGCTCGTCAAGGTCTCCGCCGCCGCAGAAGCCTCGCTCCGCGCTTTTCTCGAAGCACCCGACTGGGCAGCCCGCAGTGCTCATGTGTTATTTCCTGAAAAAACCCGCAGCGCGCTGGAAGCCTACTCCCGCGAAACGCCAGACGGGCCGACGGCATTCAAGTCCATCGCCGTGAAGCAAAGCCAGATCGACGAGGCCACGGGCAACACCTTGTTAGTTTTCTCCGTCACCACCGCCCAGCATCCCGGCGGTATCCCGGTGGCGATCCAAGAAACCCCTGGCGGCTGGTTAGTCGATTGGGCGACCTTCGTTGAGTTTCGCGATGGCTTGTTCGAGAAATTCGCAGAAGGCCCGGCAGAGAAAACAGGCACATTTCATCTGATTCTCACTCTGCCGCCCCCAGACCGCGCGGCAAACACCGCGAACGAAAGTTTCTCTTCCTACCTACTTCAATCGCCACTCTCCGCGAAAGCCCGCCTCGCCTACGTGAAAAAAAGCACACCGCTGGCTGCCACTCTCGAAGCCCACACGATGAATGGCCAGAGCTACGCTCCTGTGTTAGAAGTCATCAAGCGCACCACGCCTGACAAACGCGACTATCTCGAAATCCTCGCAGTGAAAGCGGATGACTGGATTCCTCGGGGGAATTGAGAGGCGGCAATTCTCTAAGCGCAGCATGAACTCAGGTCGCTTCACATAAGAAAAACGGTGTTGGCTCAAAGCGACTCTTCTGCTTGTTTAAAGTCATGTCACAAGTCACTGAATTGCTCAAAGCAGCTGCGAAACTTGATCAGATGGAACGCAGTGAGTTGATTTCTTCACTGCTTGAAGATTTCGAGCCCTATTTTCATGATGTGAGCGATGAAGAAGCCGTGAAGCGTTTTGAGGATCTAAAGTCGGGCAAAGTCAAAGGATTGTCTGAAGAAGAATTTTGGAAAGCGTGTGGACGCGCGTAGTCGAATGCAGATGGTTCGACATCCAAAACTTGCCGCTGATATTCGTGATACAGCCACCCATTATTCTGAAGTATCAGAACGAATACTTGCGTCGTTTTGGACTGAACTAGATTTGGTTTTGGCTTCGATTAAACGAAATCCCCGCAGTCATCATTTTGATGCGTGCGGGCTACGCCGAGCGAGTTTCCGACGGTTTCCCTTTCATCTACTATACGCCGTCGTTGATGACACCATTTTCTTGGTTGTTCTTAGACATGATCGCAGGCACCCAAATTTCGGACTCAAACGTCGAATCCAATAAGCTCGCGGATGGCTGAGGCTTAGACAGAGCTTCCCAATGACTCACGATAAGAGTGTAGCGACTCCTTATTAAACGATCGCTTTTTCAGGGCTGAGTTTTGGGTCTTTGTGAGTGGACTGGATGTAAACTTCGCGCAGCAACTTGTGCTCGATCTGACACGGGCTGCTGGCCATGAGGTCGGCACCTTTGTTGTTTTTTGGAAAAGCGATGACTTCGCGGATGCTATCTTCGCCAGCGACTAACATGGCGATACGGTCGAGACCGAGAGCGAGACCTCCATGCGGCGGTGCACCGAAGCGGAAAGCATCAAGCAGGTGGCCGAACTTGATTTGCTGCTCTTCTGGACCGACGCCGAGGACGCTGAACATCTTGGCTTGGAGGTCTTTCTCGTGGATTCGGATCGAGCCGCCGCCGAGTTCGTAACCGTTGAGCACGACATCGTAGGCGACGGCTCTCACGTTCGCGTAGTCGCCTGCTTCGAGCTTGGCGATGTCTTCTGGATGTGGGCGAGTAAATGGATGGTGGACGGCCACCCAGTGGCCAGATTCCTCGTCGTGGGCAAGCAGTGGGAAATCGACGACCCAGAGGAAATTGAATTTCGTCGGGTCGGTGTTGAGCTCCATCATGACGGCGCATTCGGTGCGGACGCGGCCAAGGATGGTGCTGACATTTTCTCGCGAGCCAGCGGCGAAGAACACGATGTCGCCTTCTGCGAGATCGAGCTTGGCGGCGACGGCTGCTTTTTCCGTGTCGGTGAAAATTTTCCACAGCGGGCTTTTGTATTCGCCGTTCTCTAACTTGATGAACGCGAGGTTCTTCACGGGAAGCCCAGCCTGCACGGCAATCTCGTTGAGGCGGTTCATCTGGCCCGTCGTGATGCCGGCGAAACCTTTGGCGTTGATCGCCCGAACGACTCCACCGCTGTCGAGTGTGCCACGGAAGATTTTGAACTCAGTGGCCGCAAAGACATCTCCGAGATCGGTGATCTTCATGTCGAAACGCGTGTCCGGCTTGTCGGAGCCGTAAATGTCTTCGGCGTCGCGATAGGTCATGCGAGGGAATGGCGATGGCACGTCGATGCCGAGGCCGGATTTGAACATCGAAGCTAACAGGCCTTCGACCAATTTGATGATGTCTTCCTGCGTGACGAAGCTGGCCTCGATGTCGATCTGCGTGAACTCCGGCTGCCGATCCGCGCGCAAGTCTTCATCGCGGAAGCAGCGGGCGATTTGGAAATACTTCTCGAGTCCGGCGACCATCAGCAGTTGCTTGTATTGTTGCGGAGCTTGCGGCAGCGCGTAGAAACGGCCTGGATTGAGCCGCGATGGGACGAGGAAATCGCGAGCACCTTCGGGCGTCGGGTTAGAAAGAATCGGGGTCTCAATTTCAAAAAATCCTGATTCGTCGAGATAACGGCGGGCGGCGGAAGTAATCACACTGCGCTGGCGGATGTTCCTGCTCATGCGGGCGCGGCGGAGATCGAGGTAGCGATATTTCATCCGCAGGTCTTCGTTGGAAAGTTCCTTGTCGAGCTGGAAGGGCAGCACGTCCGCTTTGTTGACGATGGTGAGTTCGGTGGCAACGATTTCGATAGCTCCAGTTTCTAACTTATCGTTCGTCGTATCGACTTCATCGGTCTTCAGCCGTGCTTCGACTTTACCCGTGATTTGCACCACATCCTCGACGCGGAGCTTGTGGGAAAGGTCGCTGGCTTCTTGTGAAACTTCGCCGCGAAAAACACACTGAGTCACGCCCTCGCGGTCGCGGAGGTCGATAAAGATCACCCCGCCTTGATCGCGAGCAGAATTGACCCAGCCGATAAGCTGGACCGTTTGACCGATGTGAGATTCGCGGAGTTCGTTGCAATGGTGAGTGCGCATGGTGGTAAAAGTTAGGAGTTATTTGTTAAAAGTTATTTGGGAAGATGAAGGCTTTGGTCTGCTATCTTTTCCTAATAACATTTAACCAATAACCTTTAACTTCCTATGCCAACAACGGCCCGTCAGGTTGGAGGAGACGGTCGGTCAGCCAGTCGATCGCGGTAGCAGCGGTGCCGGATTCTTCGAGGCGGCTGGCGAGGATCTTGAGTTTGAGTTCGGGGTATTCGGAGCCGACGACGAGGGCGAAGCGCGCACCAGATTTCTCCGCGTTCTGGAATTGCTTGGCGACTTTCGGGCTGCCTAACGAGTGATCGACAGAGATGCCCGCGCGGCGGAGATCGGTGATGAGACGGAGGGATTCGGTGCGTTTTGTTTCATCGGCGACGACGACGAATACATCACACGCGGCGGCGTTGCGCTGGAGCCAAACTTCTAGCTGCATCGCGGTGTGAGTCGTTTCCTCGATGAGGTTGCGGATGACGTAATCGCCCATCGCGAAACCGGTGGCGGGCATGTCGGTCGCGCCGTCTGAGATGGTGGAAATGAGCGTATCATAACGGCCACCACCAGCGACGGCGCGCATGGATTTCTTGGAATCGAAGACCTCAAAAACGACGCCCGTGTAGTAAGCGAGGCCGCGGACGATGGAGAGATCCAGTTCGAGAAACTCTAAAAATCCACGGGCACTGAGATCGTCACGGATGGCGAGATAGGCGGCGGAAGCGTTCGCTGGATCGGCGATGAAGGCGCGGACTCGATCTGGAGTTAGGGAAAATGCGGCGAGTTTCTGCTCCAGCACGTCGGGTTTCTCGCGCTCGATTTTGTCGATGATACCGAGGAAATCCGGGATGCGATCTTCTGGGATGGCGTGGGAGGTCGCGAAGTCGATCCACGCCTTACGGTCAGACACGCGGACCACGAAATCTCCCGCGACGAAGCCAAAAGCCAGCATCGTCTCAATGGCCAGCGCGATGAGTTCCGCGTCCGCCGCTGGGTCTGCTTCGCCGAGGATGTCCACGTTGAACTGATGGAACTCACGTCCCCTGCCCTTTTGCGGTTTTTCGTAGCGGAAACATTGCCCGATCTCGAACCACTTGATCGGCTTGGGGAAATTCCGCTGATGCTGGGCGACGATCCGCGCCAACGACGCCGTCACCTCGGGACGCAACGTCACATCGCGCCCGCCTTGATCCTCGAAGCGGAAAAGTTGCGAGGAAAGTTCACCGCCAGATTTTTTCAAATACAGCCCGGTATCCTCCAAGATCGGCGTTTCATACTCCACATATCCGCAGCGACGAGCCACGCCACGCCATGTCTCGAACAAATAATTACGCACCGCGCATTCACGAGGCGTGAAATCGCGGAAACCAGGAAGTGCTTGAAAAATAGGTCCAGCCATGGCGGGCGGCGAGGATGCACGCCGTTTTCCGCATATCAAGGTTCTATTGCCACACGATGTGATGCCGTGCGACATGCATGATGTGAAGAACGGAAAACTTTTGCTTCAGCTGGGTTTACTTACCCATGAAAATTCGGACTTCCCCCGCTTCGGCTTCGTCATTTTACTCCGCGCATGTCTGCGCAGATTTCCCTCAAACCCAAGATCCAGCTTGGCGTCGTCCCCACTCACATCGGCTTCATCGCCGGTCTCGTTCCGAATGAAAATGGCAAGCTGCCACGGGCGGCAGATGGCAGTCTCGTCATCGTCTCGGAGATGAAAAATCTGTGCGCCATTTCGCCGGTGAAAATGGATGTGATTCAGGTGCCTTTCTTCACCTCCGCAGACTCTTCAGAGATCGAGGAAATGATCGCTGGATTGAAAACTCTCGAACTGGAAGTGCATCTCGTGTTGATGGTCGGCGGAGTAAATCCAATGGATCCAGCAGACGAAGACGGCATGGTTTCCCAGCTAGTGAACAGCGTGCAAGTCGCTATCAAACACGGCGTCCGCCACGTTTCCTCGACCTCCATCGAACCGTGGATGAGTCCCGATGCACCACGCGAAGGAGCTGCGTTCGACGCCGCCGTCGCCCAAAATGTCAAAGTCCATCTCCGCGCCTATCAGGAAGCCGGCATCGAAGGCTCGTGCGTGGAAAACTGGCACGTCGAGTTCCTCCGCCCCGGCGAGTTTAAAACCTTCACCACCTTGGATCGCGGCTGGGCATTCATCAAAGCCGCCAACCAAGCACTCGGGAAAAAATTCTTTAAAATCCTCGTCGATGCAGCCCACTGCGGCGATTCCGGCCTGAGCATTTCTGAAAACGAAGCTCTCATCACCCAGATCTGCGAGGCGGGCGAGTTCGGCGTTTTCCATGCTTCCGCGAAAACCACCCGCGGCTGTCTTTCCACCGACGACGGCTGGATCGGCGCGCTGCTCACCGCCGCGGCTAAGGCTGGCGGACTGAAGCACGTTTTTGTCGAGCTGTTCGATCACAGCGATCCAGCGCTGGAGCTGTTGAGAAATCTCGATCCCGGTCACGGCGTGGACACTCGCGATGGCCGCAGCTATGCGGAAGTCGTGGCAGATGGACTGGGCGACGTCGCCCACCGCCTAAACAACCTCGCCGCTCGCGGACTTCTCAAATCCTAACTACCCGCCATGTCCAACGTTCACGGCGAGCCGTCATTTCACCTCGCAACTCCCGAGCTAGATCTCCACGTCACCGTTCGCGGCGGGCAGATGGCACCGGTGGTTTTTCACCTCACAGGTCGCGATGTCTCGCCTTACGCGCTCGCGCCGTGGGAGCCAGCTGAGTTTCCTGATCTGCCGCCGCTGTTGTCTGTCTTGCGTGGAGATTTCTTCTGTTTTCCCTTCGGTGGACAAACCCAAGGTCCGCCGCACGGCGATCCCGCCAACGCGGAGTGGGCGCTGGCTTCACAAGACGAGCGCTCTATCACGCTGCGTCAGCAGGCATTGGACTCTGGCGCATCCATTGAGAAAACCATATCCACCCGTCACGGCCATCATGCCATCTATGCCGAGCACCGCATCTCGAATCTCGATGGCGAGTTCAACTACGGCACGCATCCGATTCTCGATCTATCAGGCTTGCCTGAAGGCGCGGGCCGCGTCACGACAAGTCCGTTTCACTGGGCATCGGTGTTTCCCGGGCTTTTTTCTGACCCAGCCAACGGTGAAACCCAGGCCCTCAAACCCGGCGCGGAGTTCACCGATCTGACATCCGTGCCGCTCGCATCCGGCGGCACCACCGACCTCACCCGCTATCCCGCGCGTGCCGGAAACGATGACCTCGTGATGATGGCAAGCGCGCCTGCCACGCCAGCGCAACCCTTCGCATGGTCCGCTGCGGTGA
>JANOQR010000214.1:0-14805 GCA_031414935.1 Luteolibacter sp.
ACGGAACTGGGGTGAAAACTTTCACCTTCACTGCTCTTTTCAAAAAAAACGCCCGGGCTTGCGACCGGACGTTTTTGAAAACCAATTTCGGCAGATGCCAGATCAGCGGGAGTAAAGTTCGACAATGAGCTGCTCGTTGACGAGCGGGTCGATGTCGGAACGCTCGGGGACACGGGAGACCGTGGCTTCGAGCTTGTCCTTGTTCGTGTCGAGCCAATCGACACCCGGCGATGCCTGAGTGAGATCGGTCATGCGGAGCACGAGCTGCTGAGAGGAAGGCTTGCCTCCGACTTTGATCACGTCGCCGGGCTTCACCTGGAAGCTGGCGATATCGACGCAACGACCATTCACAAGGATATGGCCGTGGTTGACGATCTGGCGCGCGGATTGGCGAGTATTACCGAATCCGGCACGATAGACCACGTTGTCGAGACGGGTTTCGAGAAGTTGGAGAAGGATGACACCGGTCACCCCACGGCGACGGGCGGCTTCTTCGTAGTAACCACGGAATTGCTTTTCGAGCACTCCGTATTGGAAACGCAGCTTCTGTTTTTCGCCAAGGGCGACGGAGTATTCACTCTTCTTTTTCCGACCTGCACGGACGCCGTGCTGGCCAGGTGGGAAGTTGCGGCGTTCAAATGCCTTGGATGGGCCAAAGAGGGAGACACCGAAGCGGCGGCTGATCTTTGCGCGAGGTCCTGTATAACGTGCCATATAAGAATTTCTAAAAAGGTTGGATTAGACGCGGCGAGCCTTTTTAGGGCGGCAACCGTTGTGAGGAATTGGAGTCACATCGCGGATCGAGAGGATTTCAAGACCGAGACCCTGGACGGCACGCACGGCGGACTCACGGCCGGAGCCTGGACCCTTCACGCGGACATCGACTTCTTTGAGACCATGGCCCATCGCTTGGCGGCAGGCGTCTTGTGAAACCACTTGAGCAGCATATGCCGTGCTCTTGCGAGAACCCTTGAAACCCATCTTGCCAGCACTGGACCAGCCGATGGCATTGCCATTGGTGTCCGTGACGCTGACAAGAGTGTTGTTGAAAGTCGCGGTGACGTGAACGACGCCGCGGGTGATATTCTTGGAGCCTTTGGCTTTGTGAATTTTGATTTCTTCCTCGCCTCCGCCGATCTCGGCGAAGATGTCGCGCTTCGCTTCCTTTTTCGGCGCACCTTCGATGGCGGCTTCAGGAGCGGCTGCTGGCGCAGCGGCAGGAGTGGTGGCGGGTTCTGGAGCTTCTTTCAGCTCAACCGCCGGAGTTTCGGCGGAATTTGGTGTGGTTTCTTCAGACATGATTAGCAGAAATTACTTCTTAACACCCACGGTCTTTTTCTTGCCCTTGCGAGTGCGGGCGTTGGTGCGGGTGCGTTGACCACGAACCGGCAAACCGCGCTTGTGACGGATGCCACGGTAGCAGTTGATGGAGGTGAGGCGCTTAAGCTGGGATTGGCGTTCACGGCGGAGGTCACCCTCGACGATGATATTTTCAGCCTGAATCACCTGAGAAATGCGAACGAGTTGGTCCTCGCTGAGTTGTCCGGTGCGGATGTTTGGGTCGATGCCGGCGTGTTCGAGGATCTTCGCCGCCGTCGGGCGACCGATGCCAAACATGTAGGGCAGAGAAGCTTCGATGCGCTTCTCGTTGGGAATTTCAATGCCTAGGATACGTGCCATAATGTGCGTGATTTCGCGTGATCGCAAAGGGTGCCGATGCTCGTCGATTACTTTGCGGGGCGCGTGGTTTAGCAGACGACCAAGGGCTGGCAAGCGGTAAATGGAAATTTTCTGGTTTTAAATGGATTGGGGCTTGGAGCTGGAAATCTCAATCCAAAACGTCTGCTAAAAGTGCGCGAAACGCCTCAAGTATCCCGAAAAAACAACACCCATCCCTCCCGTAGCGAAAGCTGGATCCGCTCGGACAACCCAATGTTTTCTCAATTCGCATTCGTTAACAAACCGATCATTGCCATGTCGTGGTAATTCTTTGAGCCTCCGCTTCGCGGAATAATCCGAACAACGCCTCCCCCCTCCCCACACACTGGCTACGGCACTTTCAAAGCGGCTTTCTTGGCGCCAGAACTCGCAATTGGACAATTCTCTGAGAATTGCTCGATCTTTCCATTAGATCGGCTCCACCTCTCTTTTTAATCGAGCATCTCGGAACTCAACTTGAAGCAGGAGCATCTCAAACATCACCCCGGAAGCTACAAGTTCCCGTCTGGACAAATCAGCATCGGCTCCTAGCTTGGCAGCACTTGCAGATCACCCATGGATTCCACTCACGACCTCGCCTATCAACTCCCGCCCGATGACGTCGCTGCCATCGACGAACTCGGAAAAACCTACCAAGCCTTCCGCGCAGAACTCGCCAAGGCCATCGTCGGGCAAGACCAAGTCATCGAGCAACTCGCCATCTGCCTGTTTGCCCGTGGCCACGCCCTGCTGATGGGCGTCCCCGGCCTCGCGAAAACCCTCCTCGTTTCCTCCGTCGCGCAGACCTTCGACCTCAGCTTCAACCGCATCCAGTTCACTCCCGATCTGATGCCCGCCGACATCACCGGCACCGACATCATCCAAGAATCCGGCGTCGGCGGAAAACGCGAGTTCGAGTTCATCAAAGGCCCGGTCTTCGCCAACATCGTCCTTGCCGACGAAATCAACCGCGCCCCGGCGAAAACTCAGTCCGCCATGCTCGAAGCGATGCAGGAAAATAAAGTCACCGTCCTCGGAAACACCTACTCGCTCCAGCCGCCGTTTTTCGTTCTCGCGACCCAAAACCCCATCGAACAAGAAGGCACCTACCCACTACCCGAAGCCCAGCTCGACCGCTTTATGTTCCTCATCGAAGTCGGCTACCCATCCGCCGCCGAGGAAAAGGAAATCGCCCGCGCCACCACCGGCACCGCCCGCCAAATCCTCAACCACCTACTCGACGGCGAAAAAGTCATCGCCTTCCAGCAACTCGTCCGCCGCGTCCCCGTGCCCGAGCACATTTACGACTACGCCGTGAAAATCGTCCGCATGACCCGCCCCGGCGAACCCGAGTCCCCACAATGGATCAAAGACACCGTCGGCTGGGGCGCCGGTCCCCGCGCCGTGCAATACCTCATCCTCGGCGCAAAATCCCGCGCCGCCCTCCGCGGCTCCTACATGGCATCCCTCGAAGACCTCGAAGCCATCACCCCATCCGTCCTCACCCACCGCGTCATCACGAATTTCTCCGCAGAATCCCAAGGCATGACCTCCAAGAAAATCGTCGAGCGCCTCATCAAAGAAATGCGAGAGAACTAAAAAGACGACTCGCCATCCTTACTTTTACGCCTTACTTTCAGACCATGACAGTCACGCTTACCAGCAAAGGCCAAATCACCATCCCGCTATCGCTCAGGACTCGCCTCAACCTCAAAGCTGGCGATCAACTGGAGTTCGATGAAACCGCTCCATTTCTGACCGCAAAGAGGGTGGTGAATCGCAGCGAATGGGAAAAAACTTTCGCCGAATGGGGAGCGGCGGCCAAAGAAAACCTAAAAGGCCACCCATGGGAAAATGCCACGACTCGAGAGATCCTCAGTGATTTACGAGGAGGAGATTCAGAAAACGACCCCCACGCCTCGTGATCACCGCCATCGACTCATCCATGATCTGGGCCATCGTGAATCGAGAGAGCGGGCATGAAAACGTATTGGAACTCTTAATCAACGCCGCCGATGAAGGGCCGCTCGTGATTAGTCCTATCGCATTTGCTGAATTAGCTCCCTCAGCGAAGGATGTCTCCAGACTCACCGCGTTTTTAGCGCGCCTCAGTATTTTCTTTAACCCCATCACGCCAGAGGCAGCCTACCTCGCAGGATCAATTCACAAGAAATACCGCTTAGTTGGCGGCCCCAGAGTCCAAATTTTGCCCGATTTCATCATCGCTGCTCATGCCCAGACACAGGCGAATCGACTTGCCACTCTCGATCACGGCTACCTCCGAAAGTGGTTCCCCGAATTGTCGCTCCTCATGCCAACTCCCTAAATGAGCCACTCCTTCATCGACAACATCCTGCTCTCCCGCCTCGGCTCACTCCCCATCGAGTCGCGCAAACCCATGATGGGAAACGTCGCCGGCAAGCACCGCTCGCCTCACCGCGGGTCGTCCGTCGAGTTTGCTGAATACCGGAAATACGTCCCTGGCGACGACACCCGACGGCTCGATTGGAAAGCCTTCGCCCGCTCCGACCGCTTCTACATCAAAGAATTCGAGGCCGACACCAACCTTCGCGCCTACTTCGTCGTCGATGCTTCCGGCTCGATGAATTTCTCCGGCGGCGGCGAGGCGAAAATCCAAGTCGCCCGCCGCATCGCCGCCTCACTCGCCTACCTGCTCGTCAATCAAGGCGACGCCGCTGGACTCTCCATCTGCACCGACAAGCTCCACCTCGAAGTCCCGCCCAGCCGCCGCGCTGCCCACCTCGAACGCTTTTTCACCACCCTTGGCAGCATCCAGCCCTCCGGCGAAACTGGCCTACTCGCCGCACTTCACACCATCGCGGAAAAAATCACCCAGCGCGCCTTCGTCGTCATTTTATCCGACCTCTTCACCGACACCGCCGCCCTTGGCGACGCCCTCCAGCACCTTCGCTACCGTAAGCATGACATCTCCGTCTTCCACCTGATGGACCCGCTGGAAATCGGTTTTGAATTCGACCGCCCCCACCGCTTTGTCGATCTAGAAGACGGCACCGCCCTCGTCGCCGAGCCTAATCTCATCGCCGACGAATACAAAGCCGCCCTCCGCGATTTCCTCACCAACGTCCGCGCCAAATGCCACGACGCCGCTGCCGACTACCAACTCGTCACCACCGACACCCCGCTTGAGCCGCTGCTCCGGGATTTCCTGACCGCCAGATTGCCGAAGTCGAAGCACTAAATCACTTTCATGCTTTTTCTCAATCCACTCCTGCTCTGGGGCCTACTCGCCGCCGCGATCCCCATCGCGATCCATCTGATCAACCGTCGCCGCCACAAAACGATCCAATGGGCGGCCATGCAGTTCCTACTCAAAGCCACTCGCGAATCACGCGGCAAGAAAAAGCTCCGCCACATCCTCATCCTGACTTGCCGTGCGCTTGCCATCGCCGCACTCGTTTTCGCCGCTGCCAGACCCATCGTTTCTGGTCTCATGGGTTGGGGCGGTGGCTCCATCGACACCGTCGTGCTGCTGCTAGATCGCTCAGCATCCATGGAGTCCAAGCCCGGCGATGGCCTCGACCCGAAGCGGCAAATCGTCCTCGAGAAAGTCCGCGATGCGATCATCAGCCTTGGTGGCGCACGCCTCGTCCTCATCGACAGCGCAGGAAAAAAGCCGCAGGAAATCCCCTCACCCGACACCCTTTCCGAGCTTTCATCCACCTCCCCCACCGACACTGCCGCCGATTTCCCCACCCTCCTCAACCGCGCCGCCGAGTTCCTCCAAGACACCCCCGGACGCTCAGAAATTTGGCTCGCCTCCGATCTTCAATCCTCAAATTGGCGCGCCGATGATGACCGCTGGACCACCGCTCGCGCCACCCTCGCCACACTTCCCCGTAAGCCCGCTATCCGCGTCCTTTCACTCACGGGTGCGTCTGCTCCAAACACCGCCATCCGCCTCCTCGCCTCCCGCCGCGCTGGCGATGAAATCCTCCTCGATCTCGAAATCCTCCGTGCTGAAGATGCCCGCGGCTCCATCAATCTCCCCCTCACCACCAACCTCAACGGCAGCCGCACCACCGAGACCCTCACCATCCCCAGCCAATCCCTACGTTTTCAAAAGCGCGTCAACCTCCCCGCCGCCAGCCAAACCGGCTCTGGCTGGCTCTCCATCCCCGCCGATGGAAACCCACGCGACAACTCCACCTTCTTCGCCTACGGACCCGCCCGCCCCGTAAAATCCATCCTCGTCGCCCCCGCAGGCGAAGTTGCCGACTACCTCGCCCTCGCCGCCGCCCCACCCGGGTTCGCCAACCAGTCCCTCGAACGGCTCGATCCCGCCAACACCGCCACCTTCAACTTCGCAGAAATTTCCACCATCCTCTGGGCCGCCCCGCTACCCACTGGCCCCGCCGCCGACACCCTCAACCGCTTCCTCACTTCCGGCGGCCAGGTCATTTTTTTCCCACCCGCCATCCCGTCCACCACCTCCTTCGCCGATCTCACCTGGGCAAATCCCACCGAGGCCCCGAGCGGGAAATTTTTCATCCTCAAAGACTGGAACCACAGCGACGGCCCCCTCCGCGACGGCATCGACGGCACGCCCATCCCCGCCGAACGACTCAAAGCCATCCGCCGCCAAATCCCCATTGGCGACGCCACCACCCTCGCCCGCTGGGAAGACGGCGAACCTTTCATCACCCGCCGCATCCTCGATCACGGCACCGCGTGGTTTGTCGGCTCGCTTCCCGACTACACTTGGTCGAACCTCGCCGACGCCGATGTCCTTCTCCCCACCGTCCAACGCATCATCGCCGCCGGGGCAGACCGCTTCGATGCCTCCTACCTCACCACCGTTGGCGCAGATCTCGCCCAGCCCCTCTCCGGCGAAACCCGTACCCGCATCGACGACTACGGCACCCCAGATCCCGCCAATGCAGCCCACGAATCCGGCATTTTCCGCCTCGGCGAGCGACTCATCGCCATCAACCGCCCCGCCCAAGAAGACAACCTAGAAATTCTTCCCCGCGAGTCCCTCGACGCCGTCCTCACCGGTACCGGCTACACCCTCCTCGACCAAGCTGGCCAAGCCAACGACCCCTCGCTCTCCCGCGACGTCTGGCGCGCCTTCCTCATCGCCGTCCTGCTCCTACTCATCTCCGAGGCTCTCCTTTGCCTCCCCAAAAAATCCCACCCCCAAGTCCTGCCACAGAAAGTGACTGTGTGAAACTGGGTCCGAGACGATCCATTGACAGGTTCTAACGAGGAGGGTAAAATGCCATCATGGTAAAAACACAGGTTCAAATTCCAGACGCGCTTTACCGCGAAGCCAAGCGACTTGCTGCCGAAAATGAAATGAGTTTTGCCGAAGTGGTGCGCAGAGGGCTAGAGGAAATCATCAAGCACCACCCGCCCGGACGGACCAAAGCAGATTCTTGGAGCCTACCCCAGCCCTTCGATTTGGGGGCGACACTCGCACCCGAAGAAGAATGGACCGCATTGTGCCATGATTGATTTCAAACGCCTATGATGAGTTTTGACACAAACATCGCAGTCCACGCGGCCAATTCCGCGTCCCCCCTGCATGATCGTGCACGGGATTTTCTCCAATCCTTGGCCACTCGGAAAGACATCGCCATCTGTGAATTAGTGCTGGTGGAACTCTATCTCAAACTGCGAAACGAGAAAATTTTCAGCCGTCCACTCACCGCCTCCCAAGCTGCCGCCGTTTGTCAGACCTACCGCAAGAATCAAGCTTGGACGCTCATCGAATCCGCTCCCGTCATGGAAAATGTGTGGGGCCTGGTCGCTCAGGACACCATCGCTTTCCGCCGCATCATTGACCTGCGCCTAGCCCACACCTTGCGACACCACGGCGTGACGGAATTCGCAACGGCCAACGAAAAAGACTTTGATGGGCAGGGATTCCTCAGAGTGTGGAATCCGCTGTTACCCTGAAACTTTCATCGCTTTCTTAATACTTAGTGCTCCACCTCACCCCCACACCTCTCACGCTCTGGATCGGCATCATCGCCCTCATCCTCGTGGCGGTGCTTGCCGTCATTTCATGGAAACGCAGCCCACACCCGCGACGCACTGCCTTGCTCGAAACCCTCCGATTTCTCTCCGCCCTCGCCGTCGTCATCCTCCTTTGGCAGCCCGAATGGCTCACCACCATCCATCCCGACACCAAGCCTCAAATCGCCATTCTCTGGGACGACTCCATGTCCATGACCACCATCGACGCGCCGCTGCCGCAGGTGCTGTCTGAGCAATCCGAAATCGTCTCCCGCGCCGATTGGGTGAAAAAAGCTCTCGCCTCCGATCTCTGGAAACCCCTCGAAGCCAACGGCGCCAACGACCTTCTCACCCTCCCCTTCGCCACCCCATCAATCTCTTCACCCTCAACTCTCAACCCTCAACTCTCAACCTCTTCATCTTCTCTCTCAACTCTCAACCCTCAACCCTCAACTTCTTCAACCTCTTCCGGCACCGACCTCGAAGCCCCACTCACCGAACTCCTCGAAAAACAAACCAACCTCCGCGCCGTCGTCATGCTCAGCGATGGCGACTACAACCTCGGCCAGCCACCCGTCGCCGCCGCCCAGAAACTCCGCCTCCGGGGCATTCCACTTTTCCCCATCCCCGTCGGCAGCAAAGTCCGTTTGCCCGATCTCGACCTCCTCACCGTCACCGCGCCCACCTACGGCATCGTCGGCGAGAACGTCCAAATCCCGTTTTCCATCCGCTCATCACTCGACCGCCAAGTTCGCACCGTAGTCCGCCTCAGAGATGAATCCGGCCAAGAGCGCACCAAAGACATCATCCTCCCGCCGAACTCCGAGACCTACGAATCCATCCTCTGGCGCTTAGAAAAAGAAGGCACTTCCACTCTGGAACTCACCATCCCCGTCACCGATGGCGAACTCATCGCCACCAACAACTCGCGCAAATTCACCATCGCGGGCCGACCCGAAAAAATCCGCGTCCTCGTCATCGAGACCCTGCCGCGTTGGGAATACCGCTTCCTCCGCAACGCCCTCTCCCGCGATCCTGGCGTCGAGCTTTCCTGCCTCCTTTTCCACCCCGACCTCGGCCCCGGCGAGGGCAAAGACTACCTCAAAGAATTTCCCCAGAAAATCGAAGAACTCGCCAAATACGACGTGATCTTCCTCGGCGACGTCGGCACCGCCCAGATCACCCCAGAGCAATGCACGCTCATCCGCGGCCTCGTCGAAAACCAAGCCTCCGGCCTCATCTTCATGCCCGGCTCCCAAGGCAACCAACTCTCCCTGCTAGAAACCGACCTCTCGGATCTCATCCCCGTCATCCTCGACGAAACCCAGAAAAACGGCATCGCCGAGTCCATCCCTTCCCCGCTCACCCTCACCACCGAAGGCCGCGCCTCCCTGCTCACCATGCTCGGCGACAACGAAGAAGAAAACCCCGAAATCTGGCGTCGTCTCCCCGGTTTCTATTGGCGCGCCGCCGTCATCAAAGCCAAGGGCGGCAGCGAAGTCCTCGCTGTCGATAATTCCCGACGCGGAAAATTCGGCCCCACGCCGCTGATGGTCACCAAGCCTGCCGGCACCGGGAAAATCCTCTTCATGGGCATCGACTCCGCATGGCGCTGGCGGCGTGGCGTCGAGGATCTCTACCACTATCGCTTCTGGGGCCAAGTCGCCCGCTGGATGTCCTACCAACGCAATATGGCCGCTGGCCAAAGTGTCCGCCTATTTTTCAACCCAGAGCGTCCCGAACCCGGAGCCACCGTCACCCTCAACGCCAACGCCTTCGACCCTAACGGCGCACCGCTCAAAGACGGCAAAGTCACCGTGGACATCACCGCCCCAGACGGCCGCAACCAACGCCTCGAACTCCAGAAAAACGAATCCGCTTGGGGAGCCTTCAGCGGTCGCTTCAAGACCGACCTTCCCGGAGCCTGGAAACTCCGCGCCACCGCCAGTGGAGCCGAGGACAAACCCCTCGAAACCACCATCCTCGCCCAAGGAGTCGAGCTAGAAAAAGTCGGCCAACCCACCCGACCCGAAGTCCTCGAAGAAATGGCCAAAGTTTCCCGAGGCCGCATCATTCAGCCCGAGCAACTCGCCGAACTCATCCAAGAAATCAACGCCCTACCCGAGCCACGCCCGCTCCAAAACCGCATCCCACTCTGGTCCCACTGGGCTACCGTCGCCGCTCTCGTCACCCTCCTCGGCATCTTCTGGATCGGCCGCAAACTCAACGGCGCATTTTAGCCCAGTTGCCAAAAAACAGTGCTTCCACTCCCAACTCAGCCCGTTAGCTTGCGCTTACCGTGACCCTCCCACCTCGACGCACCAGTGGCTCCGTCGCCATGGACGACTACCTCGAACAGATCCTGCATCTGATCGAGGCCAAAGGCTACGCCCGCGCCGTGGACATCTCAAAAAACCTCGGCATTTCCCAAGCCAGCGTCACCAACATGCTCCGCCGCCTCGATGCAGAAGGCCTCGTGAACCACGAGAAATATCGCGGCACCGTCCTCACCGAAGAAGGACATCGCATCGCCCACGCCATCATCGAGCGGCACCAAACACTCACCCGTTTCCTGCGGCTCTTCGGCATCGACGAGGAAACGATCTACCGCGACGTGGAAGGCATGGAACACCACGTTTCACGACCCACGCTCAACGTCATCCGCGCCGTCGCAGACGCGCTAGAAGCGGATGCAGAGTTATTGGAGAGAGTCCGGAAAAAGAGTCAGTGATGCTTCTCCGCCACTCGTCTGGCCCATCCGAGCGATTTCCTCAATCCACGTTTCATCCGGCATGGCGTAGGGGCGGAAGGTTTCCAGCGTGCCTTGGTGCTCGTTGTAGAACAGTGCCCGATGAAGACCCAGCGTCGTCGCGGCGGGCGAGTCGATGAGGTTCGATGAATCATTCGCACTCATCTGGAACAGCACGCGCATTTCAAACTCCGCCATCAGCTTGCGGGGAATCCAGCGGCTGACGTTGTTCCAAGTATCCGTGGCAGTTAGGACGTGCATCCCGACAGGACCGCCCTCACCTAACAAGGCTGCAAACGCTTGCGGCGGAGTCACCGAGGCATTCGCGTCGTCGTCCGTCGAGAAGCGAAACTCATCATCGGGGCGGAGTGCTTTGAAGCGTTGCAGATCGTGGACGATCAGGAAAACTTCTGGAGCATCGCGCCCAGAAGATGGGCCGCGTGCCTCTAGCTCGGCTGCAATTTCGGCTAACAGCGCAGGTGCTTCCGCTGGACCACCGATGCGGACTCGGTGCGGGATGGCTGCGGCGAGCTTGGAGAAAATCCCTCCACCGCCCACGTCATGGGCGTGGGGATCGAGGATGACAAACTCAGCTTGGCCTCCAGGAAATTGTGCTGCCAGAGAAACGACACTAATTACCAACAACGACAATGAACGTTCCGCTGATTGCCCGATGACCAACAAATGACTGCCACTCTGACGGCGGAAGACGGCTTCAGTCGGGCCTTTGATCGAGTTCGGGGCACCCAGCCAAGCTCGCGCCAACGCAGGACGACTGGTGGGCGGATTCCGCCAGAGATTGCCTAACTCATGGTTGTCGCGCACGTCGGCAGGAGCGTTACCCTCGAAAATAATCGGCGTTTTCGGGCGTTTTCCATCACGGGTGGCGAGGCGGTTGACTTCATCCAGTGCGGCGTCCCGTTCTTGCTCTGGCAACCAAACGATTTGAAACGGACTGTTCGCCGCGAACGCACCTGCCTGATCGTTGTAAATTCCCTCGCCTGGCCGGGTGAGCATTCGAGGCGCGGGATTGTCATCTTCCATGATGAGACTGGCATCCGCTTCGTTGCACTGAAGCGCGATGCGGATGACCATTTGGCCAAGTGTCGCACGAGCCAGCGTGTAGGCTCCACCCAGAGTTTGTGAGCCGAGGATGACGTGGATGCCGAAGGCGCGACCTTGCCGAACAATCCGATCTAGCAACAACGACGCTTCCTGCGCGACGGCATCGTCCTCGGTGAAAAATTCTTGGAACTCGTCGATGAGAAGCAAAGTCCGAGGCAGTGGCTCATGGCTTGGCGTGCGCTTGTAGCCCGCGACATCCTGCGAGCCAGCCCTGCGGAACAACTCGCCACGACGCTTCAATTCGCCGTCGATTCGTTGCAGCACACTGAGCGCGAATTCGCGGTCGCTCTCGATGGCGATGACCCGCGCATGAGGAAGATGTTTTGCGGCGTAGCACTTGAATTCCACGCCTTTTTTGAAATCTACCAAATAGAACTCCACCTGATTTGGATCACACCAAAGCGCGAGGTTCGTGATGATGACGTGAAACAAAGTCGATTTTCCCGAGCCCGTTTTCCCCGCGACGAGGACGTGTTGGCGAGTCCCCTTGCCGATGGCGAGCATCTGAAGTTTCTTCGCCCCAGCACGACCGACTGGCACGACGAGTTCGTCAGAGGTTTCACATGACCAACGCTCGGCTTCATTCGGCGCGATGTGAGCGAAGGGAACCTGCACGCGGTTAGAGTCGATGCTGGCTTTACCGATGCGATGCACCAGCGCGGTTGCAGCTTCGTCCGCAGGTGATGGATCGAAGACGACTGTCTCCGAACCCACTAGCCCATCAGCTAACCGAAACATGCCATCCTTGGAAATGACACGCACGCAGGCACGCCGCAGCTCTTCATCCAGCGTCGTGTCCGGCGATGGAAGCCGCATATCGCGCTCCATCAAGAGATGCACGCCGCATCGCGCTCCACTCGTCGCGATCGAGCGGAGCCGTTTGGCAGATGTCTCGCTGAAGGCAGCAGGAAATCCAGCGATCACGACGAGGCGATATTTCTCGGCGATGGTGCCTGCTTGTTCGTTGTATTCCGCGATGGTCGCATACTCGTTGCGGAGGTACATCTGGATGACTTTTTCGATGTGCTCGTTCAGCTCGGCGAGGCGTTCTTCGATCTGCGTGCTCTGAGTCCAGATGCGGTGATTGATGACGGTTTCCTCATAATCCGCTAGGTGCATGAGGCCGGAAAAATCTCTGCCGAGGCCCACGGGATCGATGAAAACAAAAGAAGCACGGCCCGGTGGATGCGTGGCCAGTAGGCGGAGAGCTATCGCGTTGAGAGCCTGAGTCGCATCGCTGGTTCCGTCCGTCTCAATGATGATGGAGGCACGATCAGGAAATTCTAACGAAAGCGGGATCGAAAATTTTCCAGCCTTTGGCAAAGCAAGTTGTGTGTCGTGGGGCAAGCCGCCCGCGAGTGTTGCAGCGTCCACTTGGATGCTTCCGATGCGGATCGCAGGCGAGGCTTCATCCGGCGGCGTCCATGTCTCACAAATTTTCTCAGTCCAAGCGGGAAACTGAGTGAGAGATTCTTCATCCAACTTTGCGAGTGATTGAAAATCAGGCAAAACACTCTCGTTCCAGGGTGCTGCCAGATCGCGGATCTTCGCATCCACCTCCGCGTTGATGGCGGCATTCATCTGTGTTCGCGAGTCCTCTAGCAAGCGTGCGCGTTCATCAGCCTCGGCTTGCGCGGCGGCGATGGAGAGTTCATGGGCAGCATCGATTTTTCTAACTCTCCGCGCTTGCTGGGCTTCAAGCTTTCCGTTCACTCGAGCCAGTTGCTGATCGAGTTCACGCTGTCCATCGCTGAGGCGGGCTTTCCATTCGCTGTCAGATTCGCGGAAAGTCTCGCTTAGGTCTTGGCCTTCGGCGTCGTTGGCGGCCTTGATCTCCGCTGCCATTTCAGCGAGCCGAGCGGCGGAAAGCGTCTCTGCGGAATTTTCTAAAGCTTGCGCTGAGGCGAGAGCTTCCGAAGTGGTGCTGATGCTTGGGCGCGCGAGAACGAGGCTCACGAACCAAACGGCGAGCAATACCATTTCCGAGATGATAATTGCCACCCAAGGAATCGCAGCGGGACCATATCGCATCACGGTTTGAAAGTGAATGAGCGGCAGCAGTGCCATCAACAACCACAGCGGAACAAAGCGGAAAAACTTAGTTAAAAATAAACTGCTAGCAGCTTCCAACGCCTGCGTTGCGATCTGGAGTTTTTCTAAAAGTCGCTCACGAGATTTCTCCGGCGTCGGCTCTGGCTCGATCTGCTTCGCACCTTTTCCGGTGAATTGCTTACCTACGAGCGGCAGATAGGTGCGGAATGTCTTCAGTGCGTTCGCACGCAAATCACGGCGAGTGCTACGATCTTTTCCGAGCAGTTCTAAAAACGACTGATGCGCTTGGGTGGCGACGGCCAGCTCTTCCTGACGAGCTTGGCGATTTCGCATGATGCCGCCCTGCACTTGGCCGATGCGCTTGTCCTTCGCGCCTTGCGCTTGGTTCACGAAGGCGGAACGGCTTGAGTGATAGGCTTGATGTATCTTCGCACCGCGAGCTGCCACTCGGTCCTCTTCTCGCTCAATCGCGGCCTGACGCAATACTGCCAACTCTTGGAGCTTGCGATTGAATTTCTCGGTGTCCGCTTCTTCGCGTTGCGCCATTTCACGACGCACGCCTAACATCCGATCTGCCCGATTCTTGATGAGATCTTTCTCACTGGCGACGATGCTTGAAATGCCGGATTTTAACGCCTCTATTTTTTCCCGCGCGGTTCGGAGGTCGGTGGAGTCAGTCGCAGTCTGCATGAATTTTTTCGAGTAAATGGTCGAGTTCGTCGATGACGCGGAATGCTGAATTTACCGTATTCATCAGCTCGGAAAGATAGAGGTCGTCGAATTGCTGCGCCTTGCTATCACGCCAAGAAAAGCGCGTTTCCCCCCACCGGGCTTGGAGCTGGCGAGTCGCTAGAGTGAGTAGCCCTTTGCTGGCGGACATGCTCATGGCTCACCTCCTGATTCTTCGGTTAGGCTGGGCGCGGTTTGCGGCGGGAGATTTTTCTCTGCGTAGGCTTGGAGCGCTTTGATGGACTCCGTGAGGGTGAAAACGCCTTTGGGCAACTGCTGGCCGACGAGGTGAAACATCGGGTCGAGCTGTCGGAGCAGTGGTGTCGCACGGTTCTCAAAAGTTTGCCGCCACTTCTTCACGACGCGGATTTTCTCCTCAGCTTCCTCGACTTTGCGCTTGGCCTTGAGCACCGCCATTTTCTGAAACGCGTTGCTCGCCTGTGGGTTCGTGA
>JANOQR010000215.1:0-10526 GCA_031414935.1 Luteolibacter sp.
GAAATCCGCCGTGGTCGCGATGTGGAACGGCGATATCTGGCGCGTGGATGGCGTCGCCGAAAAAGCTCCCGCCACTCTCACATGGCGCAGAATCGCCAGCGGACTTTTCCAACCACTCGGCGTGAAATTCCGTGGCGATGAACTATTCGTCACCTGCCGCGACCAACTCGCCCGACTGCGAGATTTAAACAACGATGGCGAAATCGACTTCATCGAGTGCTTCAACGACGACGCGCAAGTTACCGAGCATTTCCACGAATTCGCGATGGGCTTGCAGACCGACGCAGCCGGAAATTTCTACTACGCCAAGTCCGGTCGGCACGCGCTGGACAGCGTGATTCCACAGCACGGCACGCTGCTCAAAGTCAGCGCAGATGGCGCGAAGACCGACATTCTAGCCACTGGCTTCCGTGCCGCAAATGGCGTGTGCGTCAACGATGACGGAACCTTTTTTGTCACCGACCAAGAAGGTTTCTGGACGCCGAAGAACCGCATCAACCGCGTGAAGCCCGGCGGATTCTACGGCAACATGTTTGGCTACACGAACGTCATCGACACCGCTGATAGCGCGATGGAGCAGCCTCTGGCTTGGATTACTAACAACAAAGATCGCAGCCCGGCAGAGCTCGTCTGGGTACCGAAAAATGCGTGGGGAAATCTCGGCGGCAGTTTGCTCAATCTCAGCTACGGCACGGGTCGTATTTTCATCGTGCCACAAGAAGAAGTCGGCGGCCAATGGCAGGGTGCGGTGTGCGAGTTGCCGATGCCAGCATCTCCCACCGGCATTATGCGTGGACGTTTTGCCGCAGATGGCGCACTCTACACTTGCGGCATGTTTGCGTGGGCTGGAAACGCCACCACGCCAGGCGGCTTTCACCGCGTCCGCCGCAGTGAAAAGCCCGCGCAACTCCCCGTGGCCGTCCGTGCGGCACAAGGATCGTTCGCCGTGAAATTCAGCGAACCCATCGACCCCACGAATTGCTCAATGAAAGTGTGGTCACTCAAACGCACCGCCAGCTACGGCTCGAAACACTTCGACGAACGCGAACTGACGATCCGCTCAGTCAAATCCAGCGATGCCAAGCGCACCGTGATTTTGGAAATTCCTGACCTCGCTCCGACGAATTGTTACGAGTTGAAAATCGGTGATCGCGTCCTTCACGGAACGATTCATCGCCTGAACTAACTGCCGATGTTGTTTTCATGAAAGTGCTACATTTCATTGCTCTGTCGGCTCAACTTCGAAAGCGTAGCGTAACCCATTTCTTCCATGGCAGTTCATGATTCCATTCGCCGCTGGTTCCGCCGCCGCCGCTATCAAGTTGGGCAGACCATCACACGATTCGTTGCCCGCGATGTTCGCCGTGAAGTTGAGATTCTGGATACGAGCAGGCTTGATGAAGGATTCATCACAGCTCGTATCCGCACAGGGAACTTACTCTACATGAGTATGGGCATTGCTGCCCCCCCTGAGTTTGAGCCACCTGTGGAGATTGCTATCGTTGATCTGTGGCAATGGACAGGTCAGGCTTGGGGTGGTTTGCCAGATGGGACTTCACTCGTTGGCACACATCAGATGGGAGACAAAGACGAGCAATGAACACACCAACCGAACCACCAAGGGGGAGATGACTCCCTCCTGTTTCACCAAAGGCCATCGCTCATCCTTTGGACTTTCATTTTCCTGCGAAAGCAGTTCGTCTGGCTAAAATGGTGGAGCAAGGCGGAAACAAAAATACGTGGACGTGCGGGCAGCGTTGGGTGAGCGATGGCGAACCGGAACTCGGGCTTGGAATCATCCGTTCCAGCGGTGATGGGCGGGTGGAAATCGCGTTTCTAGCAGCGGGCGAGACGCGGATTTACGCCACGGACACCGCGCCACTGCGGCGGGTGAAATTCATGCCCGGTGACCGTATCAAGGTGCATTCCGGTGAGGAAATGATGGTCACTCACGTGCGCGAGGAAAACGGGCTGCGTGCCTATGAAACGGATGGCGGCGTGGTGACGGAGAAAGACCTATCCGACTCGATCAGCTACAGCAAACCGGAGGATCGCTTGTTCGGTGGGAAGCTCGATGAGCCTACCGATTTCGATCTGCGTGGCGAAGCACTCCGCCGCCGGGCAGACATGCGGCGTTCACCCGTGCGTGGCTTGGCGGGCGCACGGATGGATTTGATTCCGCATCAACTTTTCATCGCAGACGAAGTGGCAAATCGGGCAAGGCCGCGAGTCTTGTTAGCGGATCAAGTCGGCTTAGGGAAAACCATCGAAGCCTGTTTGATCCTGCATCGCCTCATCCTGACTGGCCGAGCCGAGCGCGTGCTCATCCTCGTGCCGGAGCCGCTGGTGCATCAGTGGTTTATCGAGCTCCTGCGGCGTTTCCAGCTTTCCTTCAGCCTCTATGACGAAGAGCGATGCGAGGCGATCGAGTATGGCGATCCTGAGTGCAATCCGTTTCTCGACAGCCAATGGGTGCTTGCCGCCGTTGATTTTCTAGCAGGGAATGAACATCGCGCTGCCCAAGTCATCGCGGCTGGGTGGGACGTGCTCGTCGTGGATGAAGCGCATCACTTGGAATGGACGCCGGAAGCCGCTGGGCCAGCGTATGAAATGGTCCGCAGCCTCGCGGAAATCACGGATGGTTTGTTACTCCTCACAGCCACGCCGCAACAACTCGGACCCGAAGGCCATTTCGCACGACTCCAGTTGCTAGACCCAGACCGCTACGTCGATCTGGCTCACTATCGCGAGGAAACTTCGCACTACGAGGAAGTCGCCGATGCAGTGGAATCCCTCGTAGCAGGTGGCGATGTCGATGCGCGGTTGAGCAAAATTGTCAGCGGTCGTCAGCGTTTGGAATGTCGTCTAGCAGACTTGATTGCAGAAATGCCCGGAGCGCGAGAACACATGATTTCCGATCTCTTGGATGGCTTCGGCGTGGGTCGAGTGATGTTCCGCAACACGCGTGCAAAGCTCGGCGGCTTCCCGCTGCGTGAGCCACGCATCGCGCTCACTGCGGACAAAGTGCGATGGCTTATCTCGCTACTCGAAGAGCTTGGTGAAGAGAAAATTCTAGTCATCACCAAGACTCGTGAACTTGCGGAGGAAGTCTTAGAAGAGCTAACATCCGCCACTGGAGTGCAAGGCGTGTTGTTCCATGAAGACCTGACCTTGCTCCAACGCGACCGAAACGCTGCGTTCTTCGCTGAGGAAGACGGAGCGCGGATTCTGGTGTGCTCGGAGATCGGCAGCGAGGGGAGAAATTTCCAGTTCGCCCGCCATCTCGTGCTTTACGATCTACCTGAAGATGTGGATCTGCTAGAACAGCGGATCGGACGCTTGGATCGGATCGGGCAAAAGGGAACCATCCAAGTGCACGTTCCCTATTTGGCGGACTCTGACGAAGCCATTCGGATGCGTTGGTTAGAGGAAGGACTCGATGCTTTCCGCGCCAGCCCGCCCGGCGCGGCGGAGATTCAGCGTGAGTTGCGCTACGATTTGGAAGAAGCCATCGGCGAGCGGGAAGGCATTGACGAGCTCATCGCGAAGACGCTCGTTTGCCGGAAGGAAATTTCCGAACGCCTCGCGCGCGGGCAAGACCGTCTGCTAGAGCGGACTTCGCATCGCCCGGATCGATCCGCGTGGCTTGTGGGGAAAATCCGCGAGTGGGATGACAATCCGGGTTTCGAGGATTTCCTGATGCGCTTGTTCGAGTTCTCCGGCGTGAACATCGAAGAGCTGGGAAATCGCCGCTATTTCCTGCTGCCGGGAAATTTAAAGTCTGATGCATTTCCCGCGCTGCCAGCCGATGGCATGACCGTGACACTGGATCGCCAGCGCGCACTCGAACGCGAACAAGAGGCATTTCTCACTTGGGATCACCCGCTGGTGCGCGGCGCACTTGATCTCATGTTAGGCTCGGAGGCGGGCAACGCGACTTTCGGCGTCTGGGACTCGGCTGGGGAAAAACTCATCCTGCTAGAAGCCTGGATTGTCGTCGAATGCGTGGCTCCGGGGCGGTTGCACGTTGAGCGGTTCCTGCCACAGACGCCGTTGCGCATTCTCGTCGATCACAAAGGCACCGATCACACGCATGATCCTGCATTCGCCCAGCCACCGCTGCGAAAAGGCGATGCCGCAGGCTTGCTGCGAAATGAGAAAGTGAAACGGACCTTCGTTCCCGCCATGCTCGATCAAGCGCGATCACTCGGAGCTGCTAGAAGTCACGCCATCATCACCGATGCCATGACCCTGATGCGGACAAACATGACTGCTGAAATTTCCCGACTCCGCGATCTCGCCGAGGTGAACGACCACATTAAGCCAGAGGAAATTTCCGCGCTCGAAGAACGAGAAAGTGAACTCGCCACTGTCATCGCAAACGCCCGCGTCCGCCTCGATGCGGTGCGGTTGGTTTGGAAGGCTCCTGTTTGAAATCAAAATTTCAGGCATGATAGAGATTGCCGCTCGCCATTGATTCCTTGGATGGCTACCAACAAATCCATGAGCCTTCCCACCAATCTCGTCACCATTCATCCCTATTTCAAAATCCATCCGGGCAACGAGGCGCAAGCCCAGGCGGTGATGGATCAATTCGTCGAGAAGACTCGCAGCGAGACGTTGTGCTTTTTCTACGAGTTCACAGTTCTCGGGGATGAAGTTTTCTGCCGCGAGGGATATGCCGGAGCTGCGGGAGTGTTGCAGCATTTGGAGAACATCGGAGCGATTCTTGAGGAAATGCTGACGGTTGCCGATCTGACTCGGCTAGAATTTCACGGTCCGGCGGCGGAAATCGACATGCTGCGCGAACCGCTTGGGCATTTGAATCCCGCATTCTTTGTCCTCCGTTGCGGAGTCGAGCGGTGACGGAACTTCGCTCCTCAGAGAGTGACTACCCGGAGGATTACATCATCTGGCTTACACCAGATCTTGGGAATGAAGTGAGCTGTCTTATGCAGCGCGCCGCATGCACTGCTATAGATGCGGAAAATGGTATGGCTAAACTTTGATTCACCTATCTTGCGCACTTTTCAGTCATGCCAAGAAATGGGTGAATGATAGGTCATAAAGGCATATCTCACGGAATAGAGTATCGGTTTAGATGCTATTTTGCTTCATCGTGCAATCCGCCCTATAATCGGGCAATTCGCGAATCGGTGCGATTAATTTGCGATTACTGCGATTGTGGGTGAATCTTGTCGAATCAATCCACCGCCGCCCGCGTCAATCATTGCGGAAAGCAACAAAGGATCAAAACCATGAAAACAATAAGATATCATTTAACAGGCCGCCTCACCGCCATGGTGATGAGCGGGGCGATGCTTGGCTCAGGCATTGCGATCGCGCAGCTAAACAGTGATTCACGGGGAGCAGAGGTTTTAACTAGGGGACCGGTACACGAGGCATTCGCGGGTACGGTCACTTATGATCCGGTGGCCGGCATTATCATCGAGCAATCGCCACCGACGTTGATCGAAGAAGTGCCGCCGGACCAACGACCTGTCGGAGACAACGTCGCTTGGATACCCGGCTACTGGGCATGGGACGAGGACCAGAACGATTTTCTCTGGATCAGTGGTATTTGGCGAAATCTCCCGCCGGGCCGCGAATGGGTTCCCGGATATTGGGCGGAGACGGGAAATCGTTACCAATGGACCTCGGGATATTGGGAAAACGCTGCGAACACAGAAGTATCTTATCTCCCAGAGCCACCCCGCAGTGTGGAATCCGGGCCGAACATTAAAGCTGCATCGAATAACCAAAACTGGATACCCGGAAACTGGGTATATCGCAGCAACAACTATGCGTGGCGGGCAGGATACTGGGTTGATACCCGTGAGGATTGGTCATGGACACCTGCATACTATAGGTGGACGCACCGGGGCTATGTGTATGTGGATGGTTACTGGGATTACCCAGTAGTCCGTCGTGGCGTAGTGTTTGCACCAGTCCACTTCAATCGGGAGTATGTTTCTAGGTCCGATTTTTACTATACTCCGCTGACGGTCATTGCGCTTTCCGTTTTCACCAATCATCTGTTCCTGCGCCCGACTCATGGCCATTACTATTTTGGTGACTACTATGAACCCGCCTACCGTGATCGGGGATTTTTCGCCTCCTTTTCCTATAACTCAGGTCGTAGTGGATATGATCCTATCTATGCCCACTACCGCTGGGAGAACCGCAATGACCGCAACTGGGACCGCCAGCGCCAAGACTATTTTGAATATCGCCGGGACAATCAGGATGCCCGCCCGCCACGCACTTGGGCGGCGCTGAATTCGCGTTCTCAAACGGATCGCAGCCGGGGTGATTTTGGCGTTGCTGACCGATACGACCAAGTCGTGAAAAACGGCGGTGAGGGACGCCAGCGTTTCAAGGCGGTGAGTGAGCAGGAACGTGGGCGCTTCGTTTCCCAAAAACAGGAGATCCGTAAATTTGGCCAAGAACGTCAGCGACTTGAAACCACCGGCAAGCGCCCGGAGGGAAACCAAGAATCACGCGAGAAAATCAATCGCTCCCCAGTGGGCATTAAAGCGTCAGGGAGTTCTGAGAAGAACGGAGGTCCGCCGCCCAGATTGCAGGACCGGACGCCGGACAATGACAAACCAAGCAAAGCCAAAGACGGTCCGCAGGACGACCGTAAGGGTGCCGCCACCCGAAACGATGAGCCTGCTGATAAGCAAAAGCCAAAAATGGAAAACGAAACTCGCACGAAGCCTGGCCAGAAGCGCGAGGCAGATCCTAAGCCTCAGAAAAAAGCGGAACCCACTGACAAACCTCAGGGCCGTCAAAACACTGAGCGCAAGGCCACTCCCGAAACGACGCGCAAGACGGATCCAACTCCAAAACCGAAGGCGATCCCTGAGCCAAAGCGCAAGGTAGAGTCGCAACCAATACCAAAACGTAAAGCCGAGCCACAGCCCGAGCCGAAAGCGAAAAAGCCCGAGGAAAAGCGGGAAGCCTCCGCTGCCCCTGCTCGCAAGGTCAATCGCCAAGCTGCGACACGACCAAGCTACCCCAAATCCGTAGCGAAACCTCAACCGCAGCCACAAAAAGCAGTGGTTAGGCAGCCGTCCAATCCCGAGCAACGCAGCCCAGCGCGACGGGCGGGCAATGGAAAACAAAAGCAACCCGAACCCACCGCCAAGCCTGTTCTAACCGAAGAGCAAAAGGCCGAGCGTCGCAAAAAGAAACAGCAGGCGGAATAGCCACCTCACTCGAACATCCGCGCCAGTTCATCCGGCTCCACCACCCGCCAATCTCCTTCTTCGAGATTGGCGGGCATTTGCAAACCGCCGATGGAAATGCGTTTGAGTTCGAGAACGTGATTTCCCGCTGCGGCGAACATGCGGCGGACTTGATGGTAGCGGCCTTCGTGCAGAGTAATGCGGGCTTCTTTTTCGCCTAATACTTCGAGTAATGCCGGGAGAAGTGGGCGGGTTTCGCTGTTGAGGAGGAGGGTTCCCGATGCGAAAAGCTCGGCTTCGTGGCCTTCGAGCGGGCGATCAAGCGTCGCCTGATAGACTTTGAGACAATTCGACTTGGGGTGGATGATTTTATGGAGGAGTTTTCCGTCGTCGGTCATCAGGAGAAAACCGGTGGTGTCTTTGTCGAGCCGACCGATGGGATTGAGACCGGGATTTCGGAGGCTGAATCGCTCGGGAAGGAGATCGTAAATCGTGCTTCCGGGGTCGTCGCTGCTGCAGGTGTAGCCGTCGGGCTTGTTGAGCATGATGACGAGCGGCGCAGGCGGATCTAACTCTTCGCCTCGGAAAAGAATTTGATCGTGAGGAGGCACGTCGTTTTCTCCTAACACGTTTCCTGTCGCATCGGTGACGGCACCGGAGCGGATGAGTCGTTGGGCTTCTTTGCGGGAGCCGTAGCCGAGATTGGCGAGGAGTTTGACGAGTTTCATGGAGCGGGGAGCCGGGAGGAAAGAGATAATTAGCGCTTTTCGGCGAAGATGATTTTGTAGGTCTTGTCTTCGATGATTTTGCGCCAAGCGAGGCCGAGGGTTTCGAGAGTGGCTTCGTAGGGGAGTTGGCGATTGGCGACGAGGAGTAATTTTCCGCCGCGTTTCAGGGAGGTGGCAGCGACCTTGAGAAAAGCCCGCCCAAGATCGACATCGGTGGCTTGGCCGGTGTGGAAGGGTGGATTCATGATGATGGCGTCATAAATTCCGGGCAGACCCGTGGTGACATCGTGCCAGTGGAAGGTGATCTCGCAGGGATGGTGGGCGAGATTTTTGCGAGCGCATGTGAGGGCGCGGGCGTCCGCTTCGAATAGATCGAGCTGTTTAATCTTTGGGCAGCGTTTCAGAACAGCGTCTGATAGGAAACCCCAGCCAGCCCCGAGATCGGCGACGTGGCCGTGGAGGTGAGCGGGAAGATGGTCGGCGAGGAGTTGTGATCCGGGATCGATGTGGTCGCTGCTGAAGATACCAGCTTGGACGGTGAAGCCGGAGATTTCGCGTGGCTCGTTGAGTTTTCGCCAGTCGTCTATGAGTGATTCATTGGCTAAATCGAGCGTGGCGTGGAAAGCGCGGCATTTGTGCTTTTGGATGGAGACGATGTTTCCAGCGGCCTTCGCGAGTTCCTTTTCGAAACGCCCAGCACCAGCCGTGTTAGGCATGGCGGCGAGGATGCGTCCGCCGGGCGCAAGTCGGTCTCGGGCGATGGCAAACCATGCGAGTGTCTCGTCTCGAGACTTGCCGGGAAGCATCATAACGAGCGGCCATTTTTCGTCAGGGAGTTCGTCAATCCGCTGAAATCCGGCTTTTTCCCACGCGGCCGCGCCGGGCTTGAATGGCTGCCAGCCAAGGAGCTGGGGAAAGTTTGCTAAAAACGAATGCGGCTCTGCTCCGAGAAATAAAGTCCGCGCTGGGATGGAAATCCGGTCGTCGCCCTCGAAGGCGAGCATCAATGTTTCAAGAGCGGGATTCATGCTCTAACGTCCGAAGCCATCGTAGTATTCGGCGGAGTAGTTCTCGTAGCGTTTGATGAGTGCTGCGTTGTCGGTCTCGATTTTTGTGAGCGTCTTGGTGATGTCGATGGCCATCGGCATATACCAATCGAGCTTGTCGAAATGCTCGCGCATGTCGGCGAGTTTGAAACTGTAGCCCCGGCGGGCGTAGATTTCGTTGCGCATGATGCGGAGTTCTTCGTTCTTTAAATTCTCAACATCTTTCTCGGTTAGTTTCCGGCTGGAGGATTGCGGGTAGGTGCCAGCCTTGGGATTAAATTTGAACTTACGCGATGGGAGATTGAATGTGCGACTGCCGATCTTTTTGTCATTTGGTTTCCATTCGCCGACGAGGTTGTTGGTTTCTCTAAACCAAGTGAATGTGAAAACTCCATCTGCTTTGTGATCGCCGGGTTCCTTCGCAATTACCGTGTAGTTTGCCGTACCTTTCCATGAGCCGCTGAATGCCCGCTCATTTCCAGCGACGATGCTGTAGCCAGTGACCGTGTCGCCAATGACTCGATCTAAGGAAATGGTGATTTTCTGTGCACCGAACGCGCCGACATAAGTGCCGACCATGTCTTTGGCATACTCGTCTGGCGTGTTCACATCTTCCTCGGCCTGAAGGTGCAAAGGACTCACAAAAGCGAACAAACTAGCGATGGTGAAATAGAGGAAATTTTTCATGGATGTAGGTTAAGAAACTTGGACAGATACCGACAGAATTCGCCGCCCATGCAAGCCAATGCTCGATAAATCCTCGCAGAAACGTGTCCTTCCTTGGGTGATCTTGCGGATGATTCTATGGTTGGCGCTGGCATTTTTTACGGTGCTGATGGCGCGGATCACGCTCGAGTATTGGCCGATCCGAAATGACGCGGCATTTCTCCAAATCAAACAGCAGTATCTGGGGATCAAGCATTGGGAGCTAGCGTTTTGGGTGCATGTGTTCACGAGCATGTTGCCTTTGTTAGCCGGTTTTACGCAGTTTGCGCCGTGGGTGCTGCGGAACTGGCCGCGCGTTCACCGCAGCATGGGCCGGATCTATGTGATCTCGGTTTGCTTCATCACTGGGCCAGCGAGCCTGGTGATGGCGTTCTATGCGAATGGTGGGATCACTTCGCGGATCGCATTTGTGACGCTCGCTGTTCTCTGGCTTGGGACGACGGCGATGGGTTGGCGGACGGTCTTGCAGCGGAAATGGCAGCTGCACCGCGAGTGGATGATCCGTAGCTACGCCCTCACTCTATCAGCCATTACCTTGCGGGCTTGGAAATATCTCATCATCTTCGCCTTCGAGCCGCGTCCAATGGATGTTTACCGGATCGTGGCCTGGCTTGGCTTTGTGCCGAATGTGCTGATTGCGGAGTGGTTGATTCGTCGTTATCGCAAACAGAAAGCTGTGAAGTCCAGATGATCGTTAGACCGTTTGCCATAAGTCATTTCCGAATGAAGGAGGGGGTGGCACAGACGGAGCGGATGAGCTTGGGTTCTTCCAATAAGCTTTGGAGTGATTCGAGCAGCTTGGTGGTGAGGGCTTCGCCGTCGTTGGTCAGGAAGCC
>JANOQR010000216.1:0-8313 GCA_031414935.1 Luteolibacter sp.
GGTATCGGAAACGTTCGGCCCCATGGGATCGGACGCGAGTTCGGCGGTGCCGATGCGGGAGAAGACATCGCGGATCTCGGGGAAATCGCGGCGCAGGATGTTCTCGGATTGCTTCTGTAAATCGACTGAGGAAGTGAGTCCGGCGCTGCTGCTGCGGATGAATTGCAGGGTGATGTCGCCCTCGTCGAGCTGCGGGATGAACTCGGAGCCGAGCCGGGAAAAGACGACGAGCGAGAAGCCGAAGAGCGCGAACATCGGCAGCACGACCAGCCAGCGGAAGCGCAGGCCGAAGGTAAGCAGCGGCGTGTAGAGCTTCTTCACGAGGGTGACGAGCCAGTTGTCTTTTTCCCGGATATTTCCACCTAGCAGGAACGAGCAGAGCACGGGCATGAGCGTCAGGGCGAGCACCAGCGAACCGCCGAGCGCGAGCATGACGACGACAGCCATGGGCTTGAACATCTTCCCTTCGATGCCTTGGAGGGCGAGGATCGGCAGATAGACGACGGTGATGATGAGGACGCCGAAAAACATCGGGTTCGCGACTTCCTTGGCGGAATGGAGGACTTCGCGGGAGCGTTCCTGGACGGTGAGTTTGCGTCCGAGCGCATGTTGTTTCTCGCCGAGGTGACGGACGATGTTCTCCACCATGACGACCGCGCCGTCGATGATGAGGCCGAAGTCCACGGCTCCGAGGCTCATGAGATTTCCCGATAGGCCGAGCCTCACCATGCCGGTCATGGCGAAGAGCATGGAAAGCGGAATGACAAGAGCGACGATAAAGGCGGCGCGAAAATTTCCTAGCAGGGCGAAAAGCACGACGACGACGAGCACCGCGCCTTCAAAGAGATTTTTCTCTACGGTGTGGATGGTGCGGTCAACCAGTTCGCTGCGGTCATAAACGGTTTTGATCGTCACACCGGCGGGTAGTTTTTCCTGAATTTCCTCCAGCTTGGTGCGGACGGATTGGGCGACAAGGCGGGTATTTTCCCCGGCGAGCATGATGGCGGCACCGATGATGGCTTCTTCTCCTTCGTGAGTGCTGGCTCCGGTGCGGAAGGATGAACCGATGGCGACGGTGGCCACCTCGCTGAGGAGGATAGGTCTAACGCCCGCACCGAATTTCAAGGGCAGCTTGGCAATTTCCTCGGCTGATGTGACGCGGGTCGGCGCGCGGACGATGAGTTGCTCGCCACCGATCTCAACGTAGCCGCCGCCCGCTTTTTTGGTGTTTTGTTCGACGTGTTCGGCGAGGGCATCGAGCGAGAGGCCCGCCGCGGCGAGCTTGGCGGGATCGGGCTGGATAATGAGTTCACGCTCGTAGCCGCCGCTGCGGTTGACTTCGGCGACGCCTTGGGTGCCGCGCAGGAGCGGCTTCACCGTATATTCCTGGATCTGCCAGAGCGCCATGAGTTGGGCCTCGCGGGTGGCGGGCTTGTCCTGGGCATCCGCCGTGTAATCGAGGGTGTAGTAGAAAATTTCCCCGAGGCCGGTGGCAATGGGCGCGAGCTTGGGAGATAGGCCGGGCGGAAGGTCGTCGAGCACGCCTTGCAAGCGTTCGGTGACGAGCTGGCGCGCCCGATAGAGATCGACGCCGTCCTTGAAAGTCATGGTGACTTGGGAGAGGCCGAACTTCGAGAGCGAGCGAAGTTCCACCATGTCGGGCAGACCTGCCATTTCGCTTTCGATGGGGAAGGTGACGAGTTTCTCGACCTCTTCCGGCGCGAGCGCGGGGACAGCAGTGTTGATCTGGACTTGCGGATTGGTGATGTCCGGCACGGCGTCGATGGGCAGACGCAGCATGGCCCAAATGCCGACACCGACGAGAACGAGGGTGCCGAGCAGGACGGCCACGCGCTGGCGCATGACGGCTTCGAGAAGGTGATTCAGCATGGGATGTTAGTGCGAGGCGGTAGCGGTTTTTTCCGTGGCAGCGTCTTTCAGAATGGCAAAGCCTCCGCGAAGGACGAAAAGGGTGATGATGCCGCCGATGACGATGTCCGGCCAGCGGGAACCCGTCGTGGCGATCAGAAGGGCGGCGACGATGACGCCAACATTCGCGAGGACATCATTCTTGGAGAATATCCAGCTCGCCCGCATGTGTACGCCGCCGTCCCTATGGCGACCGATCAGGCGCAGGCAATAGATGTTCGCCGCCAGCGCCACGGTTGAGATTACGAGCATCAAGACGGAAGCGGGTTCGCTGCCGAGCAGGGCGCGGCGGATGATGTCTACGGCCATGCCGAGCGCGATGGCGATTTGGAAGAAGCCGCTCAGACGGGCGGCGTGGACTTTGGCAGCGGCTGCTTTGCCAACGGCGAAAAGGCTGATCCCATAGACCAGCGCATCGGCCAGCATGTCGAGCGAGTCGGCGAGAACCCCGGTCGATTGCGCGATGATTCCCACCGCCAGCTCGATCATGAACATGGAGAAATTGATGAGGAACAGCAGGCGCAGCACCCGCTTTTGCGCCGCATCGCTCGCTTCGAAATGACAGTCATCGCAGGGCATGGTCATGTCGTCTTAGTGTCCGCAGGTGCAGGCTTTGCCGCCGCGAAGGACTTGGAGTTCTGCCATCCAGAGGGACATGACGGGGGTGGTGACGATTTCATCGCCAGTGTAGAGACCGTCGGTGATTTCGACAAAACGAGTGTCAGACGCGCCGATTTTGACGGGCGTGCGGAGGTAGGCATTTTCATTCAAGGTATAGACGAATGTGCCTTCGGCGGTGGTCAGCAACGCTGACGTGGGCACGGCGGCAACCGGGCTAGTGGCGGGGAGATGGAGGGTGCCTTGGTAGCTTTTCCCCGGAGCAAGGGCATCGGTGAAGGCGATGATGGCTTCGAGATCGCCAGCCACGCCGAAGGGGATTTTCTCGAGCTCCCGGACGGTGCCTTTGAGGGTGTCGATGGTGATTTCCATGCCGGGCTTGATAGGTGAGGTGGATGGAACGTGACTGCGTGCTTCGTGGGTGGCCGTGGCGGTGAGGTCTAGGGTGATGGTGGAGGAAATTTTTTCCTCGGTGACTGCGGCGGTTTTGAAGCCGATGGAATTTTTCATCTCGTCGGTGAGGGTGAGTCCTTGGCCTTCGCGGAATTGCGCGCCGTTTTCGGGAATTTTCTCTGTGGCTTTGGCGGTGGATTGGTCGCACGAGGTGCTGAGGAAGGTGACGAGTCCTGATAGGATGATGGCGAGTGATATTTTCATGGTGTTAGTTTTTTGAGCCGGTGAGTTGTTGGAGGGCGAGCGAAGCTTGGAGGACTTCGAGCCGGGTGGCGTTGATGGCTTCCGTGGCTTCGAGGTATTTGTCCTGCATCTCGATGTAAGTGCTGATGGGAACGGCTCCGAGGCGATAATGACGGTCAGCGAGTTGTGCGGCCTCGGCGAAGGTTGTTAGGGTTTCCGGCTTCCAGCCGTCGAGGCGCTTGCGCTGGGTTTCGAGGATAAGCCACGCTTCGGTGATCTCGCGCTCGACCTCGCGGAAAGTCGCTTGCAGCGACGCTTCGGCCTGCATCCGCCGCGCTTCGCTGGTGGTGACGGCGGCGCGTCCATCATCCCACAAAGGGAGTGGAACAGATAGAGAAAGACCGATGACGGTCTCACGGTCCCCGGTGCTTTCGTGAGAAACGGACGGGCCGACGGTGAAAGTGGGGTAGCGTTCGTTTTGAGTGAGCGCGACTTTCAAGCCTTGTTGTTCCAGCTCCGCGCGGCGGACGCGGAGGGCATAGTTGGTTTGCGCGGCTTGCTTGAGAAGGGCCGCAAGCGGCGCGGGTTTTGCAGATTCGTATTCGGTGCGCTTCACTTGCAACGGGGAATCGGCGCGGCGACCCATGAGCTGGTTGAGTTCGAGAAGTGCTTTCTGCATTTCCACCGCCGCCTCGCTGGCCTTGCGCTGGACGGTAAGTTCGGAGGCTTCGAGAATTTTCGCTTCCAACAATGGAGCCAAGCCGCCCGGTTCGCGCTGGACGATGACTTCCTTCACGCGGGTGATGCGGTCCGCCACCTCGGCAGCGGCAGCGGCATTTTCCTGCTGAGTGGCGAGAGAGTAACCGAGAAGTTTCACGCGGCTTGATGTAAAATAACGGAATTGTTCGAGTCCCAACTCGGCAAGGGCGATGTCACGGTCGGCGATGGCTTTCCGCAAACCGAGACGGCCCGGCCATTCGATGGGCTGCGCGAGCGTGACCGAATAGGCGATCCCCTCGGCCTTGGCGTCACCGCCGCTCGTGCGCTTGTGGCCAAGTTCGAGATCGAGTTCCGGGTTTGAAAATTTCCCGGCAGTCTTGCGTCCCGCCTTGGCGACGGCAATTTCCGCCTTGTAGAATTTCAGCTCGGGATTGGCGGCGAGGGCTTGGGTGACGAGTCCGTCGATGGTGACCGGAACTGCAACGGGCTCGGCTTGCGCGGCAGTCACTAGTAGCGATGAAATGATGCTCCCGGCCATGAACAGCCGATGGAATGGAATTTTGAAAATCATAAAATGAATGATACGGATTGAAGATAGAGGTGGAAATTCTCGCGGGGAGTTCGGCAAATCAGCCAGAACACGATGCACCTTCTTAGGGCGACAAAAAATAAGCCGTCTTCACCGAGACGGCCCCAGGTGGAGTCAGCACCCCGGATCAAATACGCCAGATTCCGAGCAAAGCCCGCCGCGCTCCCTGCGAAGTGGGGCCACCAATCAGCGTGGATGGCATGAATGGCCAATTAGAATTTTCTACCAGAATCGGCGGTGAATTGATGTCAAATGCTACGACCCAGAAAAATACGGGCGAGAGTGTAATCGGGATGGATGGCCCGGGCGCGTTAGGAAGCTTTTCCAAGTCTAGGCAACAATCTCCATTTCCTTTCCCATCGCAACTTGGGCAGCATTTCGGCTTTTCCGAATCCGAATTTTCAGTGGTAGCCCAACCGGGAAGAAAAGTTGCGTTCTCGATCAAGCAAATACGCAACGACGGTGCCACCGTCGGGACCAGAAGGACCATGCAAAGCAACAGAATGGTGGCTGTGAAGCGGCGTATCACTGAAATAGATTGTGGCTACGGGATGAGGGGTGAGGCAAATAAAGTTAGGTCAGGTGCCTCAGTTCTTCGCGCAGGAGTTGGCGGGCGCGGTAAATTCGAGTTTCCACGGCTTTCCGACTGCATCCGGCGACGGCGGCGATGTCTGCGTAGCCCATCCCTTCGTGGATGAAGAGCGTCATCGCTTCGCGCAAATCGGGCGGCAGCCGGAGGAAGGCGGCGTGGATCGCGTGGGTGGCTTCATCCGTTTCAGCGGCCTCGCGGGGATTCTGATGGGGATCTGCGGTGTTAGAAAAAACGCTGGTGTCATTCGTGGCCGTGGCGTCCAGCGATACCGTGGGATGGCGTGTCTTCCACCGCGCGTGGTTGCGGGCGAGATTTGCGGCGATGCTGAAGAGCCAGGCACTGAAATTTTCCGCCGGACGGTAGCGATCACGCGCTTGATAGAGTTTCACAAATGTCTCTTGTGCGAGATCTAAGGCAGTCGCTTGTTCCCCGGTCATCTTGTGGAGAAACGCGGTGACTCTGCTGCCCCACCGCTCCATCAGCGCGTTCAGTGCGAGGTCGTCGCCATTTGCTAGAGCCTGCATGAGATCGGAATCAGAAGTGTCCATCAAATTTCATGGATGATGGGGCTGGGCACTCCGCGTGAGTTCCAGCGCGATGGGCAGGACGGTCTCGACGTAGCGAGTCGCTTGTTGTGAATCGAGCAATGCAGCCGTGCGGTAAATGTGCTCTAACATCGCAGTCTGGCATTCGGAGTGAGTGGTGGCGTGGTCGCGGAGTGCCGCGTCCAGCTCGGGATTCATCGCGCGGTTCGTGCGGGCCAGAGACTCGACTTTGGCGTGCGCGGCGGCGATCCGCTGGCACAGCTCACGGCATCTGGGGCGATAGGCGAGATGCAGCTCGGTCACTTTCGCTAACTGAGAATCTGTGAGTTCCAAGTCGGTCTTCATCCACGTCAGTTCTGGCATGGAATCGAGCAGCACCTCATTGCGCTCGGCGAGTTTGTGCGAACGCATCAAGCAGAACGCCAACGTGCCTGCGAGCAGTGAGAGAACGACGGTGACGAGAGTGCTTTTCATTTTCCGTGGGCGTGGGCGAATGGGCTGATAGACTCCGCGTAAGTAGTCGTCGCGTCCTTGGTATCGGGGATGCTGATGGCTCCTAACCAAAGTCCCGCAGCGACGGTCGCAGCGATGCCGAGAGCGGGTGCCCACGGACTGGCGAAGTAGGAGGAAATCGGTAGCGGCTCGGCGATCGAGCACTCGATGCGATGCCAGACGCTCTGCTGAAATGAAGGCGGCAAGGGAGTTTCTTCCCTCGCCGCTTTCAACAGGTGATCGAATTCTGAATCGTTCATAACAGAACTCTTTCTCGACTTTATTTGCAGCAGGTGCCGACAGGACAAACCTCGCCGCTGGCGCAGCAGGTCTCGCAATCCCCGCAAGTATCAGCCGTGCGCGGTGCGTTTCCACCCGCCATGGCGATGCTGCCGAGTGCGGCGGCGGCGATGAGTGTGGCAGTGACTTTCAGGATTTTCGTTTTCATTGATTTGTATTGTTAGTTTCAAGCGAAGCCACCAAACGCGGCGGTCTTCAGAAAGTAATACACCGCTTTCCGGCGAAACCCTTTTCGGAAATTGAAAATGGGTCTTTGCGGCTGGGCGAGGCTTCAAACCAGCGATAAAAAAGACGAATCTGCTTCCCGGCAAATGCCCCCGTCAAGAATCGAACTTGAATCTAGAGTTTAGGAAACCCTTGTTCTATCCATTGAACTACGGGGGCTTTGGTGGGCCGAGTGGATAACTGGGGCGGCGAAGTCAGGCAAGCGAGTTGTGGCTTCAGTAGCTCCGGCCCCAGATCGCGCGGGTGGCCGTTTCCTCTCCGGTGAGGATGCACTTGCTGCCTGTTAGCGGAAGCGTGACGCCTGCGATGGGGAGGCAGCGGATGGTGATCTTATGCTGCTTGGAGAGGGTTTCTTCCTGCTCAGGAGTGGCGGCCCAAGGGGTGACGAGCCAACCGGGATTTTCGCCGGACCAGTGGGCGTGGAAGGCGGCGAGGTCGTCGCAGGGTGTGATGTTCGCATCGCGAAACTCAGTCGCGCGGGCGAGGAGGTTTTCGTGGATTTCTCCGAGGATGTCTTTGGCGCGTTGGATGAATTCGTCTTTCTCGGAAAATTCTTTGGCACTCACGGCTTGGTCGCGGCGTTGGACGCAGACCTTGCGGGTCTCGATGTCGCGCGGGCCGATTTCGATGCGGATGGGCACGCCTTTTTTGATCCATTCCCACTTTTTCACGCCGCCTGACAGGTCACGGGTATCGACGTGGACTCGCAGCGGATCGCCCTGATAGAGCTGGTGGCGTAGCGTTTCAGCGAGAGCTTGGCAGGCGTCGAGCACGGCTTGGCGGCTGTCTTCTTTGGGCGTGATAGGTAAAATAACGATCTGTTGGGTGGCGACGCGCGGTGGCAAGACGAGGCCATCGTCATCGGAATGTGCCATGATGAGCGTGCCGATCATCCGCGTGGAAACGCCCCAAGACGTGGTGTGCGCGTGTTGGATCGTGCCGTCGCGCCCGGTGAAGGAAATGTTTTGCGCCTTGGAGAAATTCTGGCCGAGGTAGTGTGAGGTGCCGGCTTGGATGGCTTTTTTATCCTGCACCATCGCTTCGACGGTGAGGGTAATTTCCGCTCCGGGAAATCGCTCGTTCTCGGTTTTTTCACCGGGGACGACGGGGATGGCGAGGTGATCTCGAAGAAATTCTTCGTACTGGCCGTGGATCATTTTCGTCTCGTCGATGGCCTCATCCTTGGTCTCGTGGGCGGTGTGGCCTTCCTGCCAGAGAAACTCAGCGGTGCGGAGAAATAACCGTGGCCGCATTTCCCAGCGCATGACATTAGCCCATTGGTTGATGAGTAGCGGGAGATCGCGGTAGGACTCGATCCAACGGGCAAAGGCGGCCCCGATGATCGTCTCTGAAGTGGGCCGGATGACGTAGGGCTCGGCGAGTTCGCCGGAGGGAATCATCTTCGTTTTCCCAGTCACAGGGTCTTTCACGACTTCTAACCGATGATGCGTCACCACGGCGCACTCGGTGGCAAATCCCTCAGCGTGCTCTGCCTCTTTTTCTAAATACGACAGCGGGATGAGCAGCGGGAAATAGGCGTTTTGGTGGCCAGTCGCCTTGAAGCGGCGGTCGAGTTGCTGCTGGATCAGCTCCCAAATCCCGTAGCCCCACGGCTTGATGACCATGCAGCCGCGCGTTTCTGAGTTCTCGGCGAGGTCGGCGGCTTT
>JANOQR010000217.1:0-5233 GCA_031414935.1 Luteolibacter sp.
AAGCCCGCCGAGGAAAAGCCCGCCGAGGAAAAGCCGGACGCGCAGCAGCCTGATAGCAAAGCAGTCATAGAACCCTGAACTATGACCGCTACGCAGCCGCCGTAGCAAACTCATACGCACGGTGCTTCAGGCAACGCTTACGACTGAAGCGATAAATTATTTGTTTTGGAAGCTCACAATCTCCGAGCGAAGTTATGATTGGCCTAACTGAACTGGCGGGCGTTCGGGTTCGGGAATAGATTTTAACGTTTGGTGAATGCTTTCGCTGTTGATGATCCAGGAGCGATGAAGATCAGGGAGTGGGTTTGTTAGTGTGAGTTTGCCATCGCGCTTGAGGCGGCAGAGGACGGTGCGAAGGATCGCAAAGGCCATGTTGCCGAGTTCGTCGTCGGTGCGGTTACGGTGGGCGCGACGAACGAGGTCGGTTTGAGCGATGCGGTGGATTTTTCCGTCTCTTGTGAGATCAATGAGGTGAGCAATCTCTACGCCGTAGCCGATGGGAAAATGAAGAGATTCTAGCGTGCAACGGCGTGCGGCGTATTCGCCAGCGAGGGGTTGGAGAATGTTGCAGAGTTCTGGGTAGAAAAGTGAGATCAACGGGCGGACGAGGATTTCGGAAACGCGACCTCCGCCAGTGGAGCGGGACTCGTCGCCGTGAGCCAGTGGACGTTCATAGAAGGCTTTTACATAGTCGATTTCAGTGTCAATTAGAAGTGGGCCGATGAGGCCAGTGATAAAGCCTGAGTGGAAACTGGAAATGTCGCCGTCGATATAACAGATGATGTCACCAGAGGATATATGAAGGGCTTTCCAGAGGTTTTCGCCTTTCCCGAGGTGAGTTCCTTGGCAGGGAGCTATGTCTGCGGAGAGATGAACAGTGGCTCCCGCAGTCGTTGCAAGCTGGCGAGTTTTATCGCTAGAGTTAGAGTCGATGACGAGAATTTCATCTACCAGACCAGACTTCACGACGAGTTCGTCACGGATGATCGAAACGATTTGGCCGATGGTTTCAGCTTCGTTAAGCGTGGGGATGCAGACGGAGATTCGTTGTCCATTTTTCAACGTTGCCAGTGCGTTTGCATCGGCGAATTGGCTACAGTGAAAACGCTTCTCTGACGACATGAGGATTAGGATTGTGAGGCAAAATCGAGAGCACGCTTTTTCATCTGAGTCGCCATCAGGCTCAAGGCATTCGCGCGAGTAGGAGCAAGATGTTCCTTGAGTCCGGTGCGGTCGATGAAGCTCATGTCTGCGGTGAGGATGTCGTCCGGGGTTTCGTTATCTAGCACTTTCACAAATAGCGCGATCATGCCTTTGGTGATGAGCGAGTCCGAATCTGCGGAAAAGCGCACCTTTCCGCCTTCGTGTTTCGCATCCAGCCAAACTTGCGACTGACAGCCTTTGATTAAATGCTCGGACGTCTTGGAAATTTCATCCATCGGCGCGAGTTGCTTGCCGAGGCCGATGACATACTCGTAACGTTCCGTCCAATCTTGAAAGAGTGCCAGCTCCTCTAGCAGTGTTTCTTGTTTCCCTGCAATGCTCATGTGTGGTGGCAGTGGTACGCGGGAAACGCCAGCCCGCAAGCACCGATCAAGTCGCGGGCGCGAGTCGTTGCAAGAACAGCGCGAAAATAAATGCGAGCGGGGAAATAATGATGCAGCCGATGGCAATCGGTGATGCGCCCGATGAGATAATCATCGTCATCGCCACAGGCAGCAGTGCCATCCAGTCCACTAAAGGGATGCCAGCCAGTAGCCCCGACACCAAGCGCGGTAGCGGTTTGCGGCGGTAGCGAAGGCAGAAACTCGTCCATGCGAGATAAGGAATTACTCCCACAATTACATGCGTTTGATCCACTAACATCTGCTTATTTCCCCAAGCGACTAGCACGGCCGTCGTGAGAAGAAGCAATCTCGCTATCAACCCTGTTAGCTTGGGTGGTTCCAGCATCGACTCGTATCTCGCACTCAAGGAAAGCCCTACGATATAACAAAGAAGCGCACAAGCCATCGGCCAAATGCCATTTACATACGGATAGAACGCGAAGAAAGACATCACAGGGAGCAAGGCCCGGCAGAGTCCCATAGGAATCACGGCCCACGAACTGCGTTTGTGGCAAATGGTGTAAATCACGATGAAAAAGCCGATGACAACCGCGATGGAGGCACTACGCCAGTGAACGAGAGCAGCGAGTCCTATCCCGCCGAGAATCATCGCGATGGCTAGCGTCAGATAGAGGTGCGACGGAAAGAGTCCGCGGGGTAAGCCTCGTTCGGGGCGATGGATTTTATCCCAATCGCGATCCATCCAGTCGTTAAGAAAATTTCCGCCGACGTAGAGAAACATTCCAGCCATTGGGAGAAATGTGCTGGGTAGCCAGAAGCTATCTGAAAACATCGCGTTTCCATAAATCAAGCCAACCGCCACTCCCAGCCAGATGTTGCTGACGACGCTCGGGATGTTTGCCACGCGCGCTGTTGATAGCAGGGCGTAGAGGTTGCCTTGGCGATTCATTTGCGAGGAAAGCATGGTGACAATTCATTCACCTAGCCAAACCAAAATTCTAGCAATTTATCCTCGCGAAAGATCCACGGGGTGAGCAGCGTTTGCACAGACGCTTATGAAAAAACTACCTATTCTCATTGTGTTGGCCGCTGTGACAACTTTCTCGGTTGCTGCTGAAAAAAGTCTGTTTAATGGCAGAGATCTCACTGGTTGGAAGGGCTTGCCTGGATTCTGGAGCGTCAAGGATGGAGCTATCACTGGCCAGACGACGGCGGAGAATCTGGTGAAAGAAAACTCTTTCTTAATCTGGGAGGGTGAAGCCGCCGATTTTGAACTGCGTTTCAAATACAGAGTCGTGGACAAGAACGGCAAGGCCGAGGGCGGCGGAAATTCTGGTGTCCAATATCGCAGCAAATTGGTGAAGCCCGATTACTTCGTTGTTTCTGGATACCAAGCAGACTTCGAGGTTGGTAAGAAATACAGCGGCATTCTCTACGAAGAAAAAGGCCGTGGCATCCTTGCCATGCGCGGACAAAAAGTCGTCATCACCGACGGCGATTCATCTAATAAGCCGAAGATCGAGATCGCAGGTGAAGTCGGAAAATCAGATGAGATTCAAGCTGCGATCAAACCCGCAGACTGGAATGAATTCGTCATCATCGCCAAGGGCGGTCATCTGCAACATTTCATCAATGGCAAGCAAACGGTCGATGTCACCGATAACGGCACGGTCGCTGCCAAGAGCGGACTCATCGCCCTGCAACTTCACGTCGGCCCGCCGATGACGGTGCAGTTCAAAGACATCGTGTTGAAATCCGATGAGTGAAATTTTTGATCGATCACAAAATGAAAACGAAAGCGATTTTTGCAGTCCTGTTGGTGTTTCCGAGCGTGGCCTTTGCGGATTTTAAGGGTGGCGACACGTTCGCGAAACTCGTGCCGTCCAACTGGTATTTTGGCGCTGAAGGTGGTGGTGATTTCCGCATTGAGAATTCAAGGCTTCAGTATCTCGTCGAAACCCCTACAAACATAAACTCGGCAAGTCTTGCGTGGCTGCCAAATGTTGGAAGCTACAATCAAAACTGGTATCTGGAAGTTGAGGTTTCATTAGGAATTTTTGCATTTCCTGATGACGGCGATTACCAAAATCTAAGTTTGAATGTATTGCCATCTGGCGGAGAAGGCGTTCGGATATTTAGTGTGACGCTCAATCAATTCAGAGCAGATACTCTTATTTATCGCGGGATAGCAGTTCGAGATACCCGAAATTATGAATTAGCGAGATCTGCAAATGCCCAATCTGTAACGCTGCGTCTCCATCACGACAAAGACACGAGAAACATCACACCGAGTTGGAACACAGGAAGTGGCTGGGAATACGGAGGATCAAGAGATGTGGTAGCATGGAACATGAAGCCATCTGAAAATTTCGTGGCTTCAGTAGCAGCGGGCAATGGTGCTGCAAAATCAGAAAACGCGAAAATTTTCCCCGGCCAAGCATGGTTTAGGAATTTCAAAACAGGAAACGCATCGCCCGACATTGTTGTTGAGCGTTCACCGACGTCCGAAATCAAAAGCAAAAAAGGGACGATCTCATTTGGTGCTGCAAGGACAGGGACGGGGAAAGTCACGAAGAGTTTCAAAATTCGCAATCATGGCACCGCCGAACTCAAGGAATTGAAACTGTCCGTATCGGGAGCTGGAGCTGAGGATTTTAGCTTCTCGAAACTCGCCAAGACCGAGTTGGTTCCTGGGGCTTCCACGACTTTCAAAGTGACGTTCAAACCAGAAAGCAACGGCTCCAGCAAAGCGAAAGTATTCCTAACGAGTACCGATCCTGATGAATCCGCGTTTGAAATCAACGTGAGCGGTCGCGGCGTGGAATGATAGTCGTTAGGTGTCGCCCATCATGTCTTTGAGATTGCCGAAGAAGTTGTCTAACTCATCAGTGCTCGGGGCTGCGCCCAGGATGTCATCGTAGCTGGTGTGGTTGAGAAACTCGTCGTCTAGCTCGCCGATGAAGCTGCTTGGTTGGCATCCGGTTTCTTGGCCGTATTTGATGCGAGTGGCGCAGTAAGTCATGGTGAGCTGGTCTTGAGCACGAGTGATCCCGACGTATAAAAGACGGCGTTCTTCGTCCTTCGTTCCTTCTGCGATGCTGCGGGTGTGTGGGAGAAATCCTTCTTCTAAGCCGACGAGATAGACGATGGGAAATTCCAAACCTTTTGAGGCATGAAGGGTGATAAGGGTAGCTCCTAACTTTTTTTCGAGATCATCTTCTTTCTCCGAGGCGAGAGCACTGGCATCGAGGAATTTTTGGAGGCTTTTGCCTTTCTCAGCGTGCTTTCGGAGGCTGTCGATGACGCTGAACACGCCTTCGCCGCGCTGTTGGCGTTCACTGTCCGTCTTGCAGGCGCGTTCGATCCACGGCAGGTATTCGATCTGCTTCATGAGCGAATCGAGGACATCTGCTGGGTTTTCCTTCGCGATCTCGATGCGGTTTTTCGCCCCTGCGATGGTGGCGACAAAGTCTTGTACGGCGTTTGAGGATTTCGCGCCCAACTGATCGGTGAAATTGGGATCGCACAAGGCTCCCCAGACAGAGTCGTGATGTTCGCGGCTCCAATCGGTGGCGAGGACGGCGGTGGATTGGCCAATGCCTCGGTTCGGTGCGTTGAGGACGCGCAACAGCGGAACATCTGCATCCGGTGCGGCCAAAAGTTGT
>JANOQR010000218.1:0-12436 GCA_031414935.1 Luteolibacter sp.
GTTAGCAAACGAGCGCACGGCTTGTTGTACGTTACGAATGGTAAGGATGGAGGCCGAGCGATCCGAACCTTTCTTCCAGGCGCGAGCACCGATGAAGAGGATCGAGATGAGGGAAAGCAAGACGAGGATGACGACCGTCAACTCAAGGAGGGTCATTCCGGATTTTGCTTTCATGTTTTGGGTGTTTGTCAGTTTCATAGTGTGTTTATTTCTATTTTTATTTGGGTGTGTTGTTTTTTGTCGGATTGAGAAAATCTTTTAAAAATAGAAGGATTCTGAGTTCTTCGGATTTGCAGGACTTTCTCGGAAATTTTTAAGTATAGCTGGGTGACGTTTTAGCTCAGTCGTCGTTCTTGTTCATTTTCACGTTTTCAAAAGTCTCTTCGGTAATGAGACCCTGATTGAGAAGGCGGCGGAGATTGGAATCCCACTCGATGTTGCCAGCGCGGCGGATAACATCTTCTAGTGAACGAGCACCGCCGTCGTAGTTAGCAATAGCACTGGAGACAGCGTCATCGTTGTTTTGAAGAAACTCATAGGTAAGAACCCGGCGTTGAACGCCATTAAGTAAACCCTGGGAGTGGATGAAAATGAGGATTTCTCCTAAGCGGCTGAGAACGGCGGTGTGGTGGTCTTTCGGATAGAGTTCGAGGATACGACCGATGGTTTTGACGGCACCAGTGGTGTGGAGGGTGGAAAGAACAAGGTGGCCCGTCTGGGCGGCTTCCATGCAAGTTTCCATGGCTTCACGGTCACGGATTTCTCCTAGCAGGATAATATGTGGAGCTTTCCGCAGAACATCTTTGAGTCCTTGGCGATAGGAGTGGACGTCGCGCCCCACTTCTTGCTGAGTCACAATACTTGGGGAAGGAATGCGGTGCCCCGGATAGTCGGGATCGTCCATGTCGTCCGGGTATTGATACTCGATCGGGTCTTCGACGGTGACGATGTGCTTAGGGTGGTTGCGGCGAGCCCAGTCGATGAGCGAAGCCAGCGTGGTGGATTTTCCCGAGCCAGTCGGGCCGGTGACGAGGCACAGACCTGCGCGTTTGAGAACACCGTGACGCAGTGTTGAGGTGGTGTCGGGATCAATGCCCAAGGATTCTAACTCAGGAATGAAATCATTAAGTATCCGGCAAGTCACGCCGAGTCCAGAAGAGCTAAGGTGAGCTTGGATACGCAAACGACCGGAGCGCTCACCGCTGTCGCCCATGGGGATACCATCGCATGAGAAATCGGCGACACGCTTTTCAGCGAAGGACTCGATGGCGAGGCTGATCTTATCTTCGACGCGAGATTCCATGCTTTGCTCTTGGCCGAAACCGTGGCTACCGCTTTCTCGATTGGTGATGAGTTCCTTGAGGATCTCATTCATGTTTCCAGCAGTCAGAATGCCGAGGAAATCGAGTTTCTCCATCCCTTTATTAGTATGGATGTAAACCGGACGCTCTGCACGCATCTGGATGTCGGAAACGCGTAACTCGCGGCACACGCGGAAGATGATACCTAGCAAATCAGTCCCTCTCATGCCCGGAGCGAAACGCACCGGCGCGGCTTCCGGGGTGTAGCCGGGAAGCGGTGGTGGTTCGAGAACTGCGGTGAAAACGGACATTTCTGAAAATTAGTTAGAAGCCTGCGGTTGAGTTTGCTCAATCTCAAATCTGCTAATGGTGGCAGCGGAGGACTCACGAATCTTACAAACGAAAGTGAAGCGTTCATCGCACTCGGTGATCCGCTGCGGAGAAAGTAGTTCCCAGTTTTTTGTGCGTTCCCACTCTTGTGCGATGGTGACGTAGCGATTCATGCAGTGGTCTAGCAGAGCCAAATACTGCTTCATCTGCGGGATGGAGAAGGTGCGCTTTCCAGCACGATAGTCGTTGAACATGAGTTCAAGGATGTTCGATGTAGCGGCAGCGGCAGTGAGCGCGGGTCTTGGGTCAGATTCCTGCTTGAGGCAGTATTGAATGGTGTCTTCGGCGAGTTTAGCAGCAGAAGGAGTGAGTTCTGGGCGAGTTCCGAGTTGTGGCTCGGTAAGGAAGAGATTCAGCGCGTTGTAGTTCGCATAGTGGGATGGATCTAGCTGGTAGGCGAAACGCAACTTGTTCTCTACTTGGCGACGCATGTAGCGCTTGTGCGCCTCGTTAGCTGATTTCGGATTGGTCCGCGTTACAGCGATGTTCTCAAGCGAAGCCAACAAATTCTCGAAGCGGCTGCCAGACTTACAAGCTGACTTGTTTTGACCAGATTCACAATCAGCACCGTTATGCTGATGAACTTTTTGCGTAGCTCCACCATGGAAATACGTTTCAATCGGACCCTGCATCGCCATCGCGAAAACTTCACCGTAAGGACTTCCGTTAATGCCGAACGCATTTACAGGAACGCTCAATTGAGGGTTCGACACCAGTGGACGACCACCAAGTACCCAGGCACAGACCCCGGCCCCGATGAGGCAGGCACTGAGTGCGTTGGATTGAATGCGTGTCATAATGATAGAAATTTCGAGAAAATTTTAAGCAGAAAGTTTAGTTCTGAAGCAAAGGCGGGAAACACCGGCATACACTGCGAGAATTCCGCCAAAGTAGAGAATCATGCTCGAAAAATCTGCGGTAGGTATTGCGCCAGTTTTAAAGAACAGCCGCTGTGTCAAATCTGCGAAATTGTAGTGAGGCGAGTAGAGCCAGACGCCGCGCAAGATCGGATTTTCTTCGAGTTGCAGCATGTTTTTGAGATAGCCGACACCATAGAGACCATAGAGGGTGATGCCCAAGGTCGTGGCGAATCCGGTAATTCCCCCGAAACGTGAAGCAAGTGCCACTGCCAGAGCGAGCAGAGGGCCAGTCACTAGCAGAAACAGAGTGACGTATTGGAAATTTAGCGTCCACCACATCGACTTTTCCACGGGATCAGCAGGCGAGGCGGCGAATTGGCAAATCGCAGCAGCGATGAGTGCGAGCGGCACAATGAAGCTAAACACCGCGAGCCAAATTTCAAAAAGTTGCCGCGTCGGGGAAAGTCCGGTGGTTTGGAAATACTCACCGACGCCAGTTTTCGCGTTTGTTTCACCCTCACGAGCAGCGGTGAACAAGCCCCACAGCAAGGTGCAGGTCCAAAGTGTCCCCCATGCCGCTTGAATTCTAGCGGGCTGGAGAAGAATTGGTTTTTCAGTAGCACTCGAAATCAGCGGCAGCGCGAAGGGCAGAGCGATCACCGCAAAAGCGCATATCGCCCAAGCCTTACGCTGGAAAATGGTTGCTAGTGTTAGTCGGAAGAGTCTCATGGCATTCAATTAGTTCATCAAGTTCTTCAAGCCGCTCCAAGTCTGGCCGCTTTCGTTGAGGTGGCGGGCATTTTTCCCTTCGATCATAAGCGCGCTGGGCATCTCCATCGAATCGTAGTCTGGGTGGCAGCTCACGAGGCGGAGCACATTGGCGGAGGATTCTTTCCAAATTTCCTCGAAGGCTTGGCGGGCGAAGGCGTCGAGGCCGCTGAAGGGCTCATCCAAAAGGAGAATGTTGCCACGATCCGATTTCACGGAAAACTCCGCCATGATGAGGCTGGTCTTGCGGCGATTGCCGGTGGAAAGGCGACCATATGGCTTTTTCACGTCTAGCTCGATTCGGCTGGCGAGATTGAGAGCTTCGTTCAAGCGGCCCTTCGGCAGCAGCATTCGGAAAACCATGCCCGGCGTGATTTCCGCATCGAAGCGGAGATCTTCAGGAAGGTATTGCAGAAACCCCTCGGCCCGGAATTTTCCAGCCTTCGGTTGAAGAGTCCCTGCGAGTGTTCTGAGGAGGGTGGTCTTACCGCGACCATTGCGGGCGAGAAGGAAATGAGTGCCGCCCGTGAGCCTAACTTCTTGGCCGAAACGGGCGAGGGTGCTGCCGTAGCCAATTTCAAGACCGGAGTCGAGATGGATGGATGGGGTTTGCAGGTTCATCGGATTAGTTTCTGAAAACGTTGCGGTTCTAAGGAATTTTGGCGGGTTGTCAAGATGTCTTAAATATCTGCTTCGCTAACCTTTCTGACGATTAAAATATTCATTACCCCTTGGCAATCTTTTTTTGAACATTTTCAAGATACAGGTGTCAGTTTTTTAAAAAACTTATTCATCTGATCCAGAAAACCCTAGAAATTCAAGGATTCCGTGTTTTCTGAAGATTTGTCCTGTAAGCAAAAAATTTTTCTTCGTGACGCGAAGAGGGTGGCTTGTAGAACTCCCCGCATCGGAACATGGCGGGCAAATTAACTTACCAACAGGCCGGGGTGGACACGCGCAAAGCGGCTGCTCTCGTGGGCGACATCGGCACTCATGTGCGTAGGACTCAACAGACGAGGAAATTGTGGGGAGCCTTCGGGCTTTTCGCCGCTTGTTACGATCTGAGCAGCTACAAAGAGCCGGTGATGATGACGGGTTGCGACGGCGTCGGGACCAAGCTGGAACTGCTGCTAGAGCACGATTTGCTCGAAACTGCAGGGAAAGATCTGGTCGCGATGAGCGTGAACGACATCCTCACCACTGGCGGCGATCCCCTGCTTTTCCTCGACTACATCGGCATCGCAGCACTCCATGAGGAAAAAATCACTCGCCTTATTTCCGGCATGGCCGACTACCTCGAAGCCTGCGATTGCATCCTCGCTGGCGGCGAAACTGCCGAAATGCCCGGAATCGTCCCCGTGGACGTGATCGAGCTTTCCGGCTTTTGCATCGGCTGCGCGGAAAAGCCCGACCTTATCGATCCCACCACCGTCGCCATCGGTGATGTGCTCATCGGCTACGCATCCGACAGCATCCACGCCAACGGCTGGTCGCTCGTCCGCCGCGTGCTCAACGAATTTCCCGGCGAAGTGACAAATGACGAGCTACACGCCTGGCTCCAGCCCACCCGCCTCTATCACGACGTCACCCGCGATTTGAAAAAATCCGGCATCAAACCCAAAGCCATGTCCCACATCACTGGCGGTGGACTCCCCGAAAACCTCGAACGCCTCTTCCGTGGCATGGGCGCAGACCTCGAAATCCCCCGCTGGAACCTCCCCGGCATCGAGAAACTCCTCTCTCACGTCGATGCAGAAGACCGCTTCCACACCTTCAACATGGGCATCGGCTGGGTCGCCATCGTCGCCGAAGCCGATGTCGAGACCGCTCTCAAAGCTGGCGACGGCGGCCACATCCTCGGGAAAATGGTCGCCCAAGAAGGTGTCCGCGTTTGTGTAACTGGCGAGTGACCGTAAATTTTCACCACCCATGAGCGACTTCCTCACCCACGAATGCGGAATCGCCGCCGTGCGACTCCGCAAGCCCCTAGCCTACTACTACGATCGCTACGGCACCTGCCTGTGGGGACTCAACAAGCTCTTTCTGCTGATGGAAAAGCAGCACAACCGTGGCCAAGACGGCACCGGCATCGGCTGCGTAAAAATCGACATGCCCATCGGCCAGCCCTACGTCAATCGCCGCCGAGGCATCGAAAAAGACGCCCTCGCAGAAATTTTCCGCAAGGAAATCAAAGACTACTTCAAGCTCTCTCGCAAAGGGGTCATGGACATCAAAAACCCAGAGAGCGTCAAAAAACACTTCGATTTCGGCGGCGAAATCCTCGTCGGCCACCTCCGCTACGGGACTTCTGGGGACTTCGACGAAGGCTCCTGCCACCCGTATCTCCGCCGCAGCAACTGGCCCACCCGCACGCTCATGGTCATGGGAAATTTCAACATGACCAACGCCGCCGAGCTCAACGAAGTGCTCATCGACCGCGGTCAACACCCGGTCTTCGGCACCGACACTCAGACCGTGCTGGAGGAAATCGGCTACCACCTCGACGAGGCCCACACCGACCTCTACCGCCAGCTCCGTGACGAAGGAATCCCCGGCGCGGAAATGCCTGCTAGAATCTCCGCCGCGCTCGATGTTCCCAAGCTCGTCGCCGAATCCGCCGCCGCATGGGATGGCGGCTACGCGATCTGCGGCGTCATTGGAAATGGCGACATGTTCGTCATGCGCGATCCGCGCGGCATCCGGCCGTGCCACATGTTAGTCACCGATGAAGTCATCGCCTTTGCCTCCGAGCGCGTCCCGCTCATGACCGTTTTCGAGGCCGAAGCAGACGAAGTGAAAGCCGTCGATCCCGGCTCGATGATTACCATCAAGTCAGACGGCACCCTCACCGACTCCGCCTTCGCGCCGCCGCAGAAATTTACCCCCTGCTCGTTTGAGAAAATCTACTTCTCGCGCGGAAACGACCCACAAATTTACCGCGAGCGCAAAGCCATGGGCGCCGCCCTCGTCCCGCAAGTCGTCGAATCCATCGGCGGTGCCTTTGAAAAAACCATCTTCTCCTTCATTCCGAATACCGCCGAGACCGCGTACTACGGCCTGATGGACGGCCTCCGCCTATTTCGCCGCCAAGAAGTCCGTTCCTCCATCCTCCAAGCCTCCGCCGAAGGCACCCTCACCGCCGATCTCGTCGATGACCTCATCCTCCGCAACTGGCCGAAAGGCGAAAAAGTCGCCCACAAGGACATCAAAATGCGGACCTTCATCTCCCAAGAACGAGGCCGCGATCAGCTTGTTTCCCACGTTTACGACATCACCTACGGCGTCGTAAAACCCGGCGATTTCCTCGTCGCCCTCGACGACTCCATTGTCCGTGGCACCACATTGAAGCAGTCCATCCTCAAAATTCTCGCCCGCACCAAGCCGTCGAAAATCGTCGTCTGCTCCACCGCCCCGCAGATCCGCTACCCGGACTGCTACGGCATCGACATGTCAGAACTCGGCAAATTCATCGCCTTTTCCGCCGCCATCGCCCTCCACCGCCGCGCCGGACGGCAGAACCTACTGGATCGCATCTACGACAAGTGCCGCACGGAACTCGAACTCCCCGCCCACCAGCGGAAAAACTGCGTCCAAGAAGTCTATCAAGCCTTCACCAACGAAGAAATTTCCGCCGAGATCAGCCGCATGGTCTATCCCGAAGGCATCGACTGGCACGGCGAAGTCCAAGTCATTTTCCAAACCATTGAAAACCTCCACGCCTCCATCAAAGGCGACTGCGGCGACTGGTATTTCACCGGCAACTACCCCACCCCCGGCGGCTACTCCATGGTCAATCTCGCCTACCTCCGCTGGTACGAAGGCGTCGGCGGCCGCAGCTACGACCTCCCCCTGTGACGGCGATCATTGGTCGCCGCGAATTCATTCATTTGCCGGGGCGATCCACACGACAAGATTTCGTGTCAGCGGCATCTGAGCAACTTGCTCGAGGAACTCGGCAAACCATTCCGCAAGGCTGGGAGGAAAATGAAACATCCGGTGGAGGCTCTCCAACCTTTGCCTGAAGACACTCTTTGCGCGGTGGCCACGCGACTCGAGTTGGATCCCGGTCTCCTTTTCCAGTTTTCTCCTTCATCGATAACTCAGTGCAGAGGCTGCAGCCAACTCACCCATGAGCTTGCCGATACGGCAGCCTTTGGTCATGTGCTTGTCCTAAAACTGGTAGTCACGTTGCGCGTTCGCCAATAACAAAGCCCCAAATAAGGAGAAGGCAGACAGCCCGTTAGGAAAAGATTAACCGCAGAGGGCGCAAAGGGGGGCGCAGAGTAAAACACGACTGAGATTCAATGCCTTGAGGGATTCGGCACCCAAGGAAGGGCGGACTCTGATCCGCCCTTCCTTGGTCAGTCACCACAACTCCATTCTGCACGACCATCCGTCCAGATGCTCATCTTTGAATCCTGCATGTCATGGGACTGTCATTCTTATTTTTCTCCGCGCCCACTCTGCGGCCTTTGCGACTTTGCGGTGAAAATGAAGCCAAACATCTCGTGCAAAATGTCACCAACCTCGCCATTTTCCGATCTTGAAATTTCCTCGATCCGAAATATCCATTCGGCAACGTTGTCCGAATGAACACCCAACAAAAACTCGAAATCCTCGCAGATGCCGCAAAATATGACGCATGTTGCGCGAGTTCCACACCGATGATCGAGTCTGCTTCAGTGAGGCAACACGTTTGGAACGTCTATCAAAATCTGCTTCTTGACACTTAACGGAGCTGAACTCCAGTGTGTCTTTATCACTTTTGTGCAGTCATTCCTCTCAAAGGTATATGCACTCCAAAAAATTCCCCCCTTTGATTCCATGTTCACCTCCAATTTTTGCGTGAGCCGTCAAGTGATGGGCTTTCTGGTATCTATCACAGCCATTGGTGGTTCACTCGCAGATATAACCAGCCCGTGGACTTTGGATATCGACAACAATTCTTACTTAGGTGGCTTCACAGGCAGGATTCCCGCTGCCACTAGCAAGCCATTCGCATTCACCGCAAATTCCGAAGGTCTCACCGCAGACTCCTATGTCACTCTATGGGACTTCACCACTGAGGAAACTGATCCATGGTCCCTTCCAGACTTGGCATTCTGCACCACCACGTTGAATGCTGATCAGCCGGAATTTGTGCCTGATCGGGAGACTATTACCATTTCACCAGCTTCCAACTCAGCAGGTAACATTTCGCCACTTTTACTTACATCGAGACCTGGATTCGATCTCGCAGGCGTCACTGTTTCATCCAACAAACCTTGGCTGACCGCTATAAATTCTGAAAACCGCCCGGGCCAAATCAATCTCCACTACAACGCCATTGGACTCTTCGGCACCCAAGAGGCCATCCTCACTCTCACTGGTGCCGATACCGTTATTCGAGTTCCTGTGGTGATGACTCTTCGCAGTCTCAACATCACTCGCCTCATCCCCGATCTGTGGCGACACCGCGTATATGGTATCGACGAGAGCAGAGGCGACGAAGACTCCCTCCTCATCATCGACGGCGAGAACGCGCGCGTCCTCAGATCCCTGCCTGTCGGAAGATATGCTTCCGACATCGCCACCTCTCCAGACGGACAATATCTTTACATCTTGTCCTCTGACAAAGGTGAAATCCGCCGCATCCATCTCGACACCATGCGCGAGGTGGACAGACGCACGCTTGCCGAATGGACTCCCGCACTCAGCAATTTAACCGAAGTTCATCTAGTCGCGGCTCCTGACGGGCGACTCTATGTCCAGACAGCAGATGATTTTCCGGAAGTTTTGGTCTTCGACTACCCGAGTGGAACCATTCTCCAATCTACCAAGCCTGAAAGTGAGTTCGGTATCGGAAGTTTTGCCTTCAACGATGACTACTCACGCCTGATCGTTTCCTCCGGTTTCAGCTATGGCTCATCATCCTCCGGTCACCTTTATTCATACCCAGTGACGGCCAATGGCACACTCGGCCCGCCCGCAGATGTAAATCCCGCAAACTTCGAACGGCTCAATTTCATCTTCCCCGACGCCCGCATTTTTCCAAGTCCCGGCAATGGGCCGATCTATTATGGTAACTTTACCCTAGACCGTGCCTCGCTGATGCGCACCTCTCGATCTCTCGATACAAATGTTCTCGCGATCTCCTCAAATGGCCGAGTGATTTTCAATAGGACCGGTATCATACGCGCCGACGACGGCAGCACTCTACAGGCTGCCAAGAATGTTTTCTTCAGTGTCCAAGCGATTACTGCGGATCAACGTCGGTTGATCGCCTTTGACTACTCTTCCGAAGAACTCACGGCCGTCGATCTTTCATCCCACGCTGCGCTCCTTGGCCAGACGGTTTCTCCCAACAGCGACGGCTCCACTCCGTTTTCCGGCAGTCTCCAATGGCCCGCAATCACGAACGCCAGTGAATACCACCTTTATCTGGCCGACTCTGCCGCGGCCCTTGCCCCATCGGACGCGACAGGAACACCTCGGGTGCCAGCATCTCATCTGCGCATAGCCGCCCAATCCAAGAACACATGGAAACCCACAAGTCCTCTGCCGTTGGGAAGCACTTGGTTTTGGCGCGTCGATGCACTCACGACCGATGGCACACGAATCGGCTCCATCCACTCGTTCCAAATCCCCGATGCCTTGCCCACCGTTGGTAAATTACGCTTTGATGCCGTGCGCGGTCTCTCGTCACAGGAAACGTCAGTTTCACTCGAACTCATTCCAGGGCTCGGTTCATGGTCCGCTTCCACCGATGCCCCTTGGCTTCAAGCCGAAGCCCAAGGATCTACGTCACTCGCGAACTTACTCAAAGTCCGGGTGTTACCAGCATCTCTCGCCCCCGGATTTCACCACGGCGTGGTGACCGTCACTGCAAACGGTCGCCCAGCCCATGTTGCCGTGACGCTGTGCGTCCATTCCCCAAGATTCACCCAAGTCAAAGCAGACCCCATCCTACCTCGGATCTATGCCGTCCACGAAGACACCCCTTACGACCAACTTTTCGGAGCTCAATTGCTGGTCATCGACTCGCATACTGGTGCCGTCGTCTCACAAACCTCCATCGGCCGTAGCGTCACGAGTTTCGCCGTCCACGTCGCCGACAACCGTCTTTATCTCACGAACTGGCGGGCGGGCGGAGTCATCGCTCTTGATCGAGACACTTTGGCCGAAGTCCGCCGCTACCCATTCCCTCCTTTTACGGGTGCTGGATACTCTGATGCAGATTCCTATCATGTGGCGGCTGGTGTTGCTGGACGCATCGTTGTCGAGGGAGGAAATCAGACGGTTGAAATGCGCCTCCTGGACACGCAGTCCGGCACCATCCTTTCCAATGTATCTGTCTCCGCTGGCGGTGGAGCTTTCAGCCCGGATGGTAGGAGCTATTATCACGGCGACAGAGATTCGAGTTACGAGATCACCCGTTTTGGCTTAGAGTCTGGGCAATTCAGGCCTCTTCTGACACTGAGACCATCCTCTGACAGACCCTATCCAGTCACAGATCGGTCATTGTTGGTTTCCCGCGATGGACAACGGGTCTTCTGGGCTGGTATTGCCTTCGATAGCCAGCTCATTGAAATTTCCCGCTTTGGAGAACCCGTTCGCGAATGTTCCGGAAATGGCAATTTTGTAGTAACGCCCACCCGCGTCGCGGCTACTTTCGGCAGTAGAACCCTACTGACCTTACCGTTCTTTGCCCAACATGCCGCTCTTTCCCCAGCATCCAGCAAATTGTTCATATTCCGCAGTGAGCCAGATGAAACTCAAAGCGCTTTCGAAATCATCGATTTGACATCTACACTGTCTGTTCCCGATTCCGCCTCTACCATCGCTCAGCCCGAGAACACCTCCGCCGTCAGCACGATCCATCCCCCTATCGACAGACCCGTGTCCATCACTTCTCACGGTCTAGCCAATGGCAAATATTATTTAGAGTTCCAAAACTCATCGGCTGATCCTGAAACGATAGTCGTCGAGACCTCAGACGATCTCATCCGCTGGCGTCCGCTTCACGGCGTTCAGCCCGGCATTGTTTCGCGCGGTGTCGGCATGGAAACCCACCGCGTTGAAATGCAGCCTGACGGACCATGCCGCTTCTACCGACTCCGCCGAGAAAAAATCACTCCTCCCTGAACCATCTTCCCATGTTCGCCAAAAAAATTGCCGTTTTTTGCCTGTCCGCAACATGCTTAGCACTGACCCGTGTTCACGCGGCGACCGCGATTTCTAGCAATACGCTTGTTGCTTACACCGCAGAATCAAGCAGTGAATTCTCTCCGCTCATCGTCAATGGACTCATTACCGCCACCGGACTCGGCTTGGGCAATTCACTAGCCAACCTCCAACCCGGCGTCTCGGTTCCGTCTTCGGTATTTCTGGAAACCACTTCCTCCTCGTCCACTCCAGCCGCCGCTGTGACCAACAAGCAATTCCTGCAGTTCACAGTTTCCCCCATTTCAGGTTTCCTGATCTCGCCCGGAGCACTCTCTCTGAGCGCAAGCAGCGGCGGCAGCTCTTCCCCACGCGGCTGGGCACTCACCTCCAGCCTCAACAATTTCAGCTCGATCATCGCCAGTTCGAATATCTCCACCGTTCAGCCATCCTTTGAAAATTTCACGATTGATCTGACTGCCTTTGGCCCCATCGCCAATTCCGCCGTATTTCGTATTCACCTCTACGCTCCGGCGGCAGGTAATGGCATCTTCCTCGACAACATCGCTTTCAGCGGCGCAATCATTCCAGAACCCGCACCGGTAGTTTTGGGTTCGATCTCGGTCTGCTTCGCGTTAATGCTCAGGATCCGAAAAACAAACTCAGTATTCTCCGACTGCAAAAGCTGACAGCCAGCCGAGCTCTTTTTCACGAATCACCAACCTCGCCATTTTCCGATCTTGAAATTTCCTCGATCCGAAATATCCATTCGGCAACGTTGTCCGAATGAACACCCAACAAAAACTCGAAATCCTCGCAGATGCCGCAAAATACGACGCATCTTGCGCGAGTTCTGGTGCTACCAAGAAAAACTCCACGGACGGAAAAGGCGTCGGCTCCACCGGCGGTGTCGGGATTTGCCACTCCTACACGCCCGATGGCCGCTGCGTCTCGCTGCTGAAAATCCTGCTCACC
>JANOQR010000219.1:0-7383 GCA_031414935.1 Luteolibacter sp.
AAAGCCAGCGAATGCTTGTCCGCACCTGCGGTGAAATTCTGCGTGCTATGAATCGTGATGTAGCGCGGCGTCATCGACCGATGGACTTTTCTGCCGTGTGTCCCTTTGCGAACCATGTCCACTTTGAGGTTCACTTGCCGCAACATCGTGGACGTGGAGGCCCCGCTGTTAGGCGGGTTTGAAATTGGCTGACTCGTGCGAACGGGTGCAGCCCGATAACGATCCCGTCCCCCACCCGGCGGCCCGATAGGGCTGCACTGGAAACTCGCGCAAATCAGCAGCGCGATGGGAAGGAACCGACAAAATGTTTTCACGTCCTCTGCTTACCACGGCGATTTTATTTCGGAAACCCAAATTTATTTCCTGAGTGTATGACTGGTGAACGAAGAAGTTTCTCAGCCGCAAAGTGGCGAAAAAATCATCCTCAAATCTTTGCGTCTTTTTGCGCCTCTTTGCGGCTAAATCTCATTCACATGATTTGCGAAGGTTGACCGCCGCTTACTGCGCGTTGTTCATTTCCCCACTTGATGTCCCCTGCCCTTCCCAGTCCCAAATCGCTTGTTGCGACGCCCCACGAAGCGTTAAAAAAGCACTTTGGGTTTTCCGGGTTTCTCGATGGCCAAGAAGAGGTCATTTCCGAAATCACCTCGGGCCGCGACGGGCTGGTGGTGATGCCCACCGGCGGCGGGAAATCGCTGTGTTTCCAGATTCCGGCGCTGTGTTTCCCCGGAGTGACGCTCGTGATTTCCCCGCTCATCGCGCTGATGAAGGATCAGGTGGATGCACTCGTTTCGCGCGGCATCGCGGCGACTGTCATCAACTCCACGCTCACTTGGCCGGAGCAAAAGGAACGCCTCGATGGAATGCGCGCCGGGAAATGGAAGCTCGTCTATGTCGCCCCAGAACGCTTCCGGGCGGAGAGCTTTCTGAATGCTCTATCAGGCATTGAAATCTCGCTCTTCGCCGTGGACGAGGCGCACTGCCTTAGCCAATGGGGACACGATTTTCGCCCCGACTATCTGCGACTTGGGAAGGCGTTAGAAAAAATCGGTAAGCCGCAATGCGTAGCGCTCACAGCGACTGCAACGCCCATCGTGCGTGCGGACATTTCCAAAGTCCTCGCCCTCCGTCAGCCCTTCGAGCGTGTCAGTGGATTCTCCCGGCCTAACCTTTCGCTGAACATTTCCGCCGTGGACAAAGCCGCACAAAAAGACGAGCGGCTCAAAGCCGTCATCGCCGCGCACAAGACGGGAATTATCTACTGTGCCACGCGCAAAAAGGTCGATGCCGTCTCCGAAACCCTCGCAAGCTGGGGACTGAAATGCGTCGCCTACCACGGCGGCATGTCCGACCAAGAACGCAGCCGCGCTCAGGAAATTTTTATCAATCGGAAGGCCGATGTCGCCGTCGCCACCAATGCATTCGGCATGGGCATTGACCGCTCAGACGTTCGTTTCGTCATCCACTACGAGATTCCCGGCAGCGTGGAAGCCTACTATCAAGAAGCGGGCCGTGCCGGACGCGATGGGGAAAACGCCTTTTGCGAGCTGCTCTTCAACTACGCCGACACCCGCACCCAAGAGTTTTTCATCGACGGCGCGAATCCCTCCGCCGCGATCATCCGCTCGATCTATCAATACCTGCTCAACGAGGCGGACAGAGATTTCGAGGTCCACCGCACGCTGGAGGAGATGGCGGAAAACTCGGATGTGAAGAACTCCATGTCCGTCGGCAGCGCGCTCGGCATCCTCATCCGCAACGGCTACATTGAGCGATTCGACATCCCCAAAAAGCGGATGCGCGGCACCCGTCTGCTCAGGCCGGAAATCCTAACGGGGCAGCTCCAACTCGACGAAAACGCCATCGAAGAAAAGGACCGCCGCGACCGCGACAAGCTCAAGGCAATGGTCGAGATGAGTTACTCCCGCATCTGCCGCCAGCAGTGGATTCTGATGTATTTCGGCGAGGCCGATGCAGGAGTCTGCGGCACTTGCGACGTGTGCCGGGACGAAGGAAATGGCGAATCCCGCGCCCCGAATGCGGAGGAGGAAATCATCGTAAAAAAAGCCCTCAGCGGCGTCGCTCGCATGTCTCGCCGGACCACAACGGGCTGGGATGCTCGCTTCGGACGTGGGCGCATCGTCCAGATGTTAGCAGGTAGCAAATCACAGGAAATCATCACCGCCCGTCTCGATCAGCTCACGACCTACGGCATCCTCCGCGAGAAAGGTGCAGGCTACTTGAACGCGCTGTTTCGCTCCCTAGCAGATGCCGGACTTGTGCAAACGGTGACTGGCGAATTCCCGCTCCTCACCCTCACTCCACTGGGCGACCGTGTCATGCGCGGCGAGGCGAAATTCCAACTCGTCTGGCCAGATACCGAGGCCGGAAAAAAGGAAACTAACCTCCAAGATCACGGCCACGATCCGCAGCTTTACTCGATGCTCCGCGACCACCGCGCCCGTCTCGCCAAGCGCGAAGACGTTCCGCCCTACGTCATTTTTAACAACAAAACCCTCGAAGCCCTCGCCCGCTATCAGCCCATCAACGCTGCTGAGGCCCTCAACATCTCCGGCATGGGCGAAGCGAAAATCCAACGCTACGCCGAGCCGTTTCTGGAAATCATCCGCGTCTGGAAAAAATCACGCCGCTAGGTTTTTGAAAACCGTGACGCAATCAAAATCATGGTTTCTTTCTGGCTCGTTGGAATTCAGGACTTGCAAAGGATGTCACTATTTTGGATTTTCCTCATCGAAATGCACCCTGAAGCCACCGCTGAAAAAACAATCTCGTCTCCTAAGGCGAGATCGTTGAAGGCGCGCTCACTGCCATCTAGCAGACCTTTCAACATCGCGGTCTTCTTTTCCGCTCTGAATTACTTGGGGATCATCACCACGCTGACCGCATTCGTCCTTTTTTTCTGGGAGCCTAGCAAGCTCGCCACGCATGTCATCGTCGGCGGCATCTCATTCAGCGCGGTCACTTGGATGATCGCTTTTTTCAAACGCCGCTCCGCCCGCTGCCCGCTTTGCAAAGGCACGCCACTCATCAACTCGGGTGCCCTCGCCCACTCCCGCGCCACGCGAATTTTCCCGTTCAATCACGGCGTGTCCGCCACTTTGTCGATCATCGCGACACAGAAATTCCGCTGCATGTATTGCGGCTCGGATTTCGACTTACTCAAAACCCCGTCTCACCTGCGAGGTGCGGGCGATGATGAATCGTGAGACGCGGTGTAAAATCTCACCCCAGCCACCCCGCCACTGCTTTCGCTGCGCGATCATGAGCACCGGGGCCGCCGAGCATGGCGGTGACTTCTGCTAGGCGGGCTTGGAGAGCCTGACGTTTCGCCGGGGAATTGATAAAAGCCCGCAGGGAAATGGCGATCGCGCCGGGTTCCGCCTCACCTTGGATCAGCTCTTCGATGACTTCCTCACCTGCGAGAATATTGACGAGGCCGATGAGTTCGATTTTCACCAAAACCTTCGCCGCCAGATAAGTGACCGGGGCCATCCGATAAACGAGGCAATATGGCAGACCGTAGTAAGCCGCCTCTAACGTCGCCGTCCCGCTGGCGATCACCGCACAACCAGCACGCTGCATCAGCGAGTGGCTGCCGCCATTCGTTACGGTGATGAGATCGCTGGCACCCGCGTTCTTGAGCAAATGATGGATTTGCGAAGCGAGTTTCGGCGAGGCAGCAGGCACTTCAAACTTCAGCTCGACCTTGGTGGTTAGGAGAAGTTTCGCCGTCTCGATCATGATCGGAAACAAGCGCGCGACTTCCCGCTCCCGGCTTCCGGGAAACAGTCCGACTAACAATTCATCGCGCTCCATGCCAGGGATGCGTTGCTCTTCCAGCTCATCGACGAGCGGATTCCCGACGAAGGTGGTTTTCAGTCCGCCGCCTTCGAGGATGGGTTTCTCGAAGGGAAATAGGCAGAGCATTTCATCGAGCAACTTCGCCATGATTGGGATGCGACGCTTGTTCCACGCCCAGACTTTCGGGCTGATGTAGTAGATGATCTTGGTGGCTGGGCATTCGCGTTTTACCGCGTCCGCGAAGCGCAGATTGAAGCCCGGATAGTCGATAAGTAGCAGGACATCCGGTTGAAATTTTCTCAAATCCGCCAGCATCGCGTGGAAGCGTTCCTTGAACCAACCATAGCGTTTCAGGACTTCCCAAATCCCCATCACGGCGGCCTCCTCCACCCAATCAGCCAGCCCATCTCCCGCGATGGCCCGCATTTTCGGTCCACCCACGCCGTGAACCTGCACGCCCGGAATGATTTCCTTCAACGCTCGCAATAATCCAGCGCCATGAGCATCCCCACTCAACTCCCCAGCCACGACGTAAACCCGTTTCGACATGCGTCTGGACGCTAGGCAAAGCCACTGACAGTGACCAATGAAATTCGACCCACGCCGAGCCGAGATCAGGCATTTTCAGGAAATTGCTGGAGTTTAAGAGTTCCGCATTGATTTCGACGCGACTGCGGCTTTGATCGGCCTCCGCAGCTCCGCTTATTTTTCCAATCATGTCCGCTGATCCCAAAGAATCCTCCGCCCCACTCGCAGAAATCTCCAACGCGCCTGGTGCTTTCGAGGCATTTCTGGACCGCAATCAGAAAGGCGTCGTGGTTGCTGGCGTCCTCATCGCGCTCGGCATGATCGGGTGGGTGGTTCAGCGCGGGATGGAAAAAAGCCGCCAAGAAGAAGCCGGTGCCGCCCTCGTGAAAGCTGGCGATCTCGCTGCTTTCCAAGCCGTCGTCGATAGCCACGCGGGAACCAATGCCGCTGCCAGTGCGAAATTACTCCTCGCCAACAGCCTGTGGGCCGACGGAAAAAAAGACGAAGCCGTCGGTGCTTTGCAGAAATTCATTTCGGAAAATGCAGACCACGCTGCCCTGCCAGCCGCCAAAGCCAGTCTCGGCGCGAAACTCATGGCCTTGGGGAAATCCGGCGACGCCACCAAAGTCTTTGACGAACTCATTTCCGATCCCGCCGCCGCTTACATCGCCCCCTACGCGCTCATTTCGTTAGGCGACATGGCCCAAGCCGCTGGCGATCTCGCCAAAGCAGAAGAATCCTATAAAAAGGTCAGCAACGATTTCCCGGATAGCAATTTCTCCCAAACCGCCACCCAGCGCATTTCCGGGCTGAAAGCAAAAGCACCAGCGGAAATTGAGCCGCCTCCAGCTCCACCAACTCCTCCCACCTCCGCCACCGATCAACAAACTTTAGACGCCCTCAAGGCAGCTCTTCCCGCCGGGTTAAACATCACCCCAGGCGCAGATCCAGCGACGCCACCCGTCTCTGTTCCAGCACCCGCTCCAGCTCCTGAATCTCCCCCCACTCCCGAGCCGTAATCCGCCATCCTATCTGATATCCATTCAACTCCAACCAATCACAACACCGTGTTCAAAAAAGTAATCGGCCAAGACAACAGCGAGCCACAACGCTCCGCTCCTCCACTTCCAGAAACTCGCCACGCGGAGCCTATCCCGGCCCCGGCCCAGCCATCCTACGGCTCCCAGCAACCCGCCGTGGCCGCCCGCACGAGTCCCGCTGCTACCCGCAACGTCCTCTCCACCGATGTGGAAATCAAAGGCACCGTGAAGTTCACCAACGACCTCGTCGTCGATGGAAAAATCGAAGGTGAAATCACTTCTGACGGCAACCTCACCGTCGGCGAAAACGCCCGCATCAAAGCCGAGATCAAGACCGCCACCGTCGTCGTTTACGGCAAAGTCCACGGTAACCTCACCGCCACCGACCGCGTCGAACTCAAGTCCAGCGCGGAAGTCGTCGGCGACATCAAAGCCAAGACGCTCTCCATCGAAGCCGGAGCCATTTTCGTCGGAAAATCCACCGTAGGCACTCCAGCACAACTCCCGGCCGCCGCTGCCCAACCCGCCGCACAAGCCCCGGCCAAAACCGCACCTGCCGACGATGCTCCCAAGCAAGGCACCCTCGCCGGAACGACTCCCTAACTTGCCGGATAAGGCTGTTGTGAGAGCAGAGTTATTCTGTTCGGCAGATATATGATGAAGCACTTGAGAACAGCGATTTGTCTGATTTTGATCTTTGGTGAGAGCCTCTCATCTGCTCCAAAGTTCGAGCTTCATGAAGAACTACCGCCGCTTGGCGAAAAGGAGCGTTCAGCATTGTTGATTCTTTTGATGGACAGACTAGGCGAGGACAAAGTCAGCACTGATTCAGCATGGGAAGTGTTTTCCGCCTTTGTTGGTGAAGGTGAGACAGACAGGGACAAGGCGATGAGCTTCGTGAATATGCTGTTTAATGGGCAGGCGCCTCTTACAAAGCGAGAAGGCTACAAAGTTCGCCCAACTGGGCCGTTCATTCGAGATTGTTCCGCTACATTATCAATCAATCGGGAAGCACTGCTCAACCATTTCACCGCCAATATAGTCGACGACCTCCACGCAGAGAAATGCGTTCTGTTCGATGCGCGTAAGCTATTTTTGAGTTTAGGCACCAAGTCGCTGGAAGGTCTGATTGAAGAGAAATTGAAACCTACACCACCAACCAATACTACTGATTCGGAAAGGACTAAAGAAGGCGATACAGTCCAACCCGCCAATCGCTCCGAGGCGAAGTCGGAGAGCAGTAAGAAATCTCAAACGGAATCTGGGGAGTTAACTCGGTAAGAAATGGTGATCGAAAAATCATGACCGATGACCTCCACCGCCATCGCATCCAAGTGACTTGCCCCGAGTGTGGCCAAGTCCAAGCCGAACCCGCGCTCGTGGTCTCCACTCAGTGCCGTGGCTGTCGAGCGAATTTCCAAGTCAGCGACGGCAAAGGCGTGGTCCGAGTACGTCCCGTCACCCGCCTCGCCCCGCCGCGCAAAGACTCCGATCCCGAGCCAGAGGCCCGCGCCGCCACTCAGAAAGTCCAGCCCTACATCCGCGCTCGCGCTGCCTCGCCGCCGCCGCGATCCTTTTTCATGCGGCTGTTCAATCCCATCAAGCCACCGCGCGACATCACCTGTTTCGACTGCGGCCACCGCTACAAAGCCATCGCCGAAGCCCAATCCAGCCAATGCCCGAAATGCAGCGGCTACGTCAGCCTGCTCGATTACGACATCTCGGAAAACTGGAACCGCCGCATCCAAACTTGCGGCGATGTCATCATCCAGAAAACAGGCAGCGTCTCCGGCGTCACGCTCCAATGCCACCACCTCACCGTCCTCGGCGAACTTGCTGGTGCCGTCGAATGCACCGGCGACCTCACCATCCGCAGCCACGGCAAAATCACTGGTGAAATCCGCTGCCGCAAACTCCGCGTCGAAAAAGGCGCACGCGTCGAATTTCTCAACCCCGTCACCGCCGAGTCCGCCCACATCGACGGCAGCGTGCG
>JANOQR010000220.1:0-9952 GCA_031414935.1 Luteolibacter sp.
GGACTTCCAGCGCGGCGGGGATGTAGGTGGGGGTGGTGGCTATCGGTTCCCCGTGGAGCGCGGGAACGAGTGTGAGGCCCGTGAGGATGGCGAGGTGTTTTGTTTTCATGGGATGGAGAAGATTGTTGGTAACAATTAGAATATATTGTTTTCCACTAACGATTAATTTCGATCCGTGGCAAGGAAATCTTCCAGAATTCTAGAAACTCTATCTACCCGAAAGACGGTGGACTCTTTAACCTGTGCTGCGGGACGAGGAGATCCAAAAAATTGGCAGAGCCATTGCGGCGGAACTGCGTAGGCGCCGGGAGATACTTGGTTTCTCACGAAATAGCTTGGCTCAGAAGGCCGGAATCAGCGTGCAGAGTATTTGCTTCATTGAGGACGGAGTGAATAGTCCTTCAGTTTCAACGTTATTGCGTATCTGTCATGCTTTGGATACGAATTTGGTCGCAATCATAAGCGAAGCTAATAACAGAAGGTGAGGTGAGACAGGCACGTCTCGTATCCTCAAGTCGTCAGTTGGCTTATTTGGCATCCGGGCGGGTGCAAGCGCGAGGGTTGCGTTTTGGAGACTTGCGGACGGAGGGGTTCAGGCTCTCTGAAAAAGAAAAACGCCTGTCGGGGTGACAGGCGTTTTCTGAGGATGGATGGAGCGTTTTTCCTGCTCAGTTCGTCACGCGCATGGGCATGAGGACGTAGAGGAAAGTGCCTTCGATGCGGAGGACGCCGGGACTCATTTCGTCGATGAGGTCCAGATAAACATCGGGGCTGTCGAGGGCGCGGAGTGGGGCTTGGAGGAACTCCGGATTGAAGGCGATCTGCATCGGCGGGCCTTGATAGATCACGTCCATGGACTCCTGCGCTTCACCGACATCGGGTGAGTTCGCAGTGACTTCGATGTGGTTTTCGCTGAAGACGAGTTTGACGGAATTTGATTTGTCGGACGAGAGTAGAGAAACGCGACGGACGGTTTCTAGCAGTGCTTCGCGACTGATGACGACGCGTTCGTTGCTATCACCGGGGATGACTTGGCGGTAGTTCGGGTAATTGCCTTCGATGAGCTTGCTGGCGAGCAGGCTGTCACCGACGGCAAAGGAAATTTGGCTGTCGCTGAGTTTCACGACGACCTCGCCCGCATCACCTAACAAGCGCTGAAGTTCCTGCACGGCTTTAGTCGGGATGATGACATCCGTTTCGTGAGAAGCGGGGAACTCGAGGTCCGCATCGACCATCGCGAGGCGGCGGCCATCGGTGGCGACGAGGGTCATTTTCCCATCGCGGAAGGAAGTGAAGATGCCGTTGAGAACGTAGCGGGTCTCGTCGGTGGAAATGGCGTAAGAAGTTTTCTTAAGGCCGTCGCGCAGGGTGGCTTGGGGGATTTTGAAAATCTTTGCACCTTCGAAGTCGGGGAGCGGCGGGAACTCGGCTTCACCGAGACCGATGATTTTGAAAACGGAAGGACCGCAGCGGATGGTGGCGTGATTTTTCGCGTCAACGGACACATCGACCTCGCTGGCGGCTAGCTCGCGAATGATGCTCACGAGACGCTTTGCAGGAAGTGTGGTGGCACCTTCTTTCTCGATCTGAGCCTCGACGGAGCCAGTGATTCCCACGTCCAAATCCGTCGTGGTGAACTGGATGCGACCGTCCTTGGCGACCAACAAAACGTTGGAAAGAATGGGCAGAGTCGTGCGTGAACTAACGACGTGTTGGACCTTTTGTAGGCCGTCAAGAAAGGCTTCCTTGGAAATGCGAAACTTCATAAATGCGTATGCCGGGGTGTTGTTGGGGCGTAGTTTCCGCTTTCACCCGCCCTTGGCAAACTTTTTGTGAACAAACCCGAAACACCCTGCGAATCAGCGCCGAAGCTGGGATTCGATGCGGGCGATATTTTCTTTCAAACCCGGTTCATCCTCGATCCGTTCAGTGACTTTCTTGCAGGCGTGAATGACCGTGCCATGGTCGCGGCCACCGAAGGCTTCACCGATTTCCATGAGCGATCCTTTGGTCAGTGAGCGGCTCAAATACATCGCGATCTGGCGCGGAAACGCGATGCTTGCAGGCCGACGGCGGCTGGTCATGTCGGCGAGGCGGACATCGAAGTGCTCTGCGACGAGCTTCTGGATTGCATCAATGCTGATCTGGCGGCTGGCCTCCTCACGGATGAGATCGCGCAGCAGGTGTTCTACTTTTTCCACAGTGACGCTTTCGCCTGCGAGCGAGGCAAAGGTGGCGACTCGCATCAGCGCACCTTCCAGACGGCGGACGTTGGTGCGGATTTTTTCGGCTAGGAAAACGAGGACCGACTCGTCCACGCGGACTTTCCAATCCAGCGTCTTCTTTTTCAAGATGGCCATCCGCGTCTCCATCAGCGGCGGTTGCAGCTCCACGGTGAGGCCGCACTCGAAGCGGGAAATCAGGCGGGGTTCGAGGTTTTTGATCTCACACGCTGGGCGGTCGCAGGTGAGGACGACTTGGTTGCGGCCATCTAGCAGGGTGTTGAAGGTGTGGAAAAATTCTTCCTGAGAGCGATCTTTGCCGCCGAGGAATTGCACGTCGTCGATGAGCAAAACATCCGAGCTACGATAGCGGCGGCGGAATTTCTCGATGTCGCCCTTGCGGATCGCGTCGATGAACTCGTTGGTAAATTTTTCACACGTTAGATAAATCACCCTTGAGCCTGGCTGGCGGCGGAGGATCTCGTGGCCGATGGCCTGCATCAGGTGAGTCTTGCCGAGTCCAGGACCGCCGTAGATGAAAAGCGGATTGTAGCCGAGACCCGTTTTCTTAGCGACGGACTCACAGGCCGCGTGGGCAAATTGACTGTTAGCCCCGACGACGAAGCTGCCGAAGGTGTGCGCCGGGTTTAGCCCCGCCGCCTTGGTGCGGCGGTCCAGTGCCTCGCCCTCAAGCACGGCTGCATGGGTCGGACGGGCGTGAGTCGTAGCAGGATTTCCTGAAACAACATCCGCGCCGTTAGCTTCGACGATGTCCGCGCTGACGATCACCTTCACCTCGCGCACGTCTTCGAAGACGCCGGTCACCGCCATCGTGATCTCTGGCAAATAGTTCGTCTCGATCCACACCTGATGGATTTCCCCTGGCACTGCGATGGTGGCGATGTCGTCCTCCACACCCAGCCACCGCGCGGCTCCGAACCACCTTTGGAATGCATCGCGGCTCACCATCGCTTGCAAGGCCTCGCAAATTTGCTCCCAGCCACCGCGCTCTGCGGTCACTGCCTCAAAATCTTCTGCCATCACCCCCACTAGCAATTCCTCCCGTTCCATGATTGATCTGTTTTAAAATGTTTTGTTCACCGTCTATCACGCCCTTCCTTGAGTCGTTTCGTGCGACGAGGTGGCAACCATGGGGAGATGAAATGGGTGGGGGAAAAGTTTTTTGCCGCCATCTAACCGTTGGCTGAATCGACCCCTATTCCACAAGGGTTCCACGCTTAAATTTTTTTAAAACTTGCTATCCAATTCATTTCGCTTTGCTGAAGCATCAACAGAATCGTCACATTGCGGATTTCCGCATCCGCTTGAAATGCAGTCACTCGCATAGTGACTGATCTGCTCTATCAAAAAACCTCATCCCGACTCCTCGTTTCAGCAAATAACGGCAACTACACCGCGCAGGAGTTCGGCCTCTTCGTGCTCTTGAAACACAGTGCTACAGCCACGGTGACCATCGTACCCGCCATGATCCGCCAGGTGAACTTGATCATCGGCAGCCATTCAAAGTTTTTATAAAGCTCCTTGCCCGTCACCATGCTCCAAATCTCATTCGGCAAGTTGCTCAACCATGCGACGAACACGATCCCCGCCGCCATCGCGATCAGATTCCCCAGCTCATTTCCGCGTGATTTCGTGAATAGCCCGACGATGAAAATCCCGAGCAGCGAGCCATACGTGTAGCCGAAGCTGCCGAGGATGATCCCGATGATGCTCAGGTCTGGATTGTGCGCCTTCACCAGTGCCGTCAGCAGTCCCACCGAGATGAGGACCAGCGCGAAGGCCACCGTGCTCCACTTGATGATTCGCACCCGTACCGCATCGTCCGCAGGCGTCTGGAACCAGCGGAAATGAAAATCCCGCGAGTAACTCGTCGCCAACGAATTCAACGCCGTCCCCAGCGAACCCATCGTCGTCGCCAGCACCCCGGCCACCACCAGCCCGCGCAGACCGCCGGGCATCACATCGATCACGAAATACGGGAAAACCCTCCCGCTATCCACCTTCCCATCCGTCATCGGCAGCACCGCGTCTTGGAAGAAATGTCCGTAGTAGACCGACAGTAAAATCCCGATAGAAAGCACCGCGTAAGTCACCGGAATGTCCGCGATGCCCGAGAGAATCGTCGCCACCGCACTCTGCCGCTTATTCTTCGCCGTGAGCATCCGCTGCACCATGTCCTGATCCGTGCCATGAGTCGCCAGTGTCACGAAAAGCGAGCCTAACAACGCCGCCCACACCGTGTAAGAACTCTCCAACACACTTTTAATCGCGCCCCACGTCGCGCCGTATTTCGCCACAAACTCAGGCGTCGGCGGTTTATCCCCATGCCATTGCCACAGGATCAAATCCTTCGGCTCCTTCAGGTGTTCCTTCGCCCCTTCCCAGCCGCCCGTGTGTCCTAGCAGATACCACATGGAGAAACCCAGCGCCCCGAACAACACCGCGATTTGTAGAACATCCGTCCAGATCACGGCCTTGATCCCGCCGACGGCCGTATAGACTGCCGTGAGGATGCTGATGATTATCAGCGCCGCGCCTGTGACCCAGAATTGCTCCCAGTTCGTCAGCGGTCGCTCCGGGTTCATGTGGTCCCAGATCACCACCGCTAACAGCGTCGGCACCCACAGCCGCGCGCCACTCGCGAGGGACCGCGTGATGAGGAAAATCACACTCGCCACACTCCGCGTCCGTGGGCCGAAACGGATTTCTAGAAACTCGTAAATACTCACCACATCGTGTTTGTAAAACGCCGGGATAAATACCGCGCTCACCACCAGCCGAGCCAGCAAGTAACCCACCATGAGCTGAGCATACGTGTAGTTTCGCATCGCATAACCATCACCTGGAGCCCCGAAAAACGTCCCCGCACTGATCTCAGAAGCCAGAATCGACGCCAGCACCGCCCACCAAGGAATCGCCCGCCCACCCAGCGCAAAATCCGAGACATTGTTATTCTGGCGGCTGAAGTGCCAACCAATCCCAATAATAATCGCGAAATAAATTCCTATGATGACCAGATCAAATCCCAATGCCGACATGGCCGCGATGCTACGGTCCCAGACCCTCGTTCCAAGTGCCAAGTTCACGGCCCAGGACATGGGCGACACATGGATTTCAGCCGAAGATTTTCAGCCGCAAAAAGGCCACAAGAAGACGCAAAAAAGAAAAACCGGATGCCTAACGCTCCTCGGCTCGTCAAACGGGCGTCTCGCCTGTTTTCTACGAGTTCAGTCTCCACAAACCACAACGCACCCGAGCGTAGTTTTTCCCGCTACCTGTGAGAGACTCGTGAGGTGTATTTTGACGGACGAAACCGGGATATAGAGTTAGGGCACCACGAATCCCGCGAATCTAACAAATTATTCAGAACCAAGGAATGCAATCACGGCATAGATCTTCTTCAAGATTCGTCGGATTCGTGAGATTCGTGGTGCCCTCCTTCTTCTGTTTTATTTCCAAACTCACACATCACTCAGACCCCAAAACGCTTTCCGCCGCGCTGGGAATCCCCTCGCAGTCCTGAAACTCCCGCCTGCCACGCCAGAAACCGTCTTTCCATCCCACAACCTCATCCCCACCACGCCGTAAGCCGCCTGACAATTCCACAAACCCCTCTCCGCCACGCAGGCAGCCCCCATGCAGTCCTGCAAACCCCTTTCCACTACGCCAGAAGCCCCCTTGCGGTCTCAAAAAGCCAAAAACTGCGACATTTTGTCCCAATTCCGGTCATTTTCACCCTCAGGCGACTAAATCATGATTTCTCTGAATTCTGAATGATCCGTTAGCCGAGAAAGGATGGTGAATCACGGAACACACGGAATCTGAAAAAGGTGCATGTTTCCCTTTAAGGTGCGGCTTTTCCTATTCCCCACTCTTTGATTTTCCGAGTGTTCCGAGTGTTCCGAGTGTTCCGTGGTTTGCCATTCTGGTGTGGCGAAATAATCCGCAAAATTTGCTTTACGCCCCACCGTTAGGCTCATCAGTTTGTTAGGAGTAAACCATAAAAAACCACCATGCCATCACGCCGTTTGCCCAATTCCACCGCCGCCGTCATCCGCACCCTCACCGCTGGTCGGGATGCTTGGAAACGTTTCCCTGCGGACCGCCTCATCTCCGCAGACCACTGGACGCAGCTCGACGATGCCGCGCCCGCCGGTCTGTTGAATCGCCTGCTCAAGGAATCCAGCGATGTGGACAAATCCCTCGCCGCCCAGGCCCCGCTCACCAGTGCCCAAGCCCAAGCCATCGCCAAGCTCACCCTGCACGTCAGCCACTTTCACCAAGTCTATGACCTAGGCGTGGAGCGCGGTGACTTCACCGCCGGTGCCCGCGCCTACTATGGCCGGGATGTGAACGCCACCACCATCCCAGACCTCACCACCCAAGACGCCGTCATCACCGCCGCCGAGGCCATCGTCAAAGGCGAGGCCGACCGCCAAACCGCCGAGGCCGGAGCCTTCAAGCCGATGGCCCTCCCGTCCGCCGCAGGCGTCGCCGCCGTCCTCACCGATGCTAAACAAAAGCGCGCCGCCGCAGAGACCGCCAAACTCGGCACCGATACCGAGCAAGGCGAACTCGCCTCCCTCTACCCGGAAGCCCAACGCCTCGCCGTCAGCCTCATCAACCACATCGAGTTCCACCTCAACGAGCGCCCCGACCTCGACGCCCCCGGCCGCCGCCGCATCGCCCGCGCATGGGGTGTCGTTTACGTGAATGACGACGGGACGCTGAACGAGGAGGCGGCACTGGTGAATCCGACGCCTGCGCCTTGAAACTTCGTGCCTCCTCTCATAATAGCCGCTAGATCAAGTCTAGGTAAAAGAATCGTTTCTTGTAACACTGATATAGACGATTCCGCAAATAAATCTCGTGATTTCATCAAGCTAGCCACCATTTCACTCCACCGTATATATTTTGCGTGATGTTACTGATAAATACTGTTGTAAGAGAATTAGAATGACAGACCCGTGGCCATATAACCTTCCGATCTTTCGTCGGAACCACAGAGCACCCTCGCCGGATGGAAGTGATTGTGCAGAGATTACAGGCGCTTACGAGGTATCGATGAGTAACCCGACTTGTGGCACATTGCATACAACTTCGGGTCTGGTTCTCGAGTATTGCAGTCCAAGTTTCGTATGGTCCGACGATTCTAGATATCTGGCCGTTCCACAGTTCTTCATGCGTTTGAAGATATTTCGGCTACAACGAATGGTGATTATCGACACCAGAACGCGTATTGGATATCGCTCGCCCGAGGTAGCGTATTATTATCAGCCTGAGAATTTTACGGCCGTATCACTCACCGCAATGGTCGAACCCTTCAAGACTAAGAGGGAGATTAGGTGGCAGGTGCCCAAGTGTTTCGAGATATTTTCCTACTTCATACCACAATGGAATAAAGAAGTATAACAAGCTGCGTCGTGACACCTCCTACCAGCCTTTCTTCCATAATTCAGCCTTCAACCCCGTGATCGACGCTCGCCGCCGCTGGTAGTTGTGCAGGCGCTCGACGTTCTGAAAGAAACACATGAAAGCATCCATCGCACCTCTCTGCCTCATTTCAATGCCATGATTCGAACGCTACAGGATCGCACAAAATATCCAAGATGGATTTGTGTAACGATATTCGTTCTGGCGGGGGTTGCCTTTCTTGCTCTCTCTATTTTCATGCTAACATTCGGATTAGGATGGACGAATGGCCAGAAGGAAGGTCACCAGATTGTCCTTACTATGGTTGCTGGATGGATCTACATCTTGGGATCGATTCTCTCATTCAGTCGCTCAATTCCCCACCAACTCCTACCATCGGTTGCACTATTACTTAATGCTATTGGTGCCTATGTCTGGCTACCACCTATATCTAGCCCTTCAATCGGTGGTTCGGGAGTGTTGGTTTTGCCCGGGCTAATTCTTGTCGGTGTGTGGATATTTTTTATCGTTCGTAGGCCAGACGCTAGCGCAGGATTTGGGCACAGATCTCACCACCATAGGTAAGCGAATAAGCAAAACAAGAACCGATGAAGATCATGGCCTGTGTCCCGTAAAATTGATTTTGGCGGATGGCGTCAGCATGGGCTGGATGATGTGAGCGAGCTTGAAAAAGGAAGAAAAGAAGAAGGCACCGCGAATCTTGCGAATCCAACGAATCTTGAAGAAGATCCATGCGGCGGCTGAGTGCTGCCACTTGCTCGGAAATAGGAGGAGGGAATGTTTAGCCCGCTTTGGGCGGTTTTTCATTCATACTGACTTTCTGAGTTGAACTGAGTTTCAGAGGCAAGGGGGCGAAGACTTGGTTAGCCCCGTGCCAGCAAGCTGGCTACGGAAAGCGGCAGCGAGCTGCACGCAGTCCAAGGTGGATGCACCCGGAATTGTGGGTGACGGGTAGGGCTGAAGGGTTGCTTTTCACGAACCTCAATCATTCGTTAGATTCGCGAGATTCGTGGTGCCTCCACTCTTCAATCTCCGCAGCCTAACTCACGCATTGCGTGGAAAACCCGGATCGCGGCGTAGGCGTCATTCGCGGCGTAGAGTAGCTGAGAATCCGTCAACTTCGGCAGCGACCAATTCGACATGGTGACTGACTTCGATTTCGGGAATTTCCGATCAAACAAGATCGCGATGGCAGACTTCGCGCCCACGGCATTGCAGTAGCCAAGCTGTTTGAAAGAGCGATCCAGATCCACCATCGCGGCAGGCCGTAAGTCGTAGCGATCTGCGATTTGTTTGAGATCGCCCTTCAGTCCGAAGCCGATTTTCGTCGTAACCTGTGATTTCAGTAACTCAATAATTGTCGGCTGGCTCTCGACGACGTGGGACTGAAAAATGAATGCTTTTTCCAGCGTGGCGAACTGAAGCACATGCGGCCCCTCAGATTTCTGGCCTTTATGAAATGTCGGCTTCGACTCGGTATCGAAACCGATTTCCCCAGCAGCGATGAGTTCTTCTGCGGCTAGTTTGGCCTGCTGCAAGTTAGAGATTACAAAAATCTGGTCGATGCTCAGCCCGGAAAACGGCTCCATCACGGCAATAGCTTCCCGCGTAGGGGGTGTTTTCGGTTCGTTCATTCTGAGGGGGTTATCAGGGAGTGCGCCCTGAGGAGGTGAGGTTGGCGGTTTTCACCGCTAGATCAAGCTCTTGTTTCGTTAGACCTGATTAGAATATCATTTTGCCATCGGCAGCCGTGCCGCACACGCAGCGCAGGGCTTGCCGGACTCGCTGTCGATGGTGATGGGTTCCTGCATGAGGAATAAGAAAAACTCGAACCACGGATGAACGCGGATACACACGGATGAGAATGCGCTATTCAGTGTCCGAATCGAGAATTCGCACTGTGACCAAGCCACGAAACATCTAAAAGAGCATCAACGGCTGATCTTATTCGTGTGTATCCGCGTTCATCCGTGGTTCGAATTTTTAATTTTGACGGTTTTTCTCCCGAGTGTGTGAACTCTGGTCTTCGATGGAAATTTTCCGCCACCGTGTAGCAGAAAAATTCTCGATCCACGCCAGAGACTCGCGCCTTTTCCTCGTGAAGATCCGTGGGCTGTGATCGCGGAGTAGGGGAGTGCCGCTCCCCTGTAAGCCGGATTTTGTCCCCCTCTTGCGAGGTTGGACGGTCATTTCTCTCACCCCGCCCGAGGGCGGAGCGCCCCGCTTGCGCGGAGTGCGACTATTACCCGGAGTTTGTAACGGGCGGGCCGCCCTTC
>JANOQR010000221.1:0-11008 GCA_031414935.1 Luteolibacter sp.
GACGAAAGACCGCATGTATTGCGACGCCGCAAATTCCCCACGCCGCCTCGCCTCGCAAGCCGCGATGCACGAGATCTTCACCAGCATTTCAAAACTGCTCGCGCCCATCCTCGCCTACACCGCTGACGAAGCATGGGAACACGCCAGTTTCACCGATGGCAACGTGCATGAACAAGATTTCCCCGATGCAAATCCCGCATTCGCGCCCGGTGAGGCGACCCAACAGGCGAACCGGCTTTTTGAAATCAAATACGCCATTCAGACCGCCATCGAAGGCCGCATCCAGGCCAAGGATTTCACTCGCAACAACGAGGCAGATGTCACTCTCACCATCCCCGCGAGCGATGCCGGACTGCTAGAAATGCTCAACCACCGCGAGTTCGCCACCGAGTTCTTCATCATCGCCGGCCTCACCGCCACCCTCGGCGAAGAACTCACCGCCACCGCCCGCAAGACCGATTATCCGCTCTGTCCGCGCTGTCGGAAACACGAGCCGCTACTCGAGAACGGAATCTGTGAGCGGTGTGACGAAGTTTGCAAATAGTCCTATGAATTTCACCAAGCTCTTCCTCTTTCTCACGCTGCCGCTTTACATCCTCGATCAGATCACGAAGTTCTGGACGGTGGGGAAATTTCCGCCGCCGTGGATAGATCGCGATGCAAAAATCGAGGTCATCAGCGACGTGTTTCATCTCATCCGCGTGCATAACCAAGGCGTGGCTTTCGGTTTTGGAAATGGCACTACTTGGGCACCCATCGTCTTCCTCTTCGTCCCACTCGTGGCTCTAGCGATGATCCGTATTTTTTGGAAAAAGGGCGTGTTCAATCACCCGCTTTCCAAGGTCGCAGTTGCGTTGTTGCTCTGCGGGATTTTTGGAAATTTAACGGACCGACTGATCCAAGGATTCTTGCTAGAAGAATTTCGCGCTGCTGGTTTTTGGCAACGGCTGAGTGAGGGCTACGTCGTCGATTTCATCTCAATCAATCTCCCTTTGTATGGCTGGTGGCCGACGTTTAACGTGGCGGACTCCTGCATCTGCATCGCTGCCGGGCTGTTGTTCATCGGCGGCATTCGCGAAGAACAGCTCGCGAAAAAGCAGGTGTGAGGAATGGAGAGAGTTTCTCAAATTTTCGCTTCGGATGTTCAGACAGTCCGCCCCCGAGCTACTAAATGTGTGGTAGTTTTCGAGTTGACGCTACCAGATGTGTCGCTAGCCTCGGCGACGTTGCTATTCACATCCGTTCATGCGTTGCGTCCAATGTGGTTCCCTCAAAGACAAAGTCCTCGATTCGCGTTCCTCCAAAGATGGGACGACGATACGGCGGCGGCGGGAATGCGTGAAGTGCTCCTACCGCTACACCAGCTACGAGCAGATCGAGCGCACAGAACTCCGCGTGGTGAAACGCGACGGAGCACGCGAGGCACTCAACCGCGAGAAACTCATGAGCGGGCTGATCAAAGCCTGCGAGAAGCGCCCGGTGCCGATGGATCGGCTGGACCGCGCGGTGGAGGAAATCCTAACCGACCTGCACAAGGATCACGTCAGCGAGGTGCCGTCCGCCATCATCGGCGGCAAGGTGATGGACAAGCTCCATCAGATCGATCCAGTCGCTTACGTCCGCTACGTTTCCGTGTATCGCCAGTTCGAGGACGTGAACGAATTCATCGCGGAAATCCAGTCTCTCTCCCGTCGTGCCGCGCGCGATCCATTCCAGCGGCGTCTCTTCAAAGACTAACGACCCACTCATTTCTATCGGACTCCCCTCGAAAATCCTCACCCTCCCCCCTATTTCTTTCTCTAAACTGACACCGTGATTTCTCTCATCGGCAATCGCCCTGCACTCCAAATCGGTCGCTACCAAGTGATCGACTACGATACCGCGTGGCTGGATGACGCCCTCTACCGGGCAGCGGCAGCCGCGGAACATGAAGATTTCCCGTTCGTCGCGGACATCCGCAGCGGCATCGTGACGTATCTGGAAACCAAGTGCTCCCTGAGGTTGTTGCACCTCGAAGATCTGTTCGACCGGATGCGGAAAATGTTAGTTAAGATCGGCTGCGAGCGGATTGCAGAAAAGTTAGAACCGCTTGCGCCGCCCGTGACAGTCTCGCTGGTCCGTGCCGCGATGGAGGCAGGAAACGGTTTTGAACTCGCATTCTTCGAGACCCTGCGCGTGGAACTCAGCGAGCTACGAGCTGCCGGAGCCGAGAAAATCCGATTCACTGGCCTACGCGAAAGCTCACTAATTCTCCGTGGCACGGCGAAGTGGAACAAACAGTGCGAGAGCCTGCTAGGCGAGATCGAGGCGTTCCTCAAAGCGTGGGATTCCGAGCCACCAGCAGATGAGCGGAAGGTGGAATTTTGTGTGAAAAGTGGAGGTTAGATTCAGAATGTTCAAGGCTCAATCTGTTACTCTCCATCCTTTCAGATGCGCTATCTGGGCCACTTGATTTCTTCGCTTTGGGTCTTCAGTTCGCTAATTTCACCCGTTTGTCTTTTGTCGAAATTGTTAGGATCTTGTTCCCCAAACGCTGGAAACCCAATTTCGGCTGTTGCATGTCTTCTTTCTTTCCCCCAATCCGACATCTCGATTCACCCGCATAACATCAAGATTCAATACCGCTTGCAGCAACCTCACCGATTCTAACAAGATAAATCTTAGGATTAAATCAGAAAACCTTTCTTCAATCCTCCACTGATTCCCTTGGTCCAATCCGTTGTGAGATGCGTCCTCACCAGCGAAAACAACTCTGTAACAGCATCAGCATAAATTGGGTTTTTCACATAGCTTTCGCGGTATCTGAACTCTCTATCCGTATTCTTTTGTTTCCTAAGCACAAAAATCTGATCGAGGTTGAATTTGTGCAAATTGACCGCCTCGGTGAGTTTAAGCCACTCCGCTACTACAATACACAGGCCATTGGGACTACGTAACTTCACAACACCTGCCGATGATGAGGCATCCTGAAGCATGGTCTTGTCCAAGTAGGTTTTGCACTCAATGGTGACGAGCGGTATGTCCCACTCATCTCGAATTTTAGTCTTGGAACCTCGAGGCTCTAAGTGAGCAATAATTTTTAAGCCAATAGCGAAATCATGATCTTTCTTCTCAACCAAAATCCGAGGTTTACGAACCATATCTGCGAACCCATCCCCACTAAAAAATATGTCCTTGAATGTGTGAGATTTTCCGAAGAGCGCGTTTTTATCGATACCCTCTACCAAATCCTTGAATAGGTAAAACATGAACTCTTCCAGTATCGAAGAATGGAGATTCGAGCGAGAATCGAACTTGTTTGCGAAATGCTCCTGATCGACGAAATCCTTGTATTCATTGAGCAAAGTCGTCCTCTTCTCGATGATCGCGGTATCGCCGTCTTTAGCAACAGGAAGCGGCCCAGTTAGCGCGAAATTCGCCGCTTTCCAAATGTCATATTTCTTCCTGATTTGGCCGAGATACAAACGAGATTCTGCATCTCGGTATTTGGACTTATGCCGTTCTTTTCCGGCTAGATTGTCTCCGTGGGCGAACATTGATAGTTAGATTACTTGGATTTTGAGCAAATGCTTTGCCACTGCAGCAGCCAAGAGGGGAGGCACTGCATTTCCTATTTGATTGTATTGGCAGAGTCCGATTTCGTCAGCACGACCTTCTCTCTCTAAAAGCTTGGTGCTGACTAATGTGGGTTTGCCTGAAAAACGAAACCAATCAGGGAAACTTTGAATCCGAGCACCTTCCCTTGCGGTGAAGTTACGATGTTTAAACGGATGTACGAAATTTGCGTAAAATGAAGCGGCGATGGTGTGACAAGGACGATCAGGGTGCATTCTGCGGTTATTCTGATCGTAGGATTTTTTGCTAATCACTCCACCGCTGCTACGCGCATAGGGCCGAAGATGTTCTGGCACATCGCTCGATGAATCGCCCCAGTTCATAACGGAAAACCTCTCGACCATCCTAGGGGTGTGGTTCATGGCCACATGATTATAAACTTCGGTTGATCCAGAACGCATTAGCCGCTGATAGTCGTTCTTTGCTTTTGCGGTGTATGGTTGTATTTCCGCACCCTCGCAGGCCTCCAAGATTGGTAGATCGGAGATGGCATCCCAAAGTGTGGGACATGCTTTTAGCCCATTTGAAAACCAGTTGTCGCCATTCTCTGTCTGGTTTGCGTGTGTAGGTTCTGGGAACGGATGCTCAAGCGGCTGTTTTGAAGCAATCACAAAGAGTCTCCTGCGAATTTGAGGCACTCCATAATGGCTTGCTTGCAACACTTTGTCATAAACGTGGTAACCCAGACGAGAAAGCTCAGACCTGATGATCTCAAGCACGGGAATCTTGGATTCCGTCATGGCGCGTTGTAAGTTTGGGACATTCTCCATCACCATGAGCTTTGGGGAAAAAATTTCACCTAACCGCACGAATTCCCTGAACAAACTATTCTTTGGGTCTTTAGGATCTCCTGCATTCTTATTGCAAATCGAGTATCCTTGGCAAGGTGGGCCGCCCAAGATCACATCCGGGCTTTGCTCGCTAAAAAGTGCTTCGATGCGCTTTGCGGCCAGAGATCCAAGATCGCCCGTGAACACGGTCGATTCCGGGTGGTTTGCTTTAAAAGTTTCCGAAGCGAAGCGGTCAATCTCAATGGCACCGGAAATCGTCGCTCCAGCCATCTGGAATCCGAGGCTGAATCCGCCAGCACCCGCGAATGAATCTAAAACTTGAAACTCCTTGAGGCCCACGGTGCTTTCTACTGGGGGAAATTTCACAACCATAGGTTTATTCATATGAGTAGCCTATTAACTCCAAAAAGTGTGACAATTCAAAAGACACGTTTTACTCCCCAGCGGTTTGATTGTTCATCGCCCGAATAGGAAAGCTTTTTTGAGACCACTCCGCAGAACGTGACACTTCGTTTGAAAGGTATTTTTGCCGAAGTTGAGTTGGACAAGGCGACAACCTGTAAGGATTACTTACAAGTTTGATCTTAGGGCGGGCGCGAGGTCTGAAGGAAGTTCCGCCGTTACCGGTTGGAGGACATTCTCGCCGTCGAATTTCGGGTGTGCAGCCACCGTGGCACGCAGTAACTCCATCAGTGCTCGAGACACTCAAGGCTCGATGAGTTCCGTTTCAAAGCGATAAAACGCTCTGGGTTGAGAAGGTGTGGTGTCGAGGACTTGGACAGATGAGGCATCAGACGTGATTGAGATGTGGGGTAGGTGGACCGACTCGATGTCGGTGGTGGTGTCGTAAGTGAAGAGGGTTTCGTGGAAGCTCACTAAATTTTGGGAGCGTTTGAGAATCCAGCGAATGCCTGCGGGTGAGGTGTTGAAGCCGCTGCCGAAGCTGATTCTTCGCGAAGATGGGCTTACTTCATCCATGCGTGGAAATTTAGATAAAGAAGTGTCAGCAACTAACGGATTGGCTCCAAGCGCGTGCTCGATCCCGAATGGGAATCCGTCGCCGTCGAAGTCTAATTTCCAGAAGATGGCTAAATCTGCGTTTCCTCGGAGTTCCGTCGCGCCGATGTCTGGTAGGGCGTCTCGGGTGAAACCGCGTTGGTCATTTGCGGTTAGGAAACTCGTCGCCGCGTCGATGGCGGGGGAGCCGGGCAGCGGTGGCATGGTGCGAGTGGGGCCACCGTAGTTTCCGAGCGGTGCGAGACGCGGGATGCTGGTGGCGATGAGATTGACGCCGGAATATTGAAAGCTGTTGAAGGTGCCACCGACGAGATCGGCGTTACTTGTTAGGTTTACTGCGATGATGGAATTGGTTATGGCGGTTTGGGTATCGGCAGCACCATAACTGGCGATGCCAGCGCCTTTGCCGGGTGGCGCGGAGTTTTGGGAAAGGGTGCAGTGGATGAGTTCGATGAGGCCGAAGTCATTGTAAATCGCACCGCCTGCGAGAGCGGCGGCGTTGTTCGCAAAAGTGGTTTGGTAGAGCCTGGCGCGGAGTCCAGACGGGCTGTTTGCGAAGATCGCGCCACCGTTTTGAGCGTTGTTTCCGATGAGTGTGCAGTTCTCAAGCGTTAGATTTCCTTCGCTGTAAATCGCTCCGCCAGCGCTCGCCGATCCATCCGTGAGGGTGAGCGAGGACAAGTTGAGCCTGCGACCGATGACGAGGTTGAAAATCCGTGAAACTCCGCTGGCTGAGATGCTCACTCCGGCGGGTAAGTTAGAGCCGTCGATGGTGAGGTTCAGCTCTATCGGAATTTCTCCAGAGGTGAGGCTGATCGTCTGGCCAGCGAGGACCGGGGCGAAAGTGATGGTGGCGTTGTTGTCCGCCTCGATCACGGTTTGGCGGAGAGAGCCTGGACCTGAGTCGGCGGACGAAGTAACGACGCTAGGAACTGCCTGAGCGGTGATTGAAAGGATCGTGTAAAGGCAGAGAAATGGCTTCATTCTCCGCCCAGTGGCAGCTTCCAAACACAGGCTGGCGAGTTTAATTCGGTGAAGATGTCGTCATTTCACCATCACTTCTTTACGGCGAGTCGCGTCGTGAGCCATTGATCTAGCAGCGTTGGCCAGATGGCGAGATCGCCTTTGCCTTTGAGTCCGTAGCCGTGGCCGCCGGACTCGAAGAGGTGGAGGGAAACGGGAACGCCTTTTGCTTTGCAGGCGGCGGCGAATTCGAGGCTGTTGCGGCAGTCCACCATGTCATCGGCGGTGGTGAGGAGGAAAACGGGCGGGGTTTCTTTGGTCACGGCGTTCTGCGTCGAATACTTCTCGATCTTTTCGGCTGAGGGGTTTTCTCCTAGCAGGCTTTTTTTCGAGCCGCCGTGCGCCAGTTTGTCGTCCATGGAAATGACCGGATAGATGAGGATGGAAAAATCTGGACGGCAGCTTTCTTTGTCCGTCGCGTCTTTGCCCTCTTCAGGAAAGGTGTCTGCGAAGCGAGTCGTGCAGAGACTGGCGAGGTGGCCACCAGCGGAGGAACCCATGACGCCTACTTTTTTAGGATCGATGCCCCACTCGGCCGCTCTGATTCGGACGGTGCGGATGGCGCGGCGGGCGTCGAGGAAAGGGACGGGAAACTGATAGCCAAGCTCTGCCCTCCTGGTGACACGGTATTTTACAACCACGCCGACGAAGCCGCGTTCGGTCAGCCAATTCGCGTAATCATGCCCTTCGTGAGCAGCCGCGAGTCCACCGTAGCCGCCGCCGGGAAAGATGACGATGGCAGCACCGTTGGCTTTACTTTTTTCCGGCTGATAGACTTGGTATTGCGGAACCTCAATGTCCGTGAAGCCACCGCTGGAGTTACGGATTTCTGTTCCGGCGGGGACGGGTTTCGCGCCGGGTGCATCGCTGGGCCAGAGGTTGACCCATTGGGCGGTGGCGGGAAGCGTGAGTAATGCGGCGAGGAGGATTATTTTCATGAGTGAAATGCGGAGTTAGTTAGCGACCTTGATGCGGGCGGGGACGTCTTTGATTTCGATGCCAGCTTTGGTGAGGGAATCCCAAACTTTGAGAAGGCGTTCGAGCGGGATGTTACGATCTGCTTCGAGTTCTAACTTTCGACCAGGATTGGCTTTCTGGTAGGCGGCGAGGTAGGATTCGAGCAATCCGTCGGGAACGACGAGAGAGTCAAGAGTGACGTTTCCTAAGGGATCGACGGCGATCTTGGAGCGGACGTCGCTGACGGTGTCGGACGGGATTTCGCGGACGGTGGGTAGCTCGATGCGGAGGACATCACGCGGCTTTTTAAACGCGGTGGAGACGATGAAAAAGACGAGCAGCACGAAGAGGATGTCGATCATCGGGATGACCGCGATCTGGCTGCGGGTGGTTTTGGGGCGGTGGAAACGCATGGGGAATCAGGCGTTGGAGCTGGGTTTTTCGCACGCGGAGGTGAGCTGAGAAAGGAGTGACTCTAACCGCGCAGTGAGCTTCTCGATGCGGCGGGTGAAGTAGCCGTGGGCGATGACGCATGGCACGGCGATGACGAGGCCGATGATGGTGGTGGTGAGTGCTTCGGCGATGCCTTGGGCGATGGCGAGGTGGTCGGAGTTGTCGCTGAGTCCTTGGAAAATTTTCACGAGACCGGATGCAGTGCCGATGAGCCCTAACAGCGGAGCAATCGTGATGACCGAATCCAACACGCTGATGCCCGCGTGGAGGTGGACGATTTCTTCGCGTGCGGCGGACTCGACGGCGTGGGTGATGTCTGCGCGGGATTTTCCCTGATTTCTAACGGCGACGGCAGACATCCGGGCGAGCGTGCTTTTCCCTTCGTCGAACTGGCGGATGACGGCTTCTGGGCGGGCATTTTGAGAGAACTTTTCGATCTCGCGAGCGAGTGCTGGCGGGACGATGCGGCTGCTGGCGAGCGAGAGGAACTTGTAGAGTATGGCCATGACGCCGGCGACGGAGGTGATGCCGAGTGGGATCATGAAAATGCCGCCTTTTTCGAGAAATTCCCAAGCAGTTTGAAATCCGTTAGTTTGGGTGGCGGCGAGGGCGAGGAGGTCGGTCATGTGGTGAGTTAGAAATAGAAGTTAAAGATGAGTTCGAGCGGTTGCTTGGCGAATTCCTTTTTCACGGCGGCAGGCATCGCGGGGATTTCCGCATCGCGGATGGAGTTGAGGGTGAAGCCTTTTTGGACCTCGCCGGTTTCCATCTGGCCGACGAATTGGACGGTGCGGACCTTGCCGCTGGTCTCGACAAAGAAGCGGACGGTTAGGTAGCCAGGCGTGATGAAATCCCGATGGCGGACGCAGTTTCGCTGCCACTCTAACTCCACGGCGCGGCTGATGACGGCTTGGTAGCGGCCGAGTGGTGAATCGGCAACGTTGAGCGCGCTTTTCCCGGTGCGCGAGATGGAGCCGACGATGGCGGTCTTGCGTTGATGGCCAGAGAAGGCGGGATCATCGATGGGTTTTGAGGCGGGCGGTTTGGGGAGTTCTGCAGCTTTTGGGGTTGGATTTCCGGCAGCGGCTTGTTTTGGCGGGGTGGGTTTAATGTCGCGATCCTCGATGGTTTTCATCGGCACTGGAACGTCCACCGGGCTGTTTCCCTGCAACAAGGTTTCGGCGGGCGGCTGGCTGGAGGAAATGGTGTCTTTACCGGGATTTTCTGCGGTTTTGCCTTGTTCGGCTAGGCTGGGCGTCTCTGAGATTGCGGGTGCGGGAGGTGTGGGCGGCGATGGCGCGATCGACTTGTTAGCGGGCGAGCTGTCGGCGAGTTTTCCATCGCGGTAGTTGCTTTGGGTAGTTTCAAAATCGTCGGCACTTCGTGGTTTTTCGCCAGCTTGGGATGGGAGTTCTGATGCTGTGGGATCGGGTGTGCGGTCGCTGGTGGCGGTGGTGTCGCGCTCGCCGATGAAGGCGGGGCCAGTGGGAGGCGGGGAGGCTTGATCGAGAGAAGTTCTGGCGAAACTGGGTTTTACGGCGGCGGGTGGCGACGTGGCGGCATCCGACTGAGCGGCAGGAAGTTCGGGAAAAATCGTGACGATTTGCTCCGCAGGAGCCGCGAGTGGAACCGGGCGCGGCTTGGTGAGGGTGCTCGTCTTGATCGCAGCAAATCCCGCGAGACCTAGCAGCGCGACGTTGAGCACCAAGGACAGCGCGAAGGCGATCACCCACAGGCGACCGTCTCGTTCTCGTGCGCTGGGGGCGTAGGCGATCATGGCGACGCGGTGAGCTTTGCCGGGAAACGCAGCGGGCGCAACTTGGGAAATCGTCACACAATCTTCGACATCGGCGCGCAGAAAAATACGGCTCGTTTCGATGCAGACGCCCATTTCAAAGTCTCTATCCGAGCTCAGTGACCGCAATCTAACGCGTGATGGAGTTTCACGAAATGTGACGAAGCGCAGCGGCGATCCAGCTCGTCGATGGCGAAAGTGTCACATGACAATTTAGTCATCTAAAATCACTTCGGGCCATCCACTGGGGTGAATAGTTACGTGAAGAACTTGGGCGGTTTGTTTCCACACGATCCGCATCAATTCAAACCAAACAAACTAACCACCAAACGCATGAAATCTGCCAAGAATACCTCTTCAACAAGTGGATTTGCCCTCGCGGCAATTCTCGCTGTTGCCTCGACATCAAACGCCCAAGATCCGGGCCGTACTCCGGTTCCATCGAATCGCTTATTCCCGACAGGAAACGTCATTTTCTTCCACCCGGATGGAACTGGCATCAATCACTGGAATGCTGCCCGTCTCTATTTCAAGGGGCCAGACAACTACCTAAACTACGACCTTCTCCCGAACATGGCCATTTATCGCGGGCACATGGTGAACACGGTCATAGGTACTTCTAACGGTGGAGCCACCACACACGCTTTCGGCTTCAAAGTGGACGGCTACGGCTCCTTCGGTAAAGACGGCGATGGCGGCACCACGCCTCCTACCGACCACTTCATCAAAGGCCTCTCCGGCTACAACGGCTCGATCATGCGCCAGTCCGCTAACGCAGGAATGCCCGTAGGCGTCGTCAACGACGGCCACATCGGCGAGCCCGGCACGGGTTGTTTTCTCAGCGAAGTCGGAAACCGCGGCAACTGGCAGGAAATCACCCGCCAGATGATCCAAGGACGCCCTGGTTTCACAGACACCCGCCCATGGGTCATCATGGGTGGTGGCGAAGCCGATACGCTTCCTAGCGGCACGGCACTCCTTCATCGCAACCACAACCAGGAGCGTGGACAAGCACTCAACTCCACGGTGAGCCTGCGTGGCGATGCCCTCAATCTCGAGACAGAATGGGACACTCAGCTCATCGGTGGTGTGCCATCCCCAGTGAGTTTGAGCACCACCAACGGCGGCTCCGACCTCGCTTCCATCACCGCTTTGGACAACGCGATCGTCGTTAAGACCCGCGCTCAGTTCGACGCCCTCTCCGCCGCCTTGAACAGCAACCCAAGCTTTGCTCCCCGCGTATTGGGACTTTTTGCTTTCCAAGACATGTTCAACGACCGCAACGAAGAAGATCTCATCGCACGCGGCAAAGTCACCGCAGATGCAGTGAACTTCGTCGGCCCAGTGGACAATACCA
>JANOQR010000222.1:0-4916 GCA_031414935.1 Luteolibacter sp.
GCCATCCAGACCCTCGCCCACGGCAACGCATGGCTCAGTGAAGACCGAGTCCGCAGCTTTACCCCGGCAAATACTTCCGCCGCAGAGTCCGATGCCACCGACGCCTGCCGCTGGTTCACCTCCAGCCGCAAGCCCATGCTCGCCCCCTTCGGCACTGGCACCATCGACCAAGCACTCATGGCTTGCATCGCCGCGAAACATTCTGCCCTCCGCCTCTTCGCCCTCTCGGGAAAAGTCGTCGTCATCGACGAAGTCCACTCCTACGACCCCTACACTTCCGCCCTCGTCGATCAGCTCATCTGCTGGCTGCGCGAAGTCGGCTCCACCGTCATCGTCCTCTCCGCCACGCTCACCGCGAAACGCCGCCGCGAAATGATCGAAAAAGCCGGAGCAACCGAGCCATTTCCACCGCCGTCCGACTACCCGCTCATCACCCGAGTCATCGGAGAAACCGCCACCCATCACCCCGTCGCCGATCCCGAGATCAAGGAAACGCCCGTCCAGCTCCAGCACCTCGACGCCGCAGATCCCACATTCATCGAGAAAATCGCCCGTGCTGCCGAAGCCGGAGCCTGCGTCCTCGTCATCCGCAACACCGTCGCCACCGCCCAGCAAACCTTCCGCGCCATCAAGTCCGCCCTGCACGATGACACCATCCGCGTCGGCCTCCTTCACAGCCGCTTCCCTCATTTCCAACGCCAGAAAAACGAAAAGTGCTGGATGAATCGTCTCGGTAAATGCTCTCGTGCCCGCCCATCCGGCTGCGTCCTCGTCGCCACCCAAGTCGTCGAGCAATCCGTCGATATCGACGCCGACCTCCTCGTCACCGACCTTGCCCCCACCGATCTCCTCCTCCAGCGCATCGGTCGCCTTCACCGCCACCCACGCCCACGCCCCGCTGGCTACGAGACCGCCACCACCTGGATTCTCCATCCCACCGTTGATTGGTCTGCCGAACCCAACGCCATCCGCCAAGAAATTGGCTCCTCCGCCTACATCTATCCACCCATCGCCCTCTATTTCGCTCAGGAAATTTGGAGAAATCGTCAATCCGTCACCCTGCCCACGCAGATCCGCGAACTCCTAGAAAGCCCCACCAAGCTTACCGACCCACTCCCACCCGGAGCCGAAAAACTCGCCACCGAATTGGAAACGGAAACCTCCAACATGCTCTCCAGCGCCCTCCGCCAAGGCCCTTTCAAAGAACTCAGTCTCCACGATACCGAAGGCGCACAAACCCGCTACAACATCCAGCCCTCCAAACTACTCGTCCTCCTCACCGCCCATCCCCACCCCCAAGGCCACGAAACCCTCGTCACGCCACTCGAAGGCGCACCGCAAACCCTCATCGCCGGACGTTTCCACTACGATCTTGCCAAGCTCCTCCACGAAAACGCCGTCCGCATTCCCGCCTACCTCGTCCGCTCCGCCGCCTCCCAGCAGCCCGATTGGCTCGCGACCCACATCAGCGACGCCCTCCTCGCCGTGCGCTCGGAAACCACCACCCTGCTAGAAATAATCGGCGGCGAAAATCTCGCCTATCACCTCCACTACCGGCCCGACCTCGGCATCTGGCACGAAAAAATCACCCACCGCACCCCGCCAACCGATCACTCCGACGAACTCGATTCCTGGTTCTAAGTTCCTCTCATTAAATGATCCCCACGTTGGTGGGGAGTGTAATCAATTGATAATCAACAATCGAATCTCCTACGGAGCATCCCCACGGACGTGGGGAACACCGCAAAATGTAAGTTCATGGACTCATTACGAAAAGGCTTTTTTGAGATCATTGACGAATTTCCTACTTTAGAAGTTGACGAATCCGCTATTCGCATCAATAAAGAACCCGTAACTCGCTCCCAAGGCGGGAAACGAATTACGGGCATGTCGGCTAACGGTAAGCCGCTCGGATTTTGCAATCGAATAATGCGGGCTCGAATCCCGCCATGTCCACTTCCAAATTTTATCCCCAAATGAACTTCAACCTCACCACAGACCCCTGGATTCCCGTCCGCTGGCTCGACGGTCGCTCTACCTCCGTTAGCCTTCACGAGCTTTTTGAAGGCGCGCCGCAAATCGCCGATCTCGCCGTCCCGCCGCACGAACGCATTTCCATCTTGCGCCTCCTCGTCTGCATCACCCAAGCCGCCCACGGTGCGCCAGAATCCAGTGACGATTGGCTCGGTTGGGATGATGGTCTCGAATCCTCGGTCGCCGCCTACCTCACGAAGTGGCAAGAGCATTTCAACCTCATGGGCGATGGCCCACGCTTCCTCCAAGCGCCGACCACAGACGACAAAGACTACCCCACCGCCCAGATCGTCTTCCACTTCGCCACCGGCAATACACCCACCTTGCTGGATCACGCTGGCGACGATGAACGAGCATTCTCCTCCGCGTTCATCGCCCGCGCCTTGCTGGTCTATCAAAACCACTTCGTCGGCGGCAGTCTCGCCTCAAAGGTAAAAGGCAATGGCCCAGCCCTCAAAGCACTCCACTCACTACTCATCGGCAGCAATCTTCGCGAAACCATCATCCTCAACTGCATCGATCAAGATACCCTTTCCCCAAGCACAATGGGCAAACCCGTCTGGGAAGGCGGTAAATCCGACTACCTCGCCCGGCTCTCGCCCGCCCCGTGCAAGCTCTGGCTCGTGGAAAATGGAAACCGCATCCGCATCGATCAGGGCACCATTTATGCCGAATTCGAAGCCGCTGCCATACGCGAAACCTCTTCCACCGTCATCACCGGAAAACGCGGCGGTGTAGAAACCAGAGTCCTCCTCCGTGCCACGCTAGGGAAGGGGATTTGGCGGGATCTCCATCAGATTGCTGTGGTGAATGAGGGCGCACTAAAAGGCAGCACCACTTCCCCCATGACGTTCCAGAGTCATTTCACTGAAATGCAAAACTCCACCATGATCTCCTTTTGGTCCGGCGAACTCATCAAAGCCAAAGACGCCAAAATCCTCGATGCCGTGGAATCCGTCTTCACCGTGCCGTTTCAACTTTTTACCCCGACTGGCCAAAATCGATACCAAGGCGGCGTCAAATTCAGCGAGGAAATCTCCAACCGGATCTACGGCGCGGTGAAAACCTACTACGCCACCCTCAAGCAAGAATCTGGCCCCACCGAGTCCGCCAAGCGCCACTTCTGGAACACCCTCGACCAACAATCCTCCATCCTCCTCACGCTCCTCGAAGGTATCGGCACGGATCATGATCCCATGGGTTCCGCCGATTTCGGAAAAGGCCGCGATCCATGGACTCTCGCCGTCCGTGCCGCCGCAGATGCCGCCTACGAACACACCTGCCCACGCGGAAATCCCCGCCAGCTCCAAGCCTACGCCGCTGGCCTCCGTGTCCTGCGGCCATTACCGAAAAAATCCACTGCCAAGAAAACTCCCGTCAAAATCAATTCATGAGCACTCCCGACTACCCAAAACAAAACGAAGACTTCGTCGCCTCCCTCGTCGCCCTCTGCACCAAGGATCGTGGCCACCGTGCCGCCCTCCGCCGTTGGTGGAGCGTCGGCACCCGCCACTACGCCTATCCCATTCTTGGCAGACTCTTTGCCCTCGATGACGAGCGGAAAACTCTCGTCTCCGCCCTTTACGCCGTGCATTCCAAAGATTCCGTCCCCGCCCATGTCTCCGGCGGAAATAGCATCGGCAGCGCAGCCCTCAAACTCGCCGGAGGCAGCACCAGTGCCAATGGCTTTGATTCGATGGAAAAACACTTCCGCCGTCTGCTCGCAGCCGATGAGTTGGAAGATCTCGGTCCCCAACTCCACCGCCTCGTCAAACGCCTCGAACGCGAATCCATCCCGCTCGATTACGCCCGCCTCCTTGGCGATCTCCGTCAATTCCGCAACAACTCGGAAGCCGTCAAAACCCGTTGGGCACTCGCCTTCTGGCAAGCCCCCACCGAACAACCCGCCGCCGCCGACGCATGAGCCTCCACCTCACCAAAATCGAGATCGACTACGAAACCGCCCACAAAGCCGGCCTCCGCGATTCCTACGCCTGGCACCAATGGGCTTGGCACGCATTTCCCGGACGTTCCTCCGCAGACCGCGATTTCCTCACTCGCCTCGACGACACCGGGAATGGCTTCCGTTTCCTCATCCAGTCCGCCGCCGTGCCACAACGGCCAGACACATGCCCCTTCGACGCTTGGCAAAGCAAAGCCATCCCAGAAAACTTCTTCCACCACCCCGCCTACCGCTTCTCCCTACTCGCCAATCCCACTCGCAAGCTCGCCGCCCCGCGCGATGCCGCAGGCAAACGCCGCAACGCCAAACGCGTCCCCATTTCCAAGCGCGAAGATCTCCTCGCATGGATCGAACGAAAAGCAGACCAGCACGGCTTCTCCATCACCCCAGAGGAAATCCAAACCATCCCGCGCCCACGCCAAGTCTTCGTGAAAAAAAGCACCGCAGACACCCAGCGCCACGCCGGACTTCACACCGCCACCGAATTCATCGGTGTCCTGAAAATCACCGATCCCGCCGCCTTCCTCGCCGCCACCCACACCGGCATCGGCTCCGCCAAAGCCTTCGGCTTCGGAATGCTCTGCCTCTCACCTGTCTCAAAACCATGACCTTCATTTCACCCACCCAACCCGTTTCAATTTGTAACGGTTCGAAAATCCCAATCGCCGAACCCGTGACGTTTTGTCACGAGTTGAAATTCACATCCAAATAACTATCCCCTGAAAACTGAACACTGAACACTAGCAAACTCCGATCTTATGAAACTAATCGAACTCCACATCCTCCAGTCCTTCCCCGTCACTTGCCTCAACCGCGACGACGTCGGCTCCCCGAAATCTGCCACCTTCGGCGGCAGCCAGCGGGCGCGCGTTTCCAGCCAGTCCTTGAAGCGCGCATCCCGCATCGAAGCACGCGATTC
>JANOQR010000223.1:0-5380 GCA_031414935.1 Luteolibacter sp.
GCGCCACGCGGGCCTTGAACTCGGGATCGTGTCTTCTGCGTTTTGCTTTCATTCTGTGTGTGTTCGGTTCGGTTTACAGACCGCACCCGACCGCCACAATCATAGCTTAGCTCCTGGCCCGGATTCCGGGGTCCGCCTCACAGCGCGGTCGGCGGAGTGGCGCGGAAGAGGTTTTCCAACAGCGTGTTTAACCCTTCGGGCGTCTCATCCCAATCTGGAAAATTGTAGAGTCCGGTTTCGATACCGTGGCTGCGCATTTCCTCAAGGAAGAGCCGTTCGACATTTCCGGGAACCGGTTTTCTCCGGCCGGCCAAAGTGATCAGGACGATGCGGCGATGCCCCAGCGCAATGAGTTGCCGGGCCGCATCCTGAAATGCAGCGGCTTTGTCTGGACCGGTTCTTGCCAGCGCAAGACCGTCCGTGCGTCCAAACACGGCCATGGTCGGTATGCTTTGCGCGGCGAACCATTCCAGAAGCTCACGGGAGCCTGCAGAGACGATCCATGCATCGACCTCCATTTCCTTAATTATGCGGATGATGCTGGGGAGCTTTTGATGGAGTTGGCTCTGTGATTTTTTCGCAAATGAAACAACGTGCCCCGCCGCTTCCAGATCGCGCAGGATTTCCCGCAGGAGATGATCGTCGTAGTTGGAGTCGTGAGATAAAATCCCCACCCGCAAAGAGCGGAGCGGTGTGCCGCCCTGATCAGGTGGAACGATCATGCGGCAGCGTCCAAGACCGCCTGCGGTGAGCACTCCCTCTTTCTCCAGCGTCCGAAGCGCACCACGCACCACGCCCGTGGAAACATCACATTCCGCAGCCAGTCGGACCACGCCCGGCAAGCGTCCGCTCCAGCGGCCTTCTTGAATGCCCTTGCGCAAGTGTTCGACGGTTTGTTCACCAACGGAGAGGAGACGGATCGGCTGCATGGATCAGCCGCTACTGATGAGTTTCGCAGCTTAGTTGTCAACCGCGCAAAAGAAACCGGATCACCCTTATGGCTTCTGGTGCCGCCAGCGATGAAACAGCGGAGATCGTGGGTGAATGTTTTTTCGACGGATGAGAACTGGTGCGTAGGGGGGCCTAGTTGCTGTCAAAGTATGAGAGGAACATGTTTAGAGGTTCCGACGGTCCGGTCAAGGCAGCAGCCCTGCGGCATTCGAACTAGTGCTCCCGCAAACCCAGTTTCCGCCGAATTGATCATTGCTCCCTGATCGGATCGAGGCTTGTTTGGCCCCATCGCTGACCTAGGTAAAGACGTTGCCGGAAGAGTACCCGCTAAGGTCGCGGTTTCACGATCCACCTTTTATGAAAATCCCACCTCGACTCAACCCGCTGAAAACCATCTCGAAAGATCCCGGGCACGCCTTTTATCTGGCTGTCTCCTCCAATGGTGCCGCGCGGGCGATCTTGCTAAAGTTCTCGAAATGACGCCCGGCAGCCCGGCGGATCCCGTCAAAGTCACCATTTCGAGTGAGGAGACACAAACCTTCGTCCGTCTCAAAGTAAGCAAGTACCCGTCTCTTTTATGCAAATCCGTTTTTTAACCCATATCACCCGGGCAGCGCTTTCGCTGAAGTTCCTACTGGCCTTCACATCGGCGGCAATCGCCTATTCGCCGCAGCCGGATCTCACCGCTTCGGGGGCCATCGCCGCGCTGAAGGCCGATCCCAACGCCTCACGCACTTACAGTGAGACCTACAACCTCGGAGCCACCGGCCTGCGCGGCTGGATTTACATCGACTCGAACAATGCGGGACAGCAAGGACTCATCACCGCGCCGAGCCGACAAATTTTGATCACCGTGGCGGAAGCTCCGGGCAACGCTGTGCTGGCAGTGGATGATGTGATCCTCGGCGCAATAGCAGCTAACAGTGGCACCGTGCCCGCCTTCACCAGTGATTGCCGGAAGGCATTCGGCGTGGCGATCGGAAATGCCGAAAAAACCGGGGCCGGCACACTGCGGGTCAAACGCTGGCGCGGCCCATTTCCTGGCACCACCACCGATGTGAACATCCCCATGACCATCATGGGCGATTACACGAGCACGGCTCCCTACACCTGCCCGAAGTCCGCGCTGATCCTCGCCAATGCCCGCACCCAATTCGTCAGTCAGCTTCTCGCAAACCCGAATTTTCTCTCCAACAACTATGGCGGTGCCATCGACGCGCTCGCCCTCCTCGCAAGCGTGGCACCCGGCGATGCGAACTACGCCGCCGTGCAAACGCGCTTGCAGGCTTATGCCCACTCGCTGACTCCCGCCAATCTGACTCTGAACGGATGCGATACTTGGAACTGGTCATATTTCGGCATCTTCCTCAGCGAGTATTATCTGCGCTCTGTTGCGGATGGCGCACCTGACGCCAGCGTGCTTTCTGGCATCAACAAATACACCGTCGCCTTGGCCAGAGGGCAGAGCAAGTATGGCACCTTCGGCCACGGCGGCGCGGAGCAGAAAGCGGATGGCAGTTTGCACGGCTCGATCTCGTGGTATGGCCCGGTGAACGCCGCAGGCACCCCCGCCAATATCGCCATCGTCATGGGCAAAAAAGTGCTCGAATCAACCGGCGGCGTGGTGGACCCGGAAATCGATCCCGCCATCGAGCGCGGGTCGAATTTCTTGGCCTATTATGTCAACAAAGGGCCGATTCCCTATGGCGAACACGAACCCTTTGCCGATGCTCATGCCTCGAACGGCAAAGACCCGATGGCAGCCGTGCTATTCGGTTTGCAAGCGAGTCGCCCGGTGGAAACGGAGTATTTCGCCCGGATGAGCGTGGCGGGCTGCACCGGCCGCGAATACGGCCACACCGGTCAGGGCTTCAGCTACCTGTGGGGTGCTATCGGTGCCAACATGGGCGGGCCGACGGCGATTGCGAAGTATATGGAAAATTTCCGTTGGCACGCCGATCTGGTGCGCCGCACGGATGGCTCGTTCACTTATGAGGGAAAAGAACAATACGGCGGCGGCGCGACTTCGGACGGTAGCTATCTGGGAGCGACCGGCTACCACGATGTGAGTCCCACGGCCAGCTATCTGCTTTCCTATGGTGTCGCGTTGCAGCGCCTCTACATCACCGGCAGAAATGCCATTCCCGCCAATACCCTGAGTGTCGCGAAAGTGAACGACGCCATCGCCGCCGCGACCTTCAAGCAGGATGTCGTCGGCTACACCGTGCCCCAGTTGATGACGGCAATGAGCGAGTATGATCCGGTGGTGCGGCTCTATGTGGCCAACGAACTGGCCGCGCGCACTTTGACGACGCCGGAGGTGAACAATTTGATCGCTCTCATCACCAACGGCACCATGAGCACCGATGCGAACGTGCGGATGAGCGCCTGCCAAACCTTGGGACTTCGCCAGACCACCGCTGCCTTGACGGCGTTGAGCCAGCGGCTTTCCGATTCAGACCTGTGGGTGCGGGGTCAAGCGGCCAAAGCCTTGAAAAACTTCGGCGGCGCAGCCAGCCCGCAACTCACTCCGATGCTGACGGCTTTCACCGCCAACGCCACGGACCCGAATGTGATCGTGTGGAGCGACCCCATCCAGATCGCTAACGGCTACTTGGCCGATGCCCTTTTTCAAAGTCTGTCGGGCCACACCATCACGGCCGCCAAAAGCCTGCTCTACCCGGCGGTGCAGGCCGGCTTGAAACAACCAGACGGCTTTGCGCGGGCCTATTTGGGTGGTTTTATTGAAAGCCGACTCACCTTTGCGGACGTGCAAGCGTTGGCACCGGGCATCAATCAAGCTGCCGCAGAGCGTTCACCGGCGAATCAGATGGGGGCTGATTTCATCCGCTCATCAGCACTCAGGACCCTCGGCAAATTTAAAATCGAAGAGGGCATTCCCTTGTGTTTGCAATTTAGGGAGCAAACCTGGCATGGCGATGACTGGGTGTCATTTGATCTCTTGCAAAACACCTACCGCGGAGCTGCCAAAGACGCGCTGCCCACGCTCTACAAGTGGCAGGCTTATTTGCCGCAATTTGCCGCCGACCCATCCATTGGCCCGGTCGGCAACCGCCTGGCCAACATCACGTCGAAAATCGCATCAACTATCGAGGCCATTGAAAACGACAATGCTCCGCCCACTCTGACGTACTTCAAAAGTCTAACTGCAACGGCCACTCCGGCAGCGCCCGCCTTTCCCGCCGCCACCACCACTCTCGGCGCGACGATGACTGACATCGACGGCGGGGTGCAAAACGTAATCTGGAGCAAACTCAGCGGGCCAGGAACAGTAACATTTAGTCCCGCTGGCCTGACTGCGAATCCCAGCGGAAGCGCGACGTTTAGCCATCCTGGAACCTATATCCTAGGCGCCAAATCGGTGGATCGCTCGATCCTCGATTACAACCGTTGGATCACCTACAATCTCGGCTATGTCAATTTTGAAACCTACGACGAAATCCTCGGCGCAGTGACTAAAGAGGTGACCGTGACAGTCAGCCCGGACCCCAATCGCGCACCCGTTTCCCAGAACCAGAGTCTCACCACTGCGCCTAACACCGCTACACCCGTGACTCTCACAGCGACGGATGCCGATGGCAATTCGCTGACCTATGCCATTGTGGCATCGCCAGCACACGGCGTAATATCGGGGACGTTGCCAAACTTGGTTTTCACTCCCACGACCGGATATGCCGGTTCTGATAGTTTCACCTTCAAGGCCAATGATGGCAAAGTGGATTCCGCCGTGGCCACCATCACTCTCGACATCGGCGTGGCAGGCAACCGTCGCCCCGTCGCAGTGAATCAGGCCGCGACGACCTCCGAAAAAACCGCCAAGGCGATCACCTTGGCTGGCTCCGATGCGGACGGCAACCCACTGATCTATGATCTCGTGAGCGGCCCGACCCATGGCATCCTGTTCGGAACTGCACCAAATCTAACTTACCAGCCTGCCGCCAATTTTCCTGCTGATAATTTCAACGGCGCGGACAGCTTTACCTTCACAGTGCGCGACGCCTCGCTGACCAGCGCGGTGGCGACGGTAAGTATCACGGTGACATCGGTCAACGATGCGCCGCAGGCCACTGCGCAAGCTGTGAACGCGTCCGCAAATGTGGAGAATCCGATCCTCCTAACAGGCACCGATGGGGAAATTTACCCGCTGACTTACACGGTCGTGACCCAGCCCGCCAACGGCACTTTGTCCGGCACGGCACCGAACTTGAACTATCTGCCGGATGCCGATTACCACGGGCCTGACAATTTTACGTTTAAGGTCACTGACGCCGAAGGGGTCATGTCTTCCACCGCCACGGTCAGCATCACCGTCATCAATGCTCTGCCGGTGGCCGATGCACAAGAATTGGAAATGCTGCCTGACACCGCGCAAGCCATCACCCTCACCGGCAGTGACTCGACCAACGAC
>JANOQR010000224.1:0-9946 GCA_031414935.1 Luteolibacter sp.
ATCCAGCCTCGCGACGAGCAGGCGGTAGGCTTCGATCATCACCTTCGGGTTTGAAGCCTTCATTGAGAAAACGAAATTGTGATAATCATTCTCCCGCGCCAACCGAGCGAACTCCAACGCACTCTCGCACATCCCCAGCGGCGTGTCGCCGTAGCGGTTCATGATCCGGTCTGATAGAGAACCATGATTGGTCCCGATCCGCATCGCCCGCCCAAGATCCTTGCACAGCAAAACCAGCGGCGTGAACTCCTCGCGAATGCGCTCTAGCTCTTCTGCGTATTGAGCGTCACTGTATTCGCGGATCTCAAATTTTTTCTTATCCGCGTAGTTTCCCGGGTTCACGCGGACTTTCTCCACCCACTTTGCCGCCTCCAGCGCGGCGTCCGGCTTGAAATGAATATCCGCCACCAACGGCACCTCGCAACCAGCCGCACGGACTTCACGCGCGATGTTCTCCAAATTCGCCGCATAAATTCTCGTCTGCGCCGTGATCCGCACGATCTCACAACCCGCCTCCACCAGCCCTAACACCTCCGCCACACAAGCCGGAGTATCGCGCGTGTCCGAGGTAATCATCGACTGAACCCGGATCGGGTGATGCGCCCCGACCCCGACGTTTCCGACCATCACCTCACGGGTTTCACGGCGGGCGTAGTGGAGCAAATCCGGGCAGTAGCTCAGTGGCGCAGTCATTTTCAGTGCGTATGTAACGGAGAAAACGCCGGGCGGCAACGCCGGGATGCGGGATGCGAAACTCACGAATCCAGAGCCGCGATCCGCTCGCGGAAACGGTGATACAGGAAACCGATGGCAAGCATCACTAGGCCGATCACAAAGAACGCGATGATCCGGTAGAAAGTGTCCTGAATGTCCCAAATGAAGATGTGCCCGGTGCAGAACACCAAGCCGATAAGTCCCGTTAGGCGGTAGGCGCGCAGGCCAGCGAGGAGTCCACTGACAAACAACAGGATGGCGGAAATCCCCCAGAAAACGGCTGTGAGGTTGTCTCTGACGAGTGGGTCGAGCGTACAAGCGGCGAAGGCAACGAGCAAAGCACTCCCGGCATGAACCCAAGGAGAAATCGAGGAAGCAGTGATTTTCCTGCGGAGGATGCGCCGCTCCGCGCTTGCCATAATCATTCCATTCACCGCGAGGCCGACAGCCGTCAACAGCAGACTCGTTAGAATCCAAGTCGTCGGTTTTGACACATGATCCACTGCCATCATCATCGCCACGGCCTTGTAGAAAGCCAGAATCAATGGCCCCTGGCCTAGATGGCCGATCCATGTGATGCCTCTCCACCGCCACAATGCGGAGCAGAGTAGCCCCACACTCGTTAGAGCCGTTGCCTGCCACGGCGTCTCCACTGCGCCCAGCGTGATTAGAGTCCATGCCAACACGGCGATGAATGAAATGGCTTCTAGCAGGGCGAATCCAGATTTCCCGGCATGGGATTCCTTCCGGTTCACATGGCTGAAAATCAAGAGATGCACGAGGACCAGCAGACCCGCCGCGACGAACCAGACCTCTCCACTTTTCTCGCCGCGCCAGTTTGCCGCGAGGATGCTAGAAACACATGCGAGCGCGACGGGTAGCCATGAAACAGCCCCGAGCACACGGAAAGGAAAACGTCGGCTCACCGCGAACAACGATAAACCCAGCAACCCTGCCGCGAAGAAATCAGCTCCCTCGCCGAGGTGTTTCTGAAAAAACAAGTGCAGCGTGAACAGGCCCAGCGCGTGCAGTGCCGCATCACACCAGATGGCGGGCTCTCTCAGGCGGGAAATTCGAACCTTTTTCCAAAGGATGATCGCGAGGCTGATAGAAATCAACAGCAGCACCGCGAGATTGATGGAGTCCACGACGAGACCGCCTTGCCTCGTTTCGAAAAACCTCTGCCACTGCGTGAAAAAACCGCTGAGAATCAGCAGTGCGCCAACGATCATGACGTTCCGGCCACGCACCTGTTTCGCGAGAGCCAACAGTGGCAGTCCGGCGAGTGCGAGAGCGCAGGGAAAATAAACCGAACTCCCGCAAGTGACCGCGCCACCTATCAGCACGAGAACACCCGTAACGATCTGAAAACCGATCGACAGTCGTGCCCTTTTCCCGCTGGCCGTGGTTTGCTGACGACACAGGACAGCCGCCACAGCCACGAGCGGAAACAACGCGAAAATCCCGATCCCAGCATCGCCCGTAATGGAATACCTCCCGCCGAGCGCGATGCTGAATGGCAGCAGCGTCGCCAGCCCGACTAACAACGCACACTCGCGGACCACCGAGCCGCGGCCTGTCGTTTCCGGCCAATAGCGGCGAATCGCCTCAGATAATCCGAATGCGGTGATAATGAGCACGACTCCTAACAAAAGCGCGGTCGTGCTCTGGCTGGTATCCGGCGGCAGCAGGCCGTAAGCGATGTAGCAGGAGACGAGCGGCAACGTCGCCGCCACGCAGGGGACCGCGCTGCGCATCAGCGGGCAGGCCACCCCGATCAATGCCGAAAGCAGAAACAGGAACCAAACCGGATCACTGCTGCCCCGAAAGGCCGGGATGAAAGAGAGAGCCAACGCCGAAATCCCGATGACAAACGAACCCGCGACTCGGAAACCACGGGCCTGTTTTTCGAGATCCCCTTCGTTCGCACCGATGCCGCGCGGAAACCAGCGTGAGTGAAATGCGAGCTGCACGGTTAGAAAAACCAGATAGAGAGCACCAGCGATGCGGAACGAGTCCAGCCAACGCCACTCCGCAGGCGGAGCCACCGTCAGATCCCGCCAGAACCAGCCGATGGAAGCGGCCAGAACCAGCACGAAGCCCACTGCGATCCACCGCGATCCCGTGCGACGCGCCGTCCACAACAGCGAGAACGCCTGAAAGGCAATCGCCAGCCAGCGCACCGGTCCGCTGAAGGCCGCGGCAAAGCCTAGACAGAGCAAGGCACTACTTTTCAAAAACAGCGATTCCGTTACCGCCCTGTCCGTCGTGCGGAAATGGTGAATCGCTGTGAAAACGAAATACAGCGCGGCAAAGATGAAATAAAACGTCGATAATTGGTCCGCGTGCACCATGCGGGTCACGCCATAGCCGAGCAACGCCGCCGCTGAGGTATTGCCCAAAATGAGCCATCGTCGCAAACGATCATTGGAAACAGAAGCCACCAAGTTTCCGGCCTCGAATACAATAGTTAGAGCCATCAGCGTGCCCATCAGATGCGGGAATGCCGGAGAGTCCCCGCACAGCCAGTCGTGAACCGCGAAGATTCCGAAGCCACTCCAAGAACCCACGAGCGCAGTGATGAACGGAGCGAGCCAACCGCGCGCCGCAAACAGGAATGAACCCGTGGCTGCCAGCAGCACCAGACCCACCGTGGCGAAACGGTCCAGATCATGGGAATGGGAGAACCCACAGGACACGAAACCCAAAAACAACGTCAGCGTCGCGACCGTTTGATCCCGTTTCCAAAGGGACCAGAGGATCGCGAAAACGAGCGCCGCCAACTGAGCAAACACGCCGGCAACCGGAGCGGTGATGATCTTAGTGGCAGGCAATGCGAAAGCCGCAAACGCTGTGAAATACAACAACGCGAAGCCGCCGCCAGTGATCGCACGCCCGAAGCCCTCCAGCTTTCCCTTCATTTTCGATCCCAATCCGATCGTGCCCAACGAGACCAAGCACAGCGTCACCACACGCAACCAAGGCGGCGTGTGCTGGCTAACATAAATGCCGAAAAATACCGCTGCGATGATCAGCAGTACCAGCCCGATACGGGTGACCCACCACGCCGCGAGCTGACTCTCCGCAGTCTCGCCAGACTCAGATTTTTCCGGCGGCAAAAGGTGCATCCGTCCGAGGATGTCACGCCATGGGATACGGCTCGCAAGCGATGGTGCAGCTTCCACAGGAATCTCGGTTGGGCGTTCCCTTTCCCTCTCCGGCTCAGGCTTTCTCAACACTTGCGGAGCTGGCGCAGGCTCATCAGGAACTGCTTTTCGATAGACCGGCAGCGTTCGCGGGACCACCGGCTCATCCGGGACCACGCTGTAACGAGGCGGCTCCTCCGCTTTCGGAATCGGCTGGCTGATAGGTTTGCTGATTGGCCGAGAAAGCGCGTCCTGCACTCCGATCCGGCATTCGATCCGCTTCAACTCGGCCTGCAACTCGCGGTTCGACTCACGAAGTTTCTGTTGGGCCAACTGCTGTCCCGAGATCTGCTCCTCCAAGGATTTGATATACCCGCGCAACCTGCGGTAGGCGAAATACAGAACGATCAGCAGCGGGATCGAGTAGAGGATGAAGTCGAACATGGCAATTTTTCTGCTAACACAACATCACGTTCCAAGCCGCCGCCGGGCAAGCGTATTCCGTGACAGACTCCGCTGAGGAATTTACCCAGCCTTTACAGACGGACGGAAACACCCGGTTTAAAAACCGGGTGTTATGAAAATCAAACACCTCGCCACACTCGCATTCTTATCCACTCTGCCGCTCCAAGCAAAAGATGCCGTCAATCCAGCAATCGACTACAACGCTTTCTCAAAGCTCACCCTTGAACTCGCACCGCTCAGAGAAACTCGTCGCGTCAGCGAAGACGAGTTTCTCAAAATGGCTGCCGAACCTGATACGGTGGTGTTCGATGCCCGCAGCACCGACAAGTTCAAACGCATCCATGTCAAAGGGGCACTGAATCTCGCCCTCACTGACTTCACGGTTGAGGCACTTCAAAAAGTCATACCTAACAAGAATACTCGAATCCTCATCTACTGTAACAATAATTTTGACAACGAACCATTCCGCCGAGCACAAAAACTTTCAGCGGTAGCAATCAACATTCAGACGTTCATCAATCTCCACGCTTACGGCTACAAAAACGTTTATGAACTCGGGCCACTGCTCGACGTAAAAACCACCAAGATTCCTTTTGAAGGAACAGGTCTGCAAAAGATAGAGCCTCTCAAAAAATAACCCACAGCCTTGCCAGCAACTACTCACCCACCATCCTTCCGAGCGTGTCGGAAATTACCATCCTCGTCGTGGAAGACGATCCCGCAGTCCGGCGCGGGATCGTCGATGTGCTGGAATACGCGGGCTATCGGACTTTAGAAGCCGCCGACGGTCACATCGGCATGGACCTCGCGCTGAAAGCAAATTTCCGCCTGCTCTTGCTCGATCTCGTCATGCCAGGACCGTCTGGATTCGACATTCTCGCTGCCCTCAAACGCAAGCGCCCCGGCCAAGCCGTCATCATCCTCTCTGCCCGAGGTGAAGAGAATGATCGAGTCCGTGGCTTGATGAATGGCGCAGATGATTACGTGGTGAAACCCTTCAGCATGAAAGAGCTGCTAGCCCGCGTGGACGCCGTGCTACGCCGTACTTGCGAACGCACCGCGCCCGCCGATAGCCGCGCGATTCCCGGCGGAAAAGTGGATTTCCGCGAACGTCGTCTCACCTTCCAAGATGGTCGTCGCGAAGAACTATCAGAACGCGAAAGCGACTTACTCCGCTACCTCTTGGATTCTCAAGGCCGCATCGTCAGCCGTGAGGAAATTTTGCGAAACCTCTGGGGACTCGATCCCGACCGCACCGAGACGCGCACCATCGACATGCACATCATGCACCTGCGTGCGAAACTCGGCGACAAAGACCAATCTCTACTCGCAACCATGCGCGGCATAGGCTACCGCTGGACGCCATGAAAACATCGCGCAGCATTCTCGTCTGGGCCACTCTCGCACTCTGTGGCGTGATGGTGTTAGGCGCGATGCTGTGGCTTACTCGCGGCGTGCTTGCAGCAGAGAGAGAGCGTGCCGGAGCCGAGGCTCGTGCGGATTTAGAAGAATGCACTCGGCTAGCACTTTGGCGGCTGGACGCTGCGGGCGCAGCTATCGTCGCCAACGAGAGCCGTCGTCCGCCAGTGGATTTCCTACCTGATTCAGCCACGCCTCCCACAAATTCGGATCCACTCATCAAGCTCCATTTCGAGCTCCGCGAAAATGGCAGGCTATCCTCATCCGAAGCGACTGAAAAACAGGCAACGCTCGCTGCTCTCCGCGCACTTCTGGGAAAAAATCCGATTCAAGGCAGCGAATGGATGACGCTCATCTGTGCCGCCAACGCCAGTGAAACCGCGTGGAGCCAGGTTCCCAAAGAAGCCTCTGCGGAACAATCCGCAAATGCGCTTCAACGACAAAACTTGAGCCGTGACAACAACCGAGGAGATTCCACCTATCAGACAAACTTCACCGGAGCCGAAAAAACCAAGCGTGCCCAAACAGTGGAAGAAACCGTAATTTCAAACCAAGCCTATCTCGTCAATCCCCTCAAAGAAATCTCTGCTACTCAGGTTACTGAACTCGGCGCGATGCGCTCAATATGGATCGGCAGCGAGCTATTCTTACTCCGACAGTTTTCCTTTTCCTCATCCGGCAACGCACAAAAAGGCGTGCAAGGAGTCTGGCTCGATCACGCGGTCGTTAAACAACGCCTACTCGCTGGAGTCAGAGATTTACTCCCTAACGCCGATCTCAAAACCATCACGGACTCATCACAAGATCCGCTCGCCCTCGTCTCGCTTCCGTTTCGCTTGGAAAGAAACGAGAGCTCCCCCACCCCGCCCGCTTCGATCAACAAGCCATTGCTCATCGGCTGGATCGCGGTGTTGCTAGCACTCTTCACCGCCTCGCTCCTCGTCCACGGCGTCATGCGTCTGAGCGAACGCCGCGCGTCGTTTGTTTCCGCCGTCACCCACGAACTCCGCACGCCACTCACCACCTTTCGGCTTTATTCCGACATGCTCGAAAGCGGCGCAGTGAAGGAGGAAAAACGCGGCGACTATCTTCGCGTCCTTTCTCGCGAGGCAGATCGGCTTTCCCATCTGGTAGAGAACGTTCTCTCCTTTTCCAAAATTGAACGTGGCAGTGCGCGTTCAGTCATTCGTGAAACCACCGTCATGGATCTGCTGGAAACCATGCGCGAACGACTCGAAGCTCGCCTCGCCACCGCTGGAATGACTCTGGAAATGAACGTAACTTCCACTCTCAGCCTCCGCGTGGACTCCGCCGCCGTGGAGCACATCCTTTTCAACCTCATCGACAACGCCGCCAAATATGCTTCGGCTGGTGAGCCACCGAAAGTTGTAATCCGCACCGTCGCATCCGGGAAAAAATTAGAGATTCACGTCTCCGATTTCGGTCCCGGTATCCCTGTCGCCGAACGCCGCCGCATTTTTCGAGCCTTCCACAAGTCCGCCCACGAAGCCGCAGAAAGCCGACCCGGCGTCGGTCTCGGACTCGCTCTCTCTCGCCGTCTAGCCAAATCGCTGGGCGGTGGCTTGGAGTGCGTGAACTCGAAGCAAGGTGCGTGTTTCGTCCTGAGTTTGCCCATCACATAAAATCGCAAGAAGCGGAGTTTTCCCGAGCGAATGATCCGCTACCATCATGCCATGAAAGTCGCTTCCAAGCACGCCGCCGCTGTCACCTCCGCGTGTCGCATGATCGAGGAATCCGAGGAAATCCCGTCGCTCGTCGAACTCGCCGCGAAGGCGAACGTCAGCCCCTATCATTTCCATCGTATCTTCAAGAAACTCTCCGGCGTTACGCCCAAGGAATACGCCACCGCTTGCCGGTCTGAGCGTATCCGTGATGGCTTACCGAAAGCCAATACCGTCACCGAAGCCATTTACCAAGCTGGCTTCAACTCGAATGGCCGCTTCTACGCAGACTCCGCAAAATTGCTAGGAATGACGCCAAAAACTTATCGCAGCGGCGGCAATGGAGAGATTATCCGTTTCGCCATTGGCCAATGTTCGCTGGGTGCCATCCTCGTCGCATCGTCAGAAATTGGAATTTGCTGCATCACGCTGGGCGATGACCCAGAATTTTTGCTAGCGGATTTGCAGCATCGTTTTCGCAAAGCCGAGTTCATCGGCGGCGATGAAACATTCGAGAAAACAGTCGCCATCGTCGTCGGCTTCGTAGAATCCCCTCAACTCGGACTTGATCTCCCGCTTGATGTGCGCGGCACCGCATTTCAGCAACGCGTCTGGCTAGCCCTGCGCGAAATCCCCATCGGCACCACCGTCAGCTACGCAGACATCGCTGAAAAAATCGGCAACCCGAAATCGGTTCGTGCCGTCGCTGGCGCCTGCGGAGCGAACTCCATCGCCGTCGTCATTCCCTGCCACCGCGTCGTCCGTCACGATGGGAATCTCTCAGGCTACCGTTGGGGCGTGGATCGCAAACGCAGATTGCTAGACCTTGAAAAATCAATCTCATGAACCTCTTCGGTAACGACCCAACCGCAAACTTATTGCCGCGCGACGGCACGGTGAATTACTTCGGCACTATCCTCAGCGTTTCGGACACGATCCGGTATTATGAAACGCTTTTGCACCAGATCCCGTGGAAAAATGACGAGGCCGTCATCTTCGGCAAGCACATCGTCACCGCGCGCAAAGTCGCGTGGTATGGCGATGCGAATTTCTCCTACACCTACTCAGGCACCACCAAGCAAGCCCTCGCATGGACGCCGGAACTCGCCGCGCTCAAGGTCATCGTCGAGAAACTAACTGGCACCGTTTTCAACTCCTGCCTGCTCAACCTCTATCACAACGGCGACGAAGGCATGGCGTGGCATAGCGACGACGAGAAATCCCTCGGCAAAGACTCCACTATCGCCTCCGTCAGCTTCGGCGCGGAGCGGGAATTCCGCCTGAAACACAAACGCGGTGAAGAGAAAATTTCCGTCCTGCTAGAAAGCGGCAGCCTGCTCGTGATGAAAGGCAGCACCCAGAGCCACTGGCTGCACTGCATCCCGAAATCAAAGAAGATCAAAACCCCACGAATCAATCTCACGTTTCGGACGATGGTTTGTTAGTTTCCTCAGATCGACATCGCTTGGAAGCCGCCGTCCACGATCATTTCCATGCCAGTGATGAACGAGCCAGCTCGCGATGAGGCGAGCAACAAGGTCGCGCCGATGAGTTCATCCGCATTTCCGAAACGCGAGGCTGGCGTCTGGCGGAGAATGTCGAGCACGCGGGATTCATCGAGCACTTTGCGGTTCTGTTCGGCAGGGAAAAATCCGGGAACCAGTGTGTTGACGCGGATGTCTTTGTCCGCCCATTCGCGGGCTAAATTGCGGGTGAGATTATGAACTGCGGCCTTCGAGGCGGAGTAAGTGAAGACGCGGGAAAGCGGATTCAGTCCCGAGATTGAGCCGAGGTTGATGATCGAAGCTGGGCGGACTTCATCCACGAAGTACTGACCGAAGACTTGGCACGCGCGAAACACAGCGGACAGGTTCGTGTCGATGATGCGCTGATACTCCTCTTCAGGAATCTCGAGAAACGGCGTGGGTGAGTTAGTGCCGGCACCGTTGATGAGGATGTCCACTTGGCCGGAACGCTCAAGCACGGTGTCTAGCAAAGCGTGGAGGGATTCGCGGGAAGTCACGTCCACCGGGACAAAGTAGCCTTTTCCACCGTGGGATTCGATTTCCGCCAAGCGTTTTTCCGCCTTCTCGGGGATGCGTCCGCCGAGAACAACCTCCGCCCCAGCGCGGGCGAGGCCGACGGCCATGGTCCCGCAGAGTTCGCCTGTGCCGCCGATGATGACAGCCGTTTTTCCGGATAAATCGAAGAGGTCTTTGAGGAAGGATGCGGTTTGCATGACAGAAGTTTCGAGAGATTCCTGACTGGTGCCAAGCACGGATTGGCGGAACTGACCGTGGCCGCAGAGTTCCTAGAACAGAGATAAAAAAATCGAACCACGGATGGACACGGATCAACACGGATGAGAATACAGCATTGAGCATCTAATCCGTGGTCACGCGCTACGATCATTTCTCGAAACAGTTGAAAGGAGCTGCAAACCCATCTTATCCGTGTGCATCCGCGTTCATCCGTGGTTCTCTCCTTCACGAAAAGGTTTTCTCCCCAGCCTAGTAACTT
>JANOQR010000225.1:0-10323 GCA_031414935.1 Luteolibacter sp.
TGAAGCCTCGTTGAGCCTCATCTCGTCCATTTCTACTAACATGTTTCAGGACAAAGCTCGCTATGATTAATAAACCAAAAAAAATCTGCGGCCGTCCCTGAATCTGCGGGAAAACCTTTCCAACAATGACCAAAGACCCACTCACTCACGCCCTCATCGGACACGCGATGAAGACCCATAGTGAACTTGGGCCAGGACTCAGCGAAGAGTTCTACCATCAAAACTTCGTCTCCAGACTTTTACAGGCGGGCATCGAACATCTCTCGAAGCCCAGACGAGACCTAATTTACAAGGGGCATGTCGCCGACACCTTTGAGGCCGACATCGTCATTCAAAATCAACTCATCACTGAACTCAAAGCTCTTCGCGCAGGTTTTGCCGCTGTACATTTTACACAATTGCTTAACTACAGTAAATTCTGGTGCATCCCAATTGGTCTGCTGGTCGATTTCGGCAAAGCCAGCCTACTCCCGCAACGTGTCATCTACACATCGCGCACTGCTGCACTTCCTAGTGTGATATGGCCCAGTTTGGTTACTAACAAAAATTTAGCTCAACAAATTTCAAACCTCGCCGCCTGTTGCCTCAGTGACATCGGCTTAGGATACCATGAAAGGACATGGATCGGCTTGATGAGTGCCTCACTGAAAGCAGAAGGCTTGTCTTTCATCACCAATCCGGTGGTGGAGATTCCCTCACACGGTTGCGCTTCACTTCGCTGTCTTGTGATTGAAAATCAATGTGCCGTCACCATCACTGCACTGGGCCAAGACGTGTCCGCCGCTGACCGTGCCACCCTTCAAACCTACCTCCGCTGGCTCCAACTCCCATGGGGCATTGCCTTCCACTTCGGCCGCGAGAAAACCGACATTCGGATCGTTAGTCATCCCAGTTCAAAAGCGATCATCCCACAGATTCAGGAACAGCCACAGATCGCAACAAATCAGGCTTTCCTGTTCCATAGCCACTAACAATTTTTTCAAAGGCCAACCAAGCTGCCCAGCTAATCACAACCGATATGAAAATACGACTTATCCGCCCGCTTCGGCCCCGTCGGCATGGCCATAGACTCTTGCATTCAGCTCGGACGTATCGTCGAGAGAGCCGTAGCCACAGCGGGTATCCTCAGATTTCTCGTCAGAGACAAACCAGACGACGACGCGGACAAAATCAGACACTCCAGACCGTCGTGAAATTCTTTAGCGGCAGCGAGCACTTCTTCATTGAAGCAGCCGGCTTCAGAACCAAAAACAAACCCGTATCGAAACCACAATGGCTCGTGATGAAACGGCCTTGACCACCTTTAACCCAATGATCGCACACGCCCACATCTCAGCCATCCTCCTAACGATTTTCATCAGCCTAACATGCCGAGCGCAATCATCCACGGATGTCATCGTCTATGGTTCCACACCCGGCGGCTACTGTGCCGCCATTTCCGCCGCGCGTGAGGGAGCTGCCGTGATCCTGCTAGAACCCACGGCCCACGTCGGCGGCATGAACACGGGCGGATTGAGTTTCAGCGACTCAGACCAGATGGTCCGAAACAAGCTGATGGGCCTATTTCACGAATGGCATCTCCGCATCCAGCAAGACTACACGAGCCGCGGAGTGAAGCTCCCCTACGACGTGAACGTGAAAGATCAGGCGAAATGGACCTACGAGCCGCACGTCGCCACCCGCGTGACCAGCGCGATGTTGGCCGAAGCTGGCGTCAAAGTCGTCAGCGGATGCTACCTCCAAGCCGTCCGCAAGACCGGGCCACGCATCACCAACATCGAGACTCGCAAGGGCGATTTCTCGGCGCGGATCTTCATCGACGCCAGCTACGAGGGCGACCTCATGGCCGCTGCCGGAGTGAGCTGGACCATCGGTCGTGAAGGCAAGGCCGAGTTCGGCGAATCCTACGCGGGCAAGCAATACCCGAAGAAAACTATGAACTTCAACGGCCTCGATGCTGAGGGAAAACCGCTGCCACTCGTGACCGGAACCGATGCTGGCCCGGAAGCCGATGGCGATGACAACATCATGGTTTACAGTTTCCGGCTGCCACTCACGAAAGATCCCGCTAACTGGGTGCCGCTCCCCGCTCCCGCCCACTACGATCCCGCCCGCTTCGAGGCAGCACGACGTTTTCTCCAATCTGGCGGTCAGGCTAATGCTGTCGATTTTGACCGCTACCCCATTCCTAGTAACAAAATCGACGCCAACAACGGAATCGGTAAACAGTTCTCATTCGGCCTCATCGGTGGCGCGAAAAACTGGCACACCGCAGACGAGAAAGAACGCGCCGCCATCTTTGAGGCGCATAAGCAGTACACGTTAGAGTTCCTGCATTTCCTCGCCACTGATCCCGCCTACCCCGCCAAGCTGCGCAAAGAAATCCAGCAATGGGGTCTTTGCAAAGATGAGTTCGCTGACACCGACCACTGGCCACCCCAGCTCTACGTCCGCGAGAGCCGCCGCATGAAAGGCGTCCATGTCATTTCCCAAAAAGACATCCTCGAAAAACCCAGCCAGCCCGACCCGATCATGGTATCGTCGTTTCCGATAGACTCGCACGACTGCCAACGCATCGCGCACCCCGGCGGCGGGGTCATCAATGAAGGCACCATCTTCCCCGTGCGGCAGCCGAACCGGGTCGGCTATTCCTATCAGGTTCCGTATCGAGCCATCCTGCCCAAGCCCGCTGAGTGCGATAACTTGTTAGTCCCCGTCGCCCTGTCATGCACCCACGTAGCGATATCCTCGTTGCGCATCGAGGCGACTTGGATGCTCATCGGCCAGAGTGCCGGCATCGCCGCCGCCATGTCAGCCGAACGCGACATCGCGGTGCAGGAGCTGCCTTACGCCGACTTCAAGCCACGCCTGCTCGCACAAAAACAGGAGCTCGAATTGCCCACAGAGTCCACTAACAAAGCCGATGCCCCCAAGCCTCGCAACGATTAGTAGCCGCCAAAAATCCATCACTAACAATCTCCAACCGCAAACATGAAACAAAACCAACTCACACGCCGGGCGTTTACCTTATCCGCCATCGCGTTTTCCTGCCTCAGCCTGCCGCTCACCGCGCAAGATGAGCTGAAGAAAATTACTGAGACTTTCGACGTCGGTGAGAATCATGCCCACGTCTATGCCGCGCCGCACCCCGCGAAGGGAAAGCCGTGGGTGTGGTACGCGCCGACGATTAAGAGCCTCGGCCCCGGCGAGCGGAGATCTTATTATGAAACCTTCGTAAAAGCAGGCATCAGCATCGCGGGCTTTGATCTCGGCGAGGTGCGTGGCTCACCCGCCAGCACGGCGAAGTTCACGTTATTTTACGAGGCGATGGTGAAACGCGGCTACTCGCCGAAGCCCATTCTGCTAGGCCAGAGCCGCGGTGGCATGATGACACTCGCGTGGGCATTTCGAAATCCAGACAAGGTGCGAGCCTGGGTCGGGATCTATCCGGTTTGCAATCTCGCGAGCTGGTCATTGAAAAGCTCGAAGGCACTGACGCTCGCCGATTTCGCGATGACCGAACCCGACCTCGTCGCGAAGCTCACCGAGTTCAATCCGATCGACAATTTACAAGGTCTCCTAACGAACAAAGTTCCCATGTTCGCAGTTCACGGCGATAAGGACGCTCTCGTCCCCTATGACCTGAACACCCAACTTCTCAAAGAACGCTACGAGGCAGGCGGCGGCTCGATTCAGGTCAAAGTCATCCCCGGCATCGGCCATCAAGTTCATCCTGAATTTTTCGCCTGCCCTGAACTCGTCGATTTTGTCCTCAAACACGCGAAATAATCACCCCCATGGGATCTATTAGAAACCGCAAGACACGATTCGCTTTGGGTATGGCCCTCGGCTTACTTGCAATCAGCTCGCTTGCCACCGCCGCAACTCTCCCGGTGGAATTGCCGCCGCCAGATGCCAAGCCACCCGCCAAGGACAAGCCGGTGAAAGTCTATATCCTCTCTGGCCAATCGAATATGGTCGGCTTTGGCGCGGTGAAACCTGCTCCGTCGCAGTATGGAAAAATTTTCCTAACTGCCGATCCATCCGCGAAAGCCACTGCCTTGCCGGTGGGTGAAGCCGCCTTGATGAAACATGGTGTGTATGAGGCCACGGCTTCGATCCACTACGCGAAAATGAAACCCGCCAAGACGCAGAGCGTCGCCCTCGGCGACACCACAGCCCAGCTTCCTTCCATCGACGGCCCACACACCGTCATCGTCAATGCAGTCATCGATGTCCCTTATGATGGCAACTACGAACTCCACGCGGGCTTCGAGTCTAGCAGCTACTCCACTGCTGAACTCGATGGCAAAGAAGTCTATCGGAAAGGCGATGACGGCCAGACGAAGCTCACCAAAGTCACTCTCAAAAAAGGCCAGCGTTACCCGCTACGCATCACCTATCAGAAAGGTGGCTCCGCAGCACTTTGGCTCGAACAGGTGGACCTCAAGGGCTACGGCGATCTCGGCTTCGTCGTCAACGAACTCGGTCGTTTCCGTTATCTCCGCGCGGACGACGGCTCGTGGGTCACGCGCCCCGATGTTTTCCTCAACGATGCCTACCTCGGCAAAGGCAGCAGTGCGCTGCACGGTGTGGACGCCTGCGGACCATCCTTCGGCCCCGAACTCGGCTTAGGCTTTGTCCTGGGCACCTTCCACGACGAGCCAGTCCTGGTCATCAAGGCTTGCGAAGGCAACCGCAGCCTCGGCTGGGACATCCTGCCGCCGGGAACTGCGAGCTACACTCACGACGGCAAAAAATATCCCGGCTACGGTGAGAAATTAGACGCTGAGGGAAACATCGCGAAGCCCGAACCCGGCCAATGGTATGCTGGTAAGCAATACGACGATTTCACGACCTCGATCCATGCCGTGTTAGACAACTTCGGCGAACGCTACCCGCAGTTCAAAGACCAAGGCTACGAAGTCGCGGGCTTCGCTTGGTGGCAAGGTCACAAAGACAGCGGCGATCCCGGCCACGTCGCAAACTACGAAAAAAATTTGTCCAACCTCATTCAAGCATGGCGCAAAGAGTTCAAGGCTCCTAACGCCCATTTCGTAATCGCCACCGGTTGTGGTAGCTCGGGCCGCGAAGGTGCTTTTCTGGAAATCGCCGAAGCACAACTCAGGCTCGCCGATCCGAAACTCCATCCAGAATTTGCAGGCAACGTAAAGACCATCGATGCCCGCCCGTTCTGGCGTGATGCGAACATTTCCCCCAAGGACCAAGGCTATCACTACAATCACAATGCCGAGACCTACATGCTCTGCGGCGATGCTCTCGGGCGCGCGATGGTGGAACTGAAAGGCGGTAAGGCCGATTACCCCGAACCCGGCATGACCAAGCCTATCGACGCTCCGCCACGCATGAAGGAAAGCAGCCCGGATGACCTCAAGAGCATGGTTTCTGCGATCAAACCGATCATCATGGATCGGCTGCTCCCCGAGTTCGTCGCGGGCGCAAGCAAGGCTCCCGCATACATGCGCCGAGGAATGCTGCTTGCTGATTTCCTCGCTGGAAAAAGCCCCGTAAAACCCATGCCGATCATTTTCACCCAACTCGATCAAATCATCGCGCTCTACGAACTCGGCGGCATCGACGAATTCAGTTGGAAACCCTTCGGTCCAGAAATGCAACAGGCAGAGTGGCATTACCTAACATTCGATCCCGCTGAGAAAAAAGACTCACCTATCGGCGACCGCTACCGGCCCGTCACCTACCCCAGCGGCTCGGGAAATTGGTTCGCCGCTGACTTTGATGCCACCAAAGCCGGATGGAAAATCGGCAAGGCACCCTTCGGCCAAAACGAAGGCAAACAGGAAGCACTGCAATCCGGCTGCAAAGTTCCCTACTGCGGTTGTAGCCTCACGCCCGCCACGCTCTGGGATAAGGAAGTGCTGCTCATGCGCCAGACTTTTGAGATTCCCAAGCTCGATCCTAACAAACGTTACCGCATCGTCGTCGGTGGTGCTGGTCACGCATGGTCTGGCGAAGGCTTCGCCCTCTATCTGAACGGCAAGCTCATCAGCGAAGCGAAGGCAGGCTACTACAAAAGCGGCGAGGCCGTCCGAGGTGCGCTGGTCTTGAACGACCTGCTACCAGAATTTTCTAGCGGGAAAATCACTCTTGGGGTGAAAGGATTCCTGCGTCGCAACGGCCACCGCGACAAAGCAGCACCACCCACTGGCCATCTCAGCGTGTGGTTAGAAGAAGTCAAACTCTCTGAAATAGTGACGCAGACCATGGCTCCCAAGAACTGACAAGCTGGAAGCCTATCCCCCCGATTTTTCAGATAGCCTCTTAGATTCATTTGCGGACGGCTTCCCGAGAAACGCTGGCCGTCTCAGCTTAAAACGTGAATACAAGGCAACGCATGAAGCGCAACCGCAACTCACGTCCCAAGCCCTCCACAAAGCCACCCAAAGCGGATGGCGAGATCCACGCTCGCGCTGACATCGTTGCAGAGGACATTCATCATTGGAGCGGCCAGCACTTCATCATGTTGCAAGCGATGGTTTTTCTCTCCGGGTTCGCCTGCTTGATCTATCAGATTCTTTGGATGCGGCAGCTCGGGTTGTTTTTCGGCAATACCTCGCACGCGGCGGCACTCACTCTAGCAGTTTTTTTCGCGGGCATCGCAGGTGGTGCTTGGCACTGGGGACGACGTTCCTCGCGGATCGCCAGTCCTCTGAAAGCATACGGCTGGCTCGAGCTTGGAATTGCCACCGCCGGGCTTGTGGTCATGGTTGCTCCCGCTCTCAGCCACTCGATCTATCCGGTGCTTTATGGACAAGACGGATCGGGAGTCGGGCTGTTCGCTTTTAAAATTCTGTGGACTCTGCTGATGGTATTTCCAGCAGCATTTCTGATGGGCGGAACAATTCCGGTTCTCGGCCAATCCCTGATCCAGCGGCAGGCGGAGTTTGGCACCACCTCCGCCCGGATCTACGCCGTGAACACCATCGGCGCAGCGTGCGGTGCGTTTGCAACGGCGTTCGTGTTGATCGGCTCGATGGGATTTCGGCTGACCTGCGTGGTGGCGATTGGGGTCTCTACACTGGCAGCGGCTTTGGCGTTCAAGCTGTCGCGACATGCCACAACGAGTTCTCCACAAAGCCAACCGCCTCAGAAAAAAACCATCGCCCATCAAAGCGTGAACTTGTCGCGCAGGCAGATTGGCTTTCTCGCGTTTCTATCAGGATTTAACATCCTCGCGCTGGAAGTGCTGTGGACGCGCATGTTCGCCCAAGTCCACGAAAACTCGGTGTATAGTTTTTCATCGGTGCTCATCATCGTCTTAGTTTGTCTCGCGCTCGGAGCGTGGCTGGCGTCCAAGCTAGCAGCCGGGAAATCTCCGACTTCGCAATCCTTTCTGCTGCTGACTTCTATCGGCGGCGCGGCTCTCTGTTTTTCGCCATTCGTCTTCATCTGGCTCACGGACAACCTCAGCATGTTGCCCACCGAGACCTCGTTCGCTGCCTATGTCGTTAGGATTTTCATCACCGGATTTCTCTCCATCGGCCCGGCGTGTTTGCTGCTGGGCGCGGTGTTTCCATTCCTGATGAAAGGCGAAGAACCCTTCGCCACCGAGCCAGGAAAAAGCATCGGCAGGCTTTCATCCATCAATACCATCGGTGCCATCCTCGGCTCGCTGGTTTGCGGGTTTTTGCTGCTCCAATGGCTCGGCATGTGGCGTTCCATGCAGGTGATCGCCGTTTCCTATCTGGTCATCGCCTTACTCACACCCGCCGCCAAAAACCGCATCAACCGCGCCGCGAAAGCCGGGACGCTTGCCATGTTAGTAATGGCTTTCACTTTGCTGAATCCGACGAAACTGCCGACGACATCGACGATGAATGCCGCAGGACAAACAGAAACCATCGTGGAGAAATGGGAGGCCAGCGATTGCACCGTCACCGTGGTCAAAAAGAACGGCGACAACCTCGCGATCAAAATCAACTCGAACTACGGACTCGGCTCCACCGACGCCTACGCGCCGCAGATGTTCCAAGCGCGGATTCCGTTGTTAGCATTTCCAGCGACTGACAGCGTGTTCTTTCTCGGCATGGGCACCGGCATCACTGCGGGCGAGGCTCTGGATGACCGGGATTTCAAAAACGTCAGGAAAGTGGTGGTCTCCGAATTATCGCCGAGCGTCGTCACGGCATCGAAAAAATACTTCGCAGGCGGCACCGGTGGCCCAGACCTAACGAACGGGCTTTTTCAAGATCCACGAGCCAAGGTGCTGGTGGAGGATGGGCGAAATCACTTGATGGCCACTCGCGAAAACTACGCGATGATCAATGCCGACTTGTTTCTCCCCTACGGACGCGGCACGGGCGATCTCTACAGCCGCGAGCATTTCCTGAATGTCAAAAACCGCCTCAAGCCCGGCGGCATTTTCGTCCAATGGCTGCCGCTCTATCAAGTCAGCGAAAATGAGTTCAGCATCATCGCGCGCACCATACTCGCCGTGTTTCCTCAAGTCAGTCTGTGGCGTGGGAATTTCCAGCCCGGTGCCGAAATGGTCGCGCTCGTCGGCCATCAAAACAACGATCCCTTGCCAGCCTGTACGCTCGATGTGGAAAGCGAGAAGCGAGACGCCATCGCCGGTGCCACCCACCTCGACATGCAAGAGCTGAGACTGCCGATCAACTCGCAGACGATCCTGTTATTTTACGGAGGAAACCTAACACTCGCCGCCGATCTCTTCGCCCACTACCCGCTCAACACCGACGACCAACCCGTAATCGAATTCGGCACGCCGCGCTCGCTCCACCGGACCAAGGAGCAAGGCCAGTCCAAATTCGTCGCCTCCAAATTCGCAGACCTCGTCGATCAACTCCAAACCCGCACCCCGCCCGCCTCTGATCCGCTGTTAGCAAATCGCAGCCTATCCAGCCGTGAGCTATCACTCGCTGGCTCCGCTTTCCACCGCGGCTGGATCGCCCGCGCCACGGACGATGAACAACAATGGCAGGAAAACTGGGATCGCTTTCTCCATCACTGGACCGAGCCGGAATGAGCGATGGCACACAATAGCCGGGGATGGCGACCCGTCACCGAGCCGAATAGAGACCGGGAAAAGTCGTTCTTGCTGGGCATAATGCTCGGAGTATCCTTCCGCTATGGTTACTGCTCCACCTACTAGGGAAAATCTTCTCAACCGGATCACGATTGATCCGGCGGTCTGTCACGGCAAACCAACGATCCGCGGCCTGCGCTACCCGGTGGAATCAGTGTTAGAGTATCTTGCTGGCGGGGATTCATTTGAAGATGTGCTAGCAGAGTTTCCTGATTTGGAACGTGATGACCTGTTGGCCTGCCTGCAAGTCGCGGCCCAGTCGCTCAAGCTCCGCAGCCAGCACATCGTGGCGGCATAAAATTCCTGATCGACGCCCACCTGCCGCCTAGCCTGCGCAGCTTGTTCGATGCAGCGGGCCATGACGCCATCCACACCCTCGACCTGCCAGAACAGAACGCCGCGCGCGATGGAATACTGAACGAGGTCTCGATGAGAGAATCACGAGTAGTGGTGACCAAAGACACGGATTTCTACTATTCACATCTTCTGCATGGCAGACCATGGAAGCTAGTCTTGGTGCGTACTGGAAACCTCGGAGTCAAGGCCACCAAGCAGATATTTGAAACCCACCTCCCGGTGATTGTGTCCTTGCTGGAGACAAGCACCATGGTCGAGGTCGATCAACAAAAGGTGACGCTGGGGAAATAGAGCTCTGATATCACTTTTCATCCTCCAACGGCAAGTCAACGAAGGCTGTTCCCATCGACTCTGGACAGCCACATCAAAAGCCAGCTTCACCTCCGGCAAGGCGGGGGCCGTCACCCATTTCAAGCGACACCTAGCTTTCTTCGTTTCCAAACTCTGCGCCCCCTCTGCGACCTTTGGCGGCTTCGCGATAAACTCTTCCGACTAGAGACCACCTCGTCGCCGAATACCAACTCGTCCGCGCCCTCCCCGAACCGCTCGACACCTGCCTCCCCAGCATCGAGTAAATCGACGCCGAGCTGGGACGGATCGGGGAGGAGGGATCGTGATCCTATTCGATGCAAAATCTCTCGCCAATGTCTGTTATTTGGGACTGACCCCGAAGCACTGACCCCGAAGCATACTTCTATTAGCCGAACGTCAAATGTGGTGGCACGGCGGCGCAGGACTTACAGAGCGAAGCGAACGAAGGAGAATTGTCCGCCGTTGCCACCCATGGCTTGTTGTGCCGGTTGCTTTTCATAGGGACTCCGATGCGTATTTGCTCTCGCGGAAGATTGTATTCAATCTCCAGTAGGTATCCAGCGTTTGAT
>JANOQR010000226.1:0-4486 GCA_031414935.1 Luteolibacter sp.
GATAGACGTTTCGCGGCGACCTCGAAGGACGAGTGGGTGCGGGTGCTGGGCTCGTAGAAAAGCATGAGCACGGACTTGCCTTTGAGGGCGGGGACTTTTTTCACCGAGCGGGTGAAGAGCTCTTTAAAAGGGATGGATTGATCGAGCAAGAGGTCGATTTCCTCCCGGTCGAGTGCTGCGATGTCGAGTAGATCCTTACGTGCCATGCTGGAGTTGTGGGAAGTAGTGGAGGGTGCCGAAAACGATGACGAACAAGGCTGCGACGGAGATGAAAGCGGCGTGGTGACGCGATAGCGGTTTTTTGAAGAAGATGAACGCGGCGCACAGGAGAGAAACGACAACTCCGCTGGCGGTGACGGGCAGGAGATGTTTTGCTAGATCGTAGAAATGGAAGAAGACGCCCGCGGAGACGACGGATAGATAGCCCGCGATAATGACCGAAAAATGGGCGGAAAGGACGGGCGGACGGACTTCTTGGGCGAGTGCCGCTAGTGCTTCGCGGCGGCGGATGTCGTTGAGTTCGTGGTCGCTGTGGCGATGGATGGGCAGGCTCGAATCAGGCGCAGGCTCAGGACGTTGAGCAGGTAGCGGGGCTTGTTCAGATTTACGCAGGGAGCGGACGGGTCTGAGGCCGGGAGCAACGGGTAGCGGCGAACTCGCAGGAATTTTCACTGCTGCCGGGACTGCTGGATGAGGCGATAGCTCGTGGTCGTCTAGGGGAAGAATTGGAATCCGCTCGGAGCGTTTGAGGGAGCGGACGGGTTTCGGTTCCTGCGCGTCTGGCAGCGGAATCGGGGCGAGTGTCGATGTCGCTGGAGGTTCGGAAATTTTCTCCGGGATGACTGCGGAGGGCAGAGAAGCTGGAGCTGGAGTTAGATTTTCCACAGGCATTTCCTCCTCCGGTGATAGACCCGGAATGCCGAGAGATTCGCGGAGTTTCGCGATTTCCTCGGCGGATTTTTTGCGCTGCGGCAGAAGGCTCATGATTTTTCGTTTTCGACAATCTGGACCTCATCTCGTCCGTCCGTCCCTTCGAGAGAAACCAATACATGGTCGAGGCGGCGGGTGTCGAGAGTGATACCGACATAGTCCGGCTGGATCGGCATTTCGCGGTGGCCGCGGTCGATCAAGACGGCTAGTTCGACCTTGGCAGGACGTCCGTAGTCGGAAAGCGCATCGAGTGCGGCGCGGATGGTGCGGCCCGTAAAAAGCACGTCATCGACGAGGACGATGTGTGCGCCATCGACAGGAAATGCGATGTCGCTTTCTTGGAGCAACGGGTTCTCGCGGAGATGCTCGAAGTCGTCCCGATAGAGAGAAATATCGAGCACGCCGAAGGCAAGATCCCAGTCGTCCTCGGAGAGCAACGTGAGCACGCGTTCTGCGACTTCATCGCCACGACTGCGGATGCCGATGAGAGCCAGTGGCTTGCCGTTGTGCTTCGCGCGAATGGCGGCGGCGAGTCGCTCGACTCCGGCGGCGATGTCTTCTGCGGTGAGGGTGTGTTGCATGATTTAAAAGTTGAGGATGCCGATGTCGCGGCGGCGTTGCAAACCATCGAACACGACGTGATCGGCAGCAGCGTGAGCGAGTTGGACCGCTTCTTCACGGCTATTACCACCTGAAACGACGGCGATCACGCGACCGCCGTTTGTTTCCCAATCACCGCCAGCGGTTTGGCGAGTGCCAGAGTGATAGACGCGAGCTGTCGTGATTTTTTCTAGGCCGGAAATCACGTCCCCACTGCGAGATGAGTCCGGGTAGCCCGCCGAAGCGAGGATCACACAAACACTCCAGCCATCGCTGAAACTCACCAACTCTTCGCGAAGTATGCCTTGCGCCCCGGCGAGACAAAACGCAGCTAGATTGCCACTTACTAGCGGCATCACCGCTTGGCATTCGGGATCGCCGAAGCGGCAATTATACTCGATCACCTGCGGCCCAGACGGCGTGAGCATGAGGCCGAAGTAGAGAAATCCGCGATACGGCAAACCTTCGCGACGCAGCCCTGCCACGGTCGGTTGGACGATCTCTTTCTCGATCTGTGCCAACAGTTCTGCTGAAACTAACTGCCGACTCGCCACCGCGCCCATGCCGCCAGTGTTTGGCCCGAGATCGCCGTCGTAAGCACGCTTGTAGTCGCGAGCTGGGGTGAAGATCAGATATTGGTCGTCGATGATTGCGGCGAAGATCGAGACCTCTGGGCCCGTGAGACATTGCTCGACGAGCACCCGCCCTGCACCGAAACGCCGCTGAACGAAGACCTCGTCGAGAAACTCTAACGCCGCCGCCTCATCCGCGCAAACTGCGACACCTTTGCCCGCTGCAAGACCGTCGAATTTTAAAACGGTCGGGTATTCTCCATCGATCGCGCGGACTGCTTCATCGAGCGTGTCTGTCGCCACCGCACGGGCAGTCGGGATTTGATTTCTGACGAGAAATTCTTTTGCAAACTCCTTACTGGCTTCGAGTTGGGCAGACTCCTTTTGCGGCCCCCAGCAGGGAATTCCATGTCGCTCGCAGAGGTTCGCGAGTCCTTCGCCTTTGACTAGATAGCTCTCCTCGCCCGCCACGCAGAGATCGATTTCGTTCGTTTTCATCCACGCCACCAGCGACTCCAGGCCATCTGCATCCACGGGTTTTGCGAGTTGGAAAATGGCATCGCTACCGGGGAAACAAAACATTTCGGGACTTCCCGGCGATTCCGCCAACGCCCTCACCAACGCGTGCTCACGCCCACCTTTACCAACGACCAGTATTCTCATCCGCAGGGGTTTTCGCGAAATCCGGCGAAGGACTCAACACTGAATCGCAACACGTTAATCTCTGCCAGAAATCCAGTGCTTGCCGAGTCTGCAAAAATCACCAAGCGTCACCTACTTTCATTCCACAAACCTCATGAAACTCCTATCCCCTACCCGCCTCGCGAGCGCACTTGCATTTCTCGCCTTCAGCCACTCTTCACCCGCAGAGAACGCTCCAGAAGGCGCACTTGAAAAAATCACCGAAGCCCTTCCAGCCAAGGCATTCGCATCACCGAAGAAAACCCGCAAGATGCTCGTTTTCTCCCGCACGAATGGCTTCCGCCACGCTTCCATCGCCACCGGGAAAATCGCTTTCACCGAGATGGGCAAGAAGACCGGAGCCTTTGAAACGGTCATCAGCGACGACCTCGCGAATTTCGAAATCGATGCGCTGAAGAACTTCGATGTCGTTTGTTTCCTGAGCACCACGATGAACGTGTTCGCTCCTAACAAAGATGAGATGGGCAAGCTGTCCGAAGAGGAAAAGAAGGCGGCGATGGAGAAGGACGCCCGGCTCAAAGATAACTTGATGAAGTTCATCCGCTCCGGGCGCGGCTTTGTCGGCATTCACGCCGCGACGGACACGTTTTACGAGTGGGCGGACTACAACAAAATGATCAATGGCTGCTTCGATGGCCACCCGTGGGGAGCAGGCACGCAAGTCAGCATCAAGGTCGAGCCGGGTCAGGAAAAGCATCCGCTCGTCGCGATGTTCAACGGTGAAAACATCTCGTTCAAAGAGGAAATCTATCAATTCAGGGAACCCTACGATTCCAAAGCCGTCCACATGCTGCTGCGTTTAGACACCGAAAAATCCGACATGAACGTCAAAGGCATCAAGCGCACGGATGGCGACTTCGGCGTGGCATGGGCGAGGCACTGGGACAAAGGCCGCGTCTTTTACTGCTCCATCGGCCACAATCACGAGATGTTCTGGACCCCGAAAATCCTCAGCCACTACCTCGCAGGAATCCAATGGGCGGTAGGCGACTATGAAGTGAAAGTAGGCGGAGTGAACGGAGCGGAATGATCGGCTCATCTCTTACCGTAACGGAGTGCATTTAATTCTCGGCCATCCCTCGTGGGTGGAAAAATCGTGGCTGGGACAACCTGTCCCCGCCATCTTCACGGGCCATCCCCACGTGGGTGGGGAAATCATGGCGAGCATTGCGAAAAGAGCCTAAAGGCACGGGCCATCCCCACGTGGGTGGGGAAATCACCGGGATATTCCAATCCATTTGTCGCTCTTCCGGGCCATCCCCACGTGGGTGGGGAAATCGTTCAACTACTCGGTATCGGCGATCAGGCACCCGGGCCATCCCCACGTGGGTGGGGAAATCGCTCCGGCACTACCGGACACGCCGCGAAGAACCGGGCCATCCCCACGTGGGTGGGGAAATCTTCCCATGCGTTGTGAGCTAGTGTTTGCTCGCCGGGCCATCCCCACGTGGGTGGGGAAATCCCGCCGACTACGCATGAACGAGAAAAGAAAACCGGGCCATCCCCACGTGGGTGGGGAAATCCGCAATCCGTTTTGCCTCAGCATCTCGCAGGGCGGGCCATCCCCACGTGGGTGGGGAAATCGAAGCATACGGCGCTTTGATCGTCTTGACACTCGGGCCATCCCCACGTGGGTGGGGAAATCTCCCCCGCCGTTTCATCCCTCATCTCGAAGTTCGGGC